>DASQJA010000079.1:0-12144 GCA_035631275.1 Bryobacteraceae bacterium
CCGCGGCGCAGACGAATCGGCGTCCTCAGTCCGTACTTTCCTTATCCGCTCTCGCATGGTGGTGCGGTGCGGATATTTCATTTGCTGCGCGAGATGTCGCAAGAGTTCGACGTCTTTTTGTTCGCCTTTCTCGACCAGGAAACCGAGGCTGACTTCAAGCCAGTGCAGGATCTCTGCGCGCGCTTGATTTTGGTTCGGAAACCGCGCTACCGCGAGCCGCGCTGGTCGACCATCGAGCCACCGGAAGTGCACGAGTTCCGCTCGCCGGCGATGTTCGCAGCGGTCGAGCGCGTCAAGCGCGACTTCAGTCTGGAATTGGTGCAAGTGGAATATACCGCGCTTGCTCCCTATTGCGGCGACGTGCTGGTGGAACACGACGTCACTTTCGACCTCTACCGTCAGATCAATCCACGAAGCTGGGACTACAAACGCTGGCACCGGTTCGAAACCAAATTGGTGGAAAGGTATCGCAAGGTTATCGTGATGTCGGATCGTGACGCGGCGCAGCTTCGCACCGCCAACACAAAAGTGATTCCGAACGGAGTGGACCTGGCGCGATTCACGCCGGAGATGGAACGGCCCGGCGCCCGCCTGTTATTTGTCGGATCGTTCCGCCATTTCCCTAACATTGTGGCGTACCGCTTTTTCGTCGAGCAAGTATGGCCGAAGCTGCGCGAGCGAGTGCGGGGAATCGAGCTGACGGTAGTCGCCGGACCGGATCCGCTGACATACTGGCGCGAGCACACGGGATTGATCACTATCCCTCCTGACGACCGCATTCGCATGCTCGAATTTGTGGCCGACGTGCGGCCTTTGTACGTCGCGGCAAACTTGGTACTGGTGCCGACGCTGGTCTCCGCCGGCACGAACCTCAAAGTTCTGGAAGCGCTGGCGATGGAGCGCGCCGTGGTCTCTACGCAGTCGGGCTGCGCCGGACTCGGACTCGAACATATGAGCAATATCTGGATCGCAGACGGCGCGGACGCCTTCGGTCAAGCCGTCGAGACGCTACTCGCAGATCGCGAGCTTCGCGAAAGGCTTGCCGCGAACGGTCGAGTGGATGTCGAGCAACACTTCGATTGGAAAAAGATCGGAGAATGCCAGCGCGCGCTGATTCGCAGCCTGCTGCCGCCACGAGTCCAAATCCGCACGGCTGAGAAAGTCGACATTCCCGAAATCTCGGCCATTCAGGCCACCGCGCAAGAGGCCTCGCAATGGCAGCCGAGCGACTATCTCGCGCACGATTGCAAGGTCGGAATACTCGAAGGCCGCGTTGTGGGCTTTGTCGTCTCCCGCAGCGTCGGCCAGAGGGAACGGGAGATCCTCAATATCGCCGTGCATCCGGACTTTCGAATGCTCGGAGTCGGCTCGGAACTGCTGCGGTTCGAATTAACCCACTCGCCCGGGGCGCATTTTCTTGAGGTTCGGGAGTCCAATGCGCCGGCGCGCGAGTTGTACCGGCGGTTGGGTTTCGAAGCGGTTGGATTGCGGCCGGGATACTATGACGACCCACCCGAGACAGGGATTGTCATGAGGATTTTTTCATGATACTGTCACAAATGCGGGGGCCATCGGTGACCACCGCATGACGAATGACAGCGTTCCTACACCCACCGAGCACAACTCAATCCGACAACTCGGCGTGGCAAGCTCACAAAGGAGAATCAAGCCTGATGGAGAACACGCAAGAAGAATTGAAGGCGCACCTGATGCAGACCGACGAAGAATTTCGCCGTTTAGCCGATCAGCATGCGCAGTTTCATACGCAACTTGAGGCACTGGAAGCTAAGTCGCACCTGACTCCCGAAGAGGAGATCGAAGAGCACAGGCTCAAAAAATTGAAACTGCGCATCAAAGACCAGATGAACGAGATTCTGAAGCGCCACAAGGCGCAGCACGTGGCCTGACATCGGGTGCGCTAAGCGTAGTCCGGAACCCGGCTTGATCCGTCAAGCCGGGTTTTCGATTTTAGGGACCATCGCCAGCAGGCCGAGGAATAGAGCGACGCTCGCAAGCGAGAGCAGACAGCCTAGCCCGCGGCCGGGGGTTCGATAACTCAAGCGGAGCGTATGTTCACCCGGTTGGACCGGAACAGCCATCGCAAATCCGTCGGCGAGAACAACCGGAGCAGCGGATCCATCCACCATTGCGCTCCAACCCGGATCGAAGGATTCGAGCACTTTGACGAAACCCCGCGTAAACGCAGTCGCGCGGACTTCGATTTCGTCGCTTGAGCGGCGCACGTAAGTTGTTGCGGAAGCTCCTGGACCAGGGCTGCTCTCACTCAACGAAACGCGCGGAACGGGGTCCGCTGTGCGGTACAGGTTCTCGTCGTCGCTTCTGAGGACGCACTCCAGATCAGTGCGCTCTTCCGATGTGATCACGAATCTCACGCCCGCGGCCTGGAGTGCGGGGATGGGGAGGCTGGATGCGTCCACCCGCTGCTCGTTCAAGTCCGATGGCAGGCCCGCGAGACGTACCAGCGCCTGGTATGGATTCGCCAGGAGAATGGAATCGAAAATTCCGGCGTCATCGTAGCGCTGGTAGTATGCCGGATCGTCGGAGGCAGTTCTTGCGTCGCCGATCTCGGCGTCGATTTTCTTTTGAAATGCTGCGGGAAAATCGTCTACGGGTGCGGGCCGGACAAACAAGCGCGCGAAGCCTCCCAGGTCGAGCGCATGCCCGGCAAGCAACGCCACGAGCAGCGCATACCGAAAGCGCTGATTCAGCTTAGCGCCGCGCTCGATGATACTCACAGCCGAACCGAACGCGATGGCGATGCAAAACGCGCACACGTAGAACAACCGGGACGGGCTCCGGAAGAGTGTTCCATGAATCAGGTGATGCAACGGCTTGGCAATCGGTAGGGACAGTGTGAATGCAGCCGTTCCGAGGAGCGTCAGGATCAGAAATGGACGCGACGGGCGCTGCCTCATGAACAACGCGTGTGTGCCGAGAAAGAGAAGCGCGAACAGCGGGAGCAGACCCATGTACGACGCCGTGTCCCAAAAGTAAGCGTCGTTCGGATAGCCGCTGAACACTTGATGCTGCTGAAGAAGTTCCGGCCAGCCGTCGACACCCGGCAGAATCAGAGCAAGCAGGCGTCCAGATCCCATCGCGACATCGTTTGATGTTGGCGCGAGATCCAGCATGCGTGTGCTGCGGCGAATCAACAGCAGCATCGGCCACCAGGCGAAGAACGTCGAAGCAACTCCCAGGCTGAGGGCGGAGAGGGCGTAGATGACGCGACGGCCCTCGCCGCGGAGCAGGATGTAGAAGAGCGCCGAGCCGACGGCATAGGCGGGAATTTGCGGATGACCTGCCAGCGCCGTGCATGCGGTAGCGAGAGCGAGTGCGAGCAAATCGCGGCGGCGGAACCGCGCGCGGTCGGGATCGACGGCGCGATCGGCCAACCAGAGCAGCAACGGCAACGCCGGATAGGCCTCGAGCAGCGGGAGATGCCCGGCCGCGACTCGCGAAGCGAAGTAACCGGCGCAGGCGAATGTCCAACCCGCAGCCACCGACGCCAGTTCCGAGAGTCCAACGCGCTTTGCGAAAAGATAGCTGAAGATCGCCGCCAAAAGGGTCGCCAAAGCGACGCCTGCCAAGAATTCAAGTCGCGGCGGCAGAACCAGCAGAAGGAAACGCACCGGAATCCAGGGGAAGCTTTGAAGATTCGCGGCAAAGGGCGCGCCGAGCAGTTCGCGAGGGTACCAGCCGGGCAGAAAATGAGCGGGACCGAACAAAGCATCGCGCGCAAAGGCGATGTGCCGGGCGTGCAGTTCCCTGTAATCGCTGCCGAACAAGCCGGCGCGCCACACCGAAGGGCGGGAATAAACGGCCTCGGTGAGAATGGCGAGCAGCGCGATGCTGAGCCATGTGGTCCTGCGATTGCGCACGTTACTATTTACTCCAAAAAATCGTGCAAGCGCCGGTCTCTTCGCTGTTCGAGTAAAGCGCGTGCAGGCCGAGCTCTTTGACGCGATCGTCGTCGCAGATCTCGATGGTGTCGTAGAAGCGGGACTTCACCCGGTTTTCAAATTCCCACAAAGGCAGAATGTGCAGCGGTCCTGCTTCCGATAGCGGCATGTCGAGTTTCTGCGAGGCCTGAAATTCCATGCCCTCAGGGACGGGCCGCCGCGTCAGGAAGAAGAACTGTTCGCCAGCCCAGATTTCGCCGCCCGAGGGCGTCACGTCCACGATCTTACGGGCGATGTTCTCCATGGTGGGCCAGTTCATCTCGTCGCTGTCCTCGCGGAGAGCGCGGCCGAAACTCAAGCAGAGCAAAAGCGCGACCGCAGCGACGGACCATCCGGGCCGAGTGCCTGGCATCAGCCGCGCCGCGACCTCATACAATCCGGTGACGGCCAGGATCGCGAGAAAGGGTACCGTGAAAACAAAATACCAGGTGAATGTCGGATGCGCGATGCCTATCTCGAGCGCCATGGCGAGGGATAACCAGGCACACAGGTAGTATTCGGATCGCAGCGCCCGCGGCCACTGGGTTTTTCGAGCCATGAAGACGAGGCAGGCGACGGCGAGAAGGCCTAGCAGCAGGGCAGATCCCGAATCGACCCACGACGTTAACACGTTGAGATCGTGCGTCGTTGCTCCCGCCCATCTCGCCCGCCGGCCAAATATTTGATAGCCGATGACGTTGAATAGGACAACGCGCGCCGATTGCGCGAATAACCAAATCACGGGAAGGAACGGGATGACGCCGGCCACCAAGAACGATCCGCCCTTCAGCCAGTGGTTCCCAACGCGATTGGCGATCAGGATCCAGATGAGCAGCACGGGGACCGCGAGTGCGGTAAGCAGTGATGAAGCCGCGGATGCGCTCACGAGTAACCCCGCGAGTCCGGCGAGCGTCGCATTGGAACTCGAGACTGCTTTTACAGCGACCCGAAACGAGCAGATCAGCAGAAACAAGCAGAGCGCATAGGCCTGCGCGATGGTCCCGAAAAAGACTACCGAATTGTTCAGCCCCATGAAAAGAGCCACCGCGATGGCGCCCGGCAGTCTCCACGCCTGGACGGGAAAGCGCGAGTAGAAATAATCGGCGGTCAGAAGAATCGCGCCGGCGGTGAGGATCGACGCAACGACATGCATCGCGCGCCAGCTTTCTCCAAACACGCGCATCCAGGCCGCGTAGAAATACGCATTCAACGGCGTTTGCGGGAAACAGAAATCCAGATATGGCTTCTTCCCGGAGCGGATCAAAGAGGCCGCGAGCAGGTGAAACCCTTCATCCCAGGAAAACGCCTGGATCTGCGAATAAACGACGAGCCCGGCCAGCAGCAGTCCCACCACGCCGCAGAGCACGGCGAAGGCGGAACGTCGCTCCAGGATCATCGAGACAGATCAGAACGAGACTTTCGGAGGGTTGCGCGCCCCAGGCTCGGTCTTGAAGTAGGCATCGTTGCGCTGGAAGCCGAACAGTGACGCGGCGATGTTGTTGGGGAACAGCTCGATGTCGGTATTGTATCTTTGGACCGTCTCGTTGTACTTGCGGCGCTCCACTGCGATCCGGTTTTCGGTTCCGGCCAGCTCATCCTGAAGGCGCAGGAAATTCTCGTTGGATTTCAACTGAGGATAATTCTCAACCACAACCAGCAGACGGCTCAGCGCGCCATCGAGTTGCGAGTTGGCTTGGATTCTCTCGGCAGGAGTACGCGCGCCGCCCAGAGCTGCGCGAGCATCGGTGACTTCCTTGATCACCGCCTGCTCTTGCTTGGCGAATCCCTTCACTGTTTCAACCAGGTTCGGTATCAAATCCGCGCGGCGCTGGATCGCGACGTCTACCTGCGACCAGGCTGCATTCACGGACTCGCGCTCGGTGACCAAAGTGTTCCGCGCCCCCATGGCCCAACCGAACACCCCGAGCACTACCAGCACGATGACGCCAATCACGATCAATCCGGCTTTCATTCAGTCCTCGTTTCTTGACTTAATCACTCGTCACTTTTCCAGGCGATCGACGTGCGCGACCACGGCTTCAATCTGCTTCAGATAACGTCCAAAAAGCGGGCCCGGTTCCACATCGGCCGGCTTGCGCTTCTGCTCGCGCAGATCGAGCAGAGTTCCGAACGGCTCTGCATCGACGCCAATAACGCCGAGCTGTGCCGCGATTCCTCGCTTATCGGATCCAACCGCGGTTCCAGACACGAGCAGAGCGTGACGCGCTAACACCAGGAAATTCGAAACCGAATCGAGCATCAAGCGCAGCAGTGCCTGCTTATCCCCAAGAACTCCGGCCGCTTTTTGCCGCAGACGCAAGAGCTTCGCGCGGAGCTCGTGCTCCACCTGCGCGCGATAGAACACTTTGTCGATGGCCAAGCCTTCGATCACGTCCTTGCCGAAAAGCACGCGTCGGCGCTCCGCCATATCATGAAACTCGATGGGGAAGCAATCCGTCGACATGCGCACTTCCTCTTCGCTGAGCAGCAGCGGCGAGGGGTTATCGCCAGCGCGCCACCACTTGAAGATCGGTTCGGAGTCGGCTAGCGCCAAGGGCGACACGTCGGTCAGCACGCACAGCACGTTCAGATCGGAATAGTCCTCGTGGTGATCGCCGCCGGCCGCCGACCCGTAGAGAATCACGGAAACAAGCCGGTCCTGATGGGCCTTGCGCAAGCGTTCGACCAATTCATCGAGCTGTTGCCGGATCATCGATTACCCAAATCGTCCCCGTTACCAATCACTCGAAGCCCCACCGCCGCCCGAGTCTCCCCCGCCGAAGCCGCCGAATCCACCGCCGCCTCCGCCGCCGGAATCATATCCCCCGAATCCGCCGCCACTCCATCCGCCACCGCCTCCGCCACGACCTAATAGGTTACCTATAATGAGTCCGGTCCAGAAGCCGCCGCCTCCGCCTCGGCGCATCAGGAACAGCAATAGAAGGATACCGAGTACGACCAGCGGCCACGGGATCGATGGGCGCGGCTGGACCGGCCGAATGCGCGGACGCAGGCTAAAGTTGAGCGCCACGCCCTTGGCGTCGGCGATGCGGGAGCCCATTTGGTCAGCCGCTGCAAACAGCGCCGAACCGTACGCCCCTTGCCGCAGGAGCGGGCGCGCCTCGCGAAGCACACTGCCGTCGAAGCCGTCGGGAAGAATGGGCTCGAGGCCGTAACCGATCTCAACGCGATCGCGCCGATCCTTGATAGCGAGCAAGAACATGATGCCTTCGTCTTTGCCCTTCTTGCCGACGCCCCATTGGCGATATAGCGTGTTGGTAACGTCCTCGATCGGTGCGCCATCGAGCGAATCCAGCGTCACGATGGCCATCTGAACGCCTGTAGCTTGCTCCAGGCGCCCGGCGTAGCTTTCAAGCTGCGCGCGCGAAGAGGGATCCAGCACGTGAGCAAAGTCGCTCACGTAACCCTGTGGCTTTAGTTTGGTAAGGTCGAGCCCGAACAGGAGCGAAACTAACGCGAGCGCGAACGCGAGAGCCCACGTGAAGCGCCGTAGCGGGCCTTTTAGCAGACCAGGTCCTCGCGCTTGATGCGGAAATCGCCGAGATTGCCGAGCATCGCCAGCGTGATGTTCTTCGCGTCGAGCAGCTCTTGCGCGATGCTCTGCACCTGGCCGGCGCTGACGTCCTCTATGCTCTGGATCATCTCGTCGAGCGTGTAGAAATGATCGAAGTAAAGCTCCTGCCGGGCCAGATTGCCCATGCGGCTGGACGTGGATTCCAGGCTCAGCATCAGCGAGCCCTTGAGGTGATCCTTGGCGCGGCGCAGCTCGTCTTCGGGAACCAGATGTTCCTTGAGTTCGCGAAACTCCTTGACGATGCACTCCACCACCTTGGCCGCGCTTTCGAGCGACGTTCCCGCGTAGATCGCCAAACACCCGGCGTCGCGATACATGCTCAGTTCGGAATAGACGGCGTATGCCAAACCTTGCTTCTCACGAACGTTCTGAAACAAACGCGAGCTCATCCCGCCGCCCAGCACCGTATTCAGAGCGTAGCAGGCAAAACGCAGCTTGTGCGGGAACGCATAACCCGGCACTCCCATGTAAAGATGCGTCTGTTCCAGTGAGGCTTTATTCTTGAATACCAGCTTGGCGTGCGGGACCGGCGCGATGTCAGGCGGTAGCGCGCCGTCGAAACGCAGGTGATCGAATCGCTCGCGCACCAGATCGACAAGCTGCTCGTGCCTCAGATTGCCGGCGGCGGTGATCAGGATGTTCGATGGCGTGTAAAAACGCCCGTAGTAACCGCGCAGCATGTCTTGGTCGAAACCGCGCACGGTGTCCTTGGTCCCGAGGATCGGCTTGCCAAGCGGATGATCTTTCCAGAAATTGCTGGTGAAGATCTCATGCAGCAGATACTCGGGATTGTCCGCCTCCATTTTCAGCTCTTCGAGAATGACGCCCTTTTCCTTCTCGATGTCTTCGGGACGAAACAACGGGTTGAGGACCAGGTCGGCCAGAACGTCGAAGGCCAGCGGCAGGTGCTCGTCGAGAACCTTGGTGTTGTAACTCACCATTTCCTTGGCCGTGAAGGCATCGAGGCCGCCGCCGATGGAATCCACCGAGCGCGCGATCTCCTCCGCGCTGCGATGCTTGGTACCTTTGAAGACCATGTGCTCGATGAAGTGCGAGATGCCGTTCTCGGCACCCGCCTCGCGACGCGAGCCAGTGCGAACCCACAGCCCCAATGACACCGACCTAACGTGAGCCATGCGCTCGGAAATTATGCGCAGGCCGTTGGGGAGGGTCGTAGTTGCAATGTCCCGAATCTGTTGAGCTTCTTCAGTCAGAGTCACTGTTTCCATCTTATCGCGCTTCCGAGCGCGAATCACCGGCCGTGTCGTCGCGAACGCGTGTTATACTCGAAGAAATGCTGCAAACTATTGTAGGAATGGAACTTACAGACCTACAACAGGCCCTCGGACCAAACTTACCCCTGTACCGCGCCCATCAGATCTATGATGCAGTCTACCGCCGGAGAGTGTCGGAGCTGTCTGGCGTTACTGGGTTGCCTTTAACTCTAAGAAAGGAAATGGCTTCTCAATTCCGTCTGGGATTGCCTCAGATTTCCGCCGAATATTGTTCCGCCGACGGCACCCGGCGTTACCTTCTCGGGCTCGATGATCAGCGCAGTGTCGAGACGGTCCTGATGCCCGAGGATGGGCGCGACACGATCTGCATTTCGAGCCAAGTGGGATGTCCGGTGAATTGCCGGTTTTGCCTGACCGCGCTTCTGGGCCTGGAGCGCAACCTCACCGCCGGTGAGATCGTCGGGCAGGTGCTGTTCGTCATGGGCACACATCGGCTGTCGACGGCGACGGATCGATTGAATCTCGTGATGATGGGGATGGGCGAGCCGCTGCTAAATCTCGCGAACGTGATCAAAGCGACGCGGCTGCTTGTGGATCCGGAAGGCATCGGGCTGTCGCAAAAGCGGATCACGCTCTCCACCGCCGGCATTGTGCCGAAGATCGAGGAGCTGGGGCGTGAGCCGGTGCGGCCGAAGCTCGCGATTTCGCTGAACGCATCCACCGAGGAGCAGCGCCGCGAGCTGATGCCGATCACCCGCAAATATACGCTGAAGGAACTGATCGCGGCGGCGAAAGCCTATCCGTTGCGCCCATGGGAGAAACTGACATTCGAATACGTGCTGTTGAAAGGCGTCAATGACACAGACGCCGACGCACGGCGCGTCGTAAAGCTGCTAGCTAATATGAACGCCAAGGTGAACCTGATCGCTCTGAATCCAGGCCCGGGGATCGCCTACCAAACACCGGACGCCGAGCGGGTCGAGGCCTTTCAGACCATCGTGCGGCCGTCGATGCCGTGCTTCGTGCGCAAGCCGCGCGGGCGCGACATCTTCGCGGCCTGCGGGCAGTTGAAGCGCGAGCAGTTGGTCGAGATCGCCTGATACCGGGCGCTGACCTTTCACGTTTTCAGGGTGCGCCTGAGAGTGTACGCCTCGGCGGGAATGTGTCCGGAGCGCAGCTTTTTCCAATCGTCGCTAGCGTGAATCAATTTGCCGCTGATGTGATTGGAATCTTCGGAAGCGAGGAACAAAGCGAGCTGGATCTGTTTGTCGGGCGCTTCGCCTCCGGTCCGCCGCACCTCGAGCGCCTCTTCGGTTTCCTTCCAGCCTGCGCGGTCGCCGGCGCGCAAAATCTCATCCGTCATATGCGTGTAGGTTCCGCCCGGACCGAGACAATTGATTTGAATATTGTGATCGCTGATCTCTTCAGCAACCGTCTCAACGAAACGCACAAGCGCAGCTTTCGATGCAGCGTACAAGGAAAAATTTGGACGGGGAGCCGTCGCACCCGGACCGCTGAGCACGATGATTTTGCCGGCCCGGCGCTCGATCATGTGAGGCAGAACCGCGTGGCAGGCATTCATCACTCCCAGCAGGTTGGTGTGTACGACGTCGGCCCAAGCCTTCGGGGATTGTGTGTTGAACGGCCCTATCTGACCCGGCACGCCGGCGGCGCAGATTAGCACGTTGACTTCACCGTAGTGGACGCGCATGCGATCCACGGCGGCGCTCACCTGTTCGTAGTCGGTTACGTCAGCGCGGATGCGAAGCGCGTTTCCGCCCGCATGTTCGATCTCCAAGTGTGCGAGATCGAGCTCGGCCTTGCTGCGCGCCAATAAGCCTACGCGATTGCCGGCGGCGGCGAAACCAATCGCCAACCGTTTTCCGATACCGCGGCCCGCCCCCGTTACAAGCACCCCGGCGTTCGTCAGAGTTTGCAAACGCGCGAATCCTCCTTAGAAAACTTGCGCCGCAACGGCGGCGGCGAATTTTCGTCACGCGCGAGGAGGCAACGCCCTCCTCTGGCGCTCCTACGCAACTACCCAGAGAACCGAGCGCGCGGACAGCTTATTCCCGTGCCTGAGGGTCCGCGCCCCTTCCGGACTCCCAACTCAAATTAGTACAAAACGATTTTTGGCGCTGGCATGGATGACGGAGCGATGACTTATCCAGCTGCCTGGCCGTGCTTATGGCGGTACATGGATTCGTCAACGCGCCGGAAAAGCTGCTCGGAGGTCTCGCCGGGAACATACTCGGAGATTCCGACCGAGACGTGCACTTCAACAATCAGCTCCTGTCCGTCGACGGAAACGGTGTAAGGACGATTCACCCATTGCGCGATCTGCTGGGACCGCATCACTCCAGGATCCAGGCCGCAGTTCAGAATCACGGCGAATTCATCGCCTCCCCAGCGGCAGACGAAGTCGCGGGTTCGGATCTGGCTGCTGAGGCGCGCACCCAATTGCTTGAGTATTTCGTCGCCGTAGAGATGGCCGAACCGGTCATTGAAGCACTTCAGCGCATCCAGATCGAAGAACAACACACAAAACTCGCGCTTGGCTTCGACGCGCGCGGCTAATTGCCGGTTGAATTCACGGCGGTTCGCGACGCCCGTGAGCGCGTCGCGCGATGCGAGCATCTCCGCCTCCCGCAGGCGATGTTGGAACTCACGCATCTGATCGCGCATCTGCACGAAGGCATCGCGCGTATCCAGCTCGATGGATTCGGCAAAGCCCCGCAGATCCGCTGTTTGATCGCGCAGCTTGGCCAAGTCGCCGGCTTGGACGGCTTTCTCCATTTGATCGACGAAGTCAACCAAATGCCCGACGTGATTTACGTTGCGCATGGAGCGCGACTCTTCGGTCTCAGCCACCAACGCGAGCGTCTGATTCAACTCCTCTTCGAGCGCTTGCGTGTAGTGGCGGGCGCTGACAGAGAAGCCCTCCAAAATCTGATGCAGCGTATCGCAGCTTTCTTCGAGCGTCTTTTTGTTGGCCTCGAATGCCAGTCGGGCGCGCAGGCGGGCGAGCTGCTCGATACAGCCAGTGCTGAGCTCGGGAAAAACCACTGCCAGCATGTCTGCGATGTCGAGGATCGAAGAAAGATAGCAATCGAGCGCAGCGCGGAAATCGGTTTCACGCACAGGCATGGGCGCCGGATGCATTTCGCGCGGAGTCAGGGGATTACTTGGCCGCATCGGGTTTGGGCGCCTCAGGCGGCGCTTTTCTATCGAAACCGTCCTGATAGCCTTCCACGCCCTGCGAAGGCACGGCGATCTTGATCAGCTTGCGATTATCGTCCACCCAGAAGTCGAGGCTTAGAGCCTGTCCCTGCGGAGTTCTCCCTGTGGCGACGAT
>DASQJA010000080.1:0-2524 GCA_035631275.1 Bryobacteraceae bacterium
CAGGAACGGCGACCGCAGGCCCGGCGTGAGCGCGACTTCGTAGATCTTCACCGGCTTGTCGAAATGCGGCTCCGGCTCGCGCGGCCCCCACGGCCCGGGAATACTCGTCTTGAGCGTCCTGTCCGAGAGAAAGTACATCCACTTGCCATCCGCGCTCCACGCCGGAGCGCCGCTGTTGAAGCGGTCCGAAGTAATCGCCTCAATCCCGCCCGAATCCACATTGAACACCTTGATCTGCTGGAACAAATTGTCCGCGGTCTCCGAATACGCGAGCCATTTGCTGTCGGGCGACCACGTCAGATCGCCGATATCGCCGTTCATCGACTGCGCAATGCGCCGTTCCGCGCGCCCTCTGTTCTGCGTCTGCGCGATCTTTTTGTCCTGTCCCCCCTTGATGTCGTAGAGCCATAGCTCCTGATCCTTGTTCGTGTGCGCCAGCCACCTTCCATCCGGCGAAACGATCCCATCCCACCGCAGCACCTTCGCGTCATTCGTCCACTGCTCCGGCTTTCCCACTCCGTTTGCGGGAAACTTCCAGAACTCCGTCTCGCCACTCTGCGTCGACAGCGCAACGATCGATTTACCATCCGGCATAAACCGCGCCTCGCGGAAGCGCACCCCCGAGTCCGACGCCACCTTCACGATCCGCCCATTCTTCGCCGGCATCGTGAACACTTCGCCGCGCGCAGTGAACACCGCGCTCGAGCCATCCGGCGAAATATGTACTGCGCTCAAATAATCGAGCGGCTTCTTCACCCAGTGCTCGCGCAGCTGGTCAAAGTCGGACTGCAGCGTGATCGGGATCTTCGCCTCGTGACCCGACTTCGGATCGAGCAGCCACAGATCGGCAGCGCACGCGTACACAATGTGCCCGTCCGAAACCGACGCCGACTCGACATCGAAGGTCTTCTGGTGGCTCTCCTGCTTCAGGTCTTTGCCCTGCTCATTCATCGACCACACATTCATGATCCCGTCGCGGTCCGAGAGAAAATACACACGCCCTCCCGCCACCATCGGGTGCGCCGACGTTCCATCGTAGTCGCCTGTCAGCGGCACGGCCTCGTGCGTTCCGTCAAAGCTCCACAGGTTCTCGGCCCATCCGCCCTTGTAGCGTTTCGTCTCGCTCCACTGCCTGCTCCACCGCGTAAAGATCAGGGTCTTACCGTCCGCTGCGTACGCTGCCTCGGCTGCCTCGGCCAGCGGAATCATCTCGCGCCCGCCCTTAGCATCGAGCAGCACGAGCTTGTCTCCGGGCAGCGTGGAGTAGCGCTGCGTCGCAACAATCAGCCGCCCGTCAGGCGCCCATCCGGCCGGAACCGCATCGCCCTCCCACGTGCGTCTTTCGGGCAATCCGCCCGCGATCGGCATCGTGTACACCTCGCTCGGCCCTTCGTAGTCCGCGAGAAACGCCACCGTCTTGCCATCGGGCGAAATCATCGCATTCGTCTCCGAGCCCGGCGCCGTTGTCAGCCGCTGCGCCACGCCGCCGCTCACGCTCACCGTCCACAAATCGCCTTCGGAATTGAACACGATCAAATCGCCATGCACAGCCGGATCGCGATAGTACCCGCGCCGCGTGTTCTCGGGTCCGTTCGCGTCGGGCGCGCCGAACATCGGCAGGCACATGAGCGCAACAAGGCACAGCGCGGCGGCAAATGCCGGCCTGCGCATCGACAAAGGTTTCAGCATCACAGCTCCCTTTTCAACACAACTGGATTAAGCGCGCGGAACGCGCCTCGACGGCTCGCTTGAAACACAGCAGGAACCCGATCTATCGTGAATCTGATCTTGAAGCATACTACGGCCCGGCAACGCCGCACCGCCGCCGCGCCGCTACTTGAAAATGGCCTTCGGGCACATCGCGTGCACTCCAACATTGCCGTCCACAAGTTGCGTGATGTCCACATCCACCGCCACGCTCGTCAGCATGTATGCCTCGTCGCGGCTCATGTGCTTCTCGTCCACCAGGAAGTTGATCATGTCGCGCACCGCGAGCGTGGTCGCCTCCTTCAGGTCCGTGCTGAACCCCATGCTGATGTAGCTCGTCGGCGTCTCCGCGCGCGGCCACAGCAGGTGCCGGTCCTTGTGCACCACAAAACGAAACGTCCCCGAAAGAAACGTCTCCATCGCCGTGATGTCCACTTCGCCATT
This sequence comes from Bryobacteraceae bacterium, assembly GCA_035631275.1. Taxonomy (GTDB): domain Bacteria; phylum Acidobacteriota; class Terriglobia; order Bryobacterales; family Bryobacteraceae; genus Palsa-89. The sequence continues at coordinate 2,152 of DASQJA010000080.1, forward strand.
TCCCTGCCCCGCGTGCCCGTCGCCCACCTCGAACAGCGCACCCTTCGCGTTCACCGGCAGATACAGCGTCGTGCCCGCAACCAGCTCCTTGTTGTCCATGTTGCCGCCGTGCATCCACGGCGGGGCGCTGTCGTAGCGGCCTGCTGACTCCGGCGGCGCGACGCCCATGCTTCCAAAGAACGGCCGCAGCGGAATTTCGATCCGATCGGTAAAATGCGCCACCATGCGGTCACGGTCGAGTGGAACGATCTTGGTCCGCGCATACGGAAATTCATCCGGTAGAAAACCGGAGCCCGGCCGAAAGCCGTTGTACGAATACGGAATGGCGAGCCGGATCGCCTGGATGCGCACCTCGAGCGTGTCACCCGGCTCG
>DASQJA010000081.1:0-12350 GCA_035631275.1 Bryobacteraceae bacterium
CGACTTCCGCCAACAGGCCCTGCGCGCGCAGATCGAACGCGTCGACGCCATCCTGTTCACCCACTCCCACGCCGACCACATCATGGGCCTCGACGACATCCGCCCGCTCAACTTCCGCCAGGGCGGCTCGATTCCTGTCTACGGCGCCGAAGAGCACATCGAAAATATCCGCCGCTGCTTTCACTACGTGTTCTCGAATCACAAATCCGAGTCGTCGGTCCCGCGCCTGGCGACCCACGTCTTCAGCACATCACCCATCGATTTATTCGGCCTCGAGTTCATGCCCATCCGCCTCTGCCATGGCAAGGGCACTGTCCATGGATTCCGCTTCGGACAAGCCGCCTATCTCACCGATCACAGCGACATCCCCGACGAGTCCATGAGCCAGTTGACGGGTCTCGACGTTCTCTTCCTTGACGCCCTCCGTCACCGGCCTCATCCCACGCATTCCACCGTGGAACGATCGCTGCAAACCGTCGAAAAACTCTCGCCGAGGCGCGCGTTTTTCACGCACATCTGCCATGATCTTCCGCACGTTCGAACCGAGGAAGCGCTGCCGCCGCACGTCCGCCTGGCATACGACGGGCTCGACATCACCGTCTCCGGGGGCGGCGCATGATCTACCGGAGCCTCACGGCGGTCCCGCCCGATTTCGGCCCTTGCGCGATGACCGTCGGCAATTTCGACGGCCTCCACCTCGGCCACCAGCGAATCTTGCGGCGCGTGATCGAAATGGCGCGCGCGGAAGGCTGGCGATCGGCTGTTCTGACCTTCGACCCGCATCCCACCAAACTCGTCGCTCCTCAGAACACGCCGCCTCTTCTCACAACACCGGAAACGCGCGCGCGGTTGATGGAAGAAATGGGCATCGATGAGATCCTGATCGTCCCATTCGACTCCCAGATCGCCCACCTCCCGCCCGAGGACTTCGCCCGCGAAATCCTCGTTAACAAACTCAAGTCTCGCGCCATCTTCGTCGGTGAGAATTTCCGCTTCGGCTTCAAGGCCGCCGGCGACACACAACTGCTCGAAGCCCTCGGCGACAAGTACAGCTTCGAGACTGAAATCATCCCCACCGTCAGTTGCCGCGGCAGAAAGATTTCGAGCACCGAAATCCGGCGCGCGATCGGATCCGGCGCCGTTTCCCAAGCCTGGCGCATGCTCGGACGCCCTTATGCGCTCCAAGGTGCCGTGGTCCCCGGCGCCGGGATCGGCTCGAAACAAACCGTCCCCACCTTGAACCTCGAGACCAAAGACGAAGTGCTCCCCAAGACTGGCGTCTACGTGACGCGCACCCACGATCTCGACACCATGCGCCAATGGCCTTCCATCACCAACGTCGGCTATCGGCCCACTTTCAACGGTCACGGTCTCACCATCGAGACGTACTTACTTGCTCCGTTGGACGGCGAGACTCCAGCCCAAATCGCTGTGGACTTGCTCCACTGGGTGCGCGACGAACGCAAATTCGACAGCCCCGAATCCCTAAAATCCCAAATCCTCCGCGACGTCGCCCGCGCTCAAACCTTCCACCGCCGCCTCAAAAAGAACCAGATTGCAGTGATTAAGTGATTGTTGCTGCGTAGCTGCGCATGTGGGGCACGCACTCCGCGTGCCGCGTCCCCACGCATGGCACGCCTAGGTCTCACCGCATCAACTTTCGCTAGGGAGCCCGACCGCTCGCATGAGTCAGATCCCCGAGGCACTTAGAATTATCCATCAGAAGCGACGGACTCCTCCGTGGAAACTGCCGCGTTCACCGGCGAGCCAAGGAAGCTATCGCTACGATGTGGGTTATCACTGTAGCGTTCGGTTTTCTAGCTTTGAGCGTTTTGCAGCACAGCATATTTGGCCGGCGATAGGTGAACGGGACTGTGCACACGCACTCCGGCCCAGGTTCAGGTACGTCACCCCCGCAGTCCTGATCACTGGTATCGTTTTCCCGAATTGCCCGCCACTGTCTTTGCTAAAAGACTCGCATATGGCGATGTGCCGGGGGGCGACCTTGGCCCTCATCTCGCTCGTAGATACGCCTGGATCGCTAGGCGCTGGCTTTTCATCCCAATCCTAGTCTAGGAGCCCTCTCCTCCTTGCGGCGCATGTTTTGGTTTTCAGGCTGCGAATTCGGAGGCCTACCGCTGCGCCATCGCAAGTTGTGGGTTAAGTCGCCTAGGTTGACTTGCGCATGTACTCCTAAGGGTGCGTGCGCTCCGACGTCCTATCCGCGGGCGGTCTTCTTCTTGCCCGCGGTTTTCTGCTTCGTCGCTTCGGATTCGAGTAACTCCACCGAAGCCGGTGGCTTCTTCGCGATTGCCAAGCTCTGCTTCAAGGCTTCCATGATATCGATTACCTTCGCGGGTTCTGCGTGTGGTGGTGTGACCACTTCCTGCCCCTTGACCTTTGCGTCGATGAGCGCCTGGAGATTATCGCGATACGTGTCGTGATATTTCTCCGGCTCGAATGGCGCAGCCAGCGACTGCACCAGCATCTCGGCCAGTTTCACCTCGGAATCCTTGACGAGGCTGGTGTCGGTGCGAAACTCCTCCACCTTGCGAACCTCGTGTGCGAAGTACATCGTGTGCATCATCAGGCCGAAGTTGCCCGGCCGAAAAATCACGATGTGCTCGCGATTGTGCATGGCAATCTTCGCGACACCCACATACCCGGTGCGCTTCAGTGTGTCGTACAGCAGTGCGTATGGCTTCTCGCCCGCGTCATCCGGCGCCATATAGAACGAGCTTTCGAAATAAATCGGATCGACCTCGTCGGACTTGACGAACTCTAGAATCTCCATGATCTTCGCGGTCGGGGGCGCCATTTTCTTGATCTCTTCGTCCTCGATGACGACGTACCGGTCTTTCTCGTACTCATAGCCCTTGACGATCTCGCTGCGCGGGATGGCCTTGTCCTCGGCCTGGCAGTAGATGACCTGCTTGATGCGCGAGTTGTCGCTCTTGTGGAGCTGATTGAAGCTGATGCTCTCGCTGCGCGCGGCAGTGAAGAGCTTGACAGGGAACGAAACGAGACCGAAGGTAAGATGCCCCTTCCAGACCGTGCTAGCCATGGCAACAACCTCCCAATATAAGTATTGATAACACGATTGTCAAACATTTTCAACGGGGAACGTTTCAATACGAGGCCAGTTTGTTCCCTTCGCCCGAAGATCCGGTTCTGCAGTCCGGCTCTTGATGGCTTCGACACAGTATCGACTACGCCTGGGCATGCCCTGCGATAATGGTTGGCGCTATGTCCGCAACCCAACTCGGACCGCTGCCCTCCGTCAACCGGCAGTTCAAACTCGCGGCGCGCCCGGTCGGGCTGCCGAAGGAATCCGATTTCTCGCTGGCCGATTCGCCGATGCCCGCGCCCGCAGATGGCCAGGCGCTGGTCAAGACTGCGTATCTCTCGGTCGATCCTTACATGCGCGGACGAATCACCGGCATTCGAACCTACGCCGACCCGGTGAACATCGGCGACGTTATGCAGGGCGGAACGGTCGGGCAGGTGGTCGCGTCGAAAGCGCCCGGGTTCGCGACCGGCGACTTCGTCACGGGCTTCTGGGGCTGGCAAGAGTTCGCCGCGGCCGACGCGAAGACTCTCACCAAACTCGATCCGAAACTCGCGCCCGTCTCCACCGCGCTCGGCGTACTCGGCATGCCGGGCATGACGGCTTACTTCGGCTTCCTCGAAATCTGCAAACCCCAACCTGGCGAGACGGTGCTGGTTTCGGGCGGCGCAGGCGCGGTGGGATCGCTCGTGGGCCAGATCGCGAAAACCAAAGGCTGCCGCGCGGTCGGAATCGCAGGCACTGATGACAAGGTCGAGTGGATGACCAAGGAGTTGGGATTCGACGCGGCGTTCAACTACAAGTCGACTTCCGATTACACCGCAAAATTGAAGGAACTCTGCCCAAAAGGCATCGACTGCTACTTCGACAACGTCGGCGGCGCGATCACCGACGCCGTGTTCCCGCTCATGAACGTCTACGGGCGCATTTCCATCTGCGGCCAGATCTCGCAATACAATCTCGACAAGCCCGAGCCGGGGCCGCGCCTGCTGAGCCTGGTGCTGGTGAAGCAGCTCAAAGTCGAAGGCTTCATCGTGTTTCGCTGGCAGAACCGTTACGCCGAAGGCATCCAGCAAATGGCGGCCTGGCTGGGCGAAGGCAAGCTCAAGTATCGCGAGGAAATCGTCAATGGCTTCGACAATACTGTGAAGGCGTTCATTGGGATGCTTCAGGGCGACAACACCGGCAAGATGCTGGTCAAGATTTAGAAACAACTGGATCGCGCCGCAACCGAGCGGCCACCTGTATCCTGTAGATTGACGCTATGAATTCGCCGCGCACGGCGCTTCCGCTCGAAGAGCGAGTGGAGGCGCAGGGTCACCTTATCGACTCCCACATCATGGAACTGATCTTCGACACCGTGGTCGAGTACCAGGGGCGCTTCGAAGTGGAGCAGTTTCGCATCGGCCGCACCAACTCTGAGCCATCCTATCTGCGGCTGAAGGTGAACGCCGACGACAGCGAATCGATGCGGCAAATTCTCTCACAGCTACTTGGCCTGGGCTGTTCTCTGGTCGATACCAGCGATGCCGATCTCGCTCTGGTCGAGCGCGACCGGTGCGCCCCCGACGACTTTTACTCCACCACGAACCATCGCACGTTCGTCCGGCACGATCACGAATGGATCGAAGTGCAGAATCAACGCATGGATGCGCTCATCGTGGTGGACCAGGGGCAAGCCTGGTGCCGCCGGCTGCGCGATATCCACGCTGGCGATCGCGTCGTCACCGGCATGCGCGGAATCCGCGTGACGCCGGAATCAAAAGAGCGCGACCGCTTGGCCTTCGCCTTTATGAGCAACGGCATCTCGTCTGAGCGCCAGGTGGAGACGGCCGTCAAGCAGACCGCGGCGCTGATCGAGCAGGCGCGCGCGGCCGGACAAAAGATCGTGGTGGTCGCCGGACCGGTTGTAGTTCATACTGGCGGCGCGGCATCGCTCGCACGCTTGATCCGCGAAGGATATGTCCAGGCGCTGCTCAGCGGCAACGCTCTCGGCGTGCACGATATCGAGGCGGCGCTGCTCGGTACGTCACTCGGAATTCGCCAGAGCGACGGCCGGCAGGAGGAGCACGGGCATCGCAACCACATGCGCGCCATCAACGCGATTTACCGCTGCGGAAATATTCGCGGCGCGGTAGAGAGCGGCTGTCTGTGCAGTGGCGTCATGTACGAGTGCGTGCGTTCGGCCATCCCGTTCGTTTTGGCCGGGAGCCTGCGCGACGATGGGCCGCTGCCGGACACTATCACGGATATGAATCAGGCGCAGGATGCCTACGCAGAAATGCTGAGAGGCGCAGGACTTGTGCTGTGCCTTGGTTCGATGCTGCACTCGATCGCAGTTGGGAACATGCTGCCGAGCTGGGTGAAGATCGTGTGCGTCGACATCAATCCTGCGGTCGCGACGAAAGTGAGCGATCGCGGAACGGGGCAAGCGGTCGGCGTAATCACAGATGTCGGCCTGTTTCTGGATCTGCTCGCAAGGACGTTAATACCTGCGTCATGAAACGAAGCTACACCGAACGGCACGCGCGTGCGGGAGTGAACGCGAAGCTGCCGGAGATTGAGACCTGGGAGAACCAATATCCCGGCTACGAAATCGAAATCGCGATGCCGGAGTTTACCTCGGTTTGCCCGAAGACCGCACTTCCCGATCACGGCGAGCTCACGCTGCGCTACGTTCCCGATAAGCTGTGTCTGGAGCTGAAGTCGCTCAAGATGTACACCCTCGCGTATCGGAATCTCGGAATTTTTCAGGAAAACGTGGTCAATCGATTCTTGGAAGACGTCGTCAAGGCTTGCCGCCCGATCTCCGCCAGCGTTACCGGCGAATTCACGCCGCGCGGGGGCATTTACACCAGGATCACGGCGAGTTGGAATCGAAACGAGAAGCCTCAAGGCAAAAATGGACGAAAGGGTTAATGGACGAAAAGGCTGAAGAGCTGACGGCCATGATCGCAGAGATCCGCGAGCGCGTGCGAGCGCGTCATCCCAATGGCTCGGCTCCCGGGCAGACACCGCTGCCCGACCTCATGCCGCTGCTGCACGCCCGCGACGCTGCCGACGCCAAAGTGGCTGCCATTGGCACTGTGAACCCGCGAGGGGGCGGCGTGGCGAACTCGCTCATTCAGTCCGTGAAACGGCTGATTGCGCGCGCGCTCGATTGGCATGTCCGCGAACAGGTCGAGTTCAATCGCGCAGTCATGAATTGCGTGCAGGCAACTCTTGAGTCGTTGGGAGAAACGAATCGCGGCTTGGCCATTCTATCGGCCCGCATCGCCGAAGCTTCTACGCGCGCCGAACTGCAAGCGGTTCGGGAAGAGACCAGCTCCCTGCGCGCCGAAGCGCGCGAGCTCAAGGACATTCGTCTGCGCTGGTCCGAGTGGCACGTGCACTGGGAAAAGACACTCGCTGACGCTGAAATCCATTTCCTGCGAAGCGTATCCGAGCTGCAGGCGGCGTTCAACTATCGCGTGACTGTGACGGAGTCCGGCCATCGCGACGACATCAAAGCCCAGCACGCGAATTTCGAAGCGGCGCTAGCCCGCACCACCGAGGATATTCAGAAGCGCCTGTGGGAAGACTTAGCTCGCGTGCGGACCGAATACGAGACTTTGATTCACACCGAGCTTCGCGTCCTTCGGCAGAAATTTGCCGCCGCGAAGCCAATCGAGGCTCCGCTTGTGAGCGCTCCGTCCGAGTCGCTGGCACCCGCACGATTCGACTCCGTTGACTGGTTGCGGTTTGCCGATCGTTTTCGCGGTTCCGAATCGAACATCCGCGAGCGCCAGCAGCTCTATGCCGGGAAACTTCGCGATGCGAGCCGTGTGCTCGACATCGGGTGCGGGCGCGGGGAACTGCTCGAAGTGCTGCGCGATGCGGGCGTGGCCGCGCGAGGAATCGATCTCAGCGCGGAGTGCGTGGCGGTCTGCCGCAGCAAAGGCCTCGACGCCGAACAGGCCGATCTGTTCACTTTTCTGGCCGCGCTGGACGATTCTTCGCTCGGCGGTCTGGTCTGCTGTCAGGTGGCCGAGCATCTTGCGCCTGAGCGGCTGCCTGAATTGATTCGCCTCGCCCACGCCAAATTAAAAAAAGGCGCGCTCATCGCGATTGAGACGCCGAATCCCGAATGTTTGGCGATTTTCGTGAGCCACTTCTATATCGATCCCACGCACCGCCATCCGATCCCTCTCGCGCTGTTGAGTTTTTACCTCGAAGAAGCCGGATTCGGAAATATCGAGATCGCGCGCTTCGCGCCTGCCATCGAAAGCATGTCGTCGCTCGCCGAATTGCCAGACGGTTTCCGAAAGGACTTCTTCGGCGCGCTCGACTACGCGGCGTTCGGGGTCAAACTAAGCTAGCTCATCAGCCGCTGATACAGTTCTCTTTGACGCGCGGCGATCGTGTCCCAATTGAAATCCTGTTCCACGGTCCGGCGCGCTTCGCGCTCGAGCGTTTCACGCAGTCCAGGGTCCTCGAACAACCCGGCGATAGCCTGCGTCATCTCTTCAGCGGTCGTCGTGACAAGAATGTCGCGGCCCGGGTGAAGATCCAAACCATTCACACCCGCCTGAGAGCTCACGATGGCTTTGCCCATCGCCATCGCTTCCATGATCTTGATGTTGGTCCCTGCCGATGCCACGAGTGGCGCGATGACAATGGCCGCGCGGCGGTACGCAGGCCGCACGTCGGCCACGAAATCCTCCACTTCAATGCAGGGACGCTCGAGGTCCAACTGCACGCGATCCCGGTAGCGATCCAGGAAATACAGATGCCGTGCGCCCGCGATGACGTGCAACGAAGGATGGTAGCGCTCGAGTCGCGGCCAAACTTCGCGCAGGAAGAAGTCCAACGCGAGCACGTTCGGCAGATGGGCAAACGATCCGATGAAGAGCAGTCCGCGAGGATCCGTGGGAGGCCCCGCCGGCTGGAAACGCTCGAGGTCCACGCCGTTCGCCAGACACGCAGCGTTTTCCGCTGACACACTGTGCGAGATCACGAGCTTTCGATCGCGTTCCGACATCGTCACAACGCAGTCCATCTCACGCCAGGCCGCAGTTTCGAACGGAACCCAGCGATCGAGCTGCCGCTGGAGCTCCCAATCGGCGCCCTGGGCGAGCAACTGGCGATAGAGATCGAACGTTACGTCGTGTTCCACCAAAATGGTTTTTGCGGGCGCGCAGTCAGCGGCGTACTGTGCCATCTGCGTGAACTCCAACTGGGCGATCGCGGGCTTCCATTTCCGTACAGTCTGCCGCAGTGCGGCGTGAAATGCGGGCGACTCGAACTCTTCCACAACGTCAGGGCGTGACGTGGACGGCAGCAGATGGGTGCCGGGACGCTTCACGATTAGAATCTCGCAACAAATGTCTAGAAGCTCGGCGGGAGCGTCCGCGCGTTCTCCCGCGAATGAGACCAGGACCTGATCGAAACCGGCCGAAGCTCGCCGCATCAGGTTGTACATGCGCACTGCCCCGCCATGGGCGAGTGGAAACGGCATGTATGGAGTTACGATCATCAGCACGGGCCGCCCCGACGCCGGACTTCCGGGCGTCACGACTACTTCGCCGGTGGTCAAGGCCAAAATTTCAGATTCGGGAATCCGCGCTTTCGGACTCGGAACCCGCCAAAACGGTACACGCCAGGCAGTGGACAAAACCGCCGCGGCGGCTGGACTCGGTTTTTGCTGAGCCGCGAGAAGATTCAGTCGTGCCACCGCATCGTTCCAAAGCCGCCTGAACAACCTCGGCTCCGATATTGCTCGCGCCAAAAATCGGAGATAGTTCAATTCGAGGACCTGGTCCAGATACTCGCGGGAAAAATAGCGCGACGTAGTCGCGCGATGCCTGTGCTCAACCTTCGCGTCTCGGACGAACACCGAAGCCCATCCCTGGCGCCAGCCGCGAAATCCGAGATCCAGATCTTCCACGTACGCCGGTTCGTAAACTTCATCCATTCCCCCGAGAGCTACCAGCTTTTCTACATCGTAGAGCGAACAGCCACCGCTGCCGTACAGCACATAGCTCGAGTCTTCGCCGGCCACGGGAACATCGCAGCGCACCGGAAAATCGTCGCGCTTGCGGTCCGCGACATTTGGCATCACAGCTTTGCCAGTCTCCTCGCGGCGTTGGCCGTCCGGGAAAAAAATCTGCGCCGTCGCACAAAAGAGGTCCGGAACTTTCTCGAAAGCGTCGAGCAGCGCCGCGAAAAATCTCGTTTCGATGACCATGTCGTTGTTGAGCAGACATACATGGGAGTAGCGCGCCCGCCGGATGCCGGCATTCACTGCGCGCGCGAACGAGAGCGATTCCGGATGCACATCAACGGCGGCCTTTGGATATGCTGCCCGCAGAAACTCCGCCGATCCATCGCTGGACCCGTTGTCCACGACGATGATCTCGCCCCCAAGCTCGTCGATTTGCCGCACGGCCTCGGGCAGCAGCCGTTCCAACAAAACCCTCCCGTCGCGGCTGGGGATCACCACGGAGACCCCGCGCGGACGCACGCTCGCGGCGGTAACTTCCAGCGCCGCTGGCGCGGAAGCCTTGAAAACTCTCGCAACCCAGCCGCCCAGACGTGCGAGCCTATATTGCAACGGCCGAAGAACGGCCAATGGGTGAGCCAGCCGCCACAGAAACGTGTAGATGGTCCCGCCCGGCGAGAACTCCCAAACGAAAAAATTCCGCGTTCGCCACACCAGGTGCCGCACGATATTCCCAGCCGATTGCGGGCGCAGCATGAAATGGCCGAAGTTCTCGTTCATCGCGAGAAAATTCCACGGGGAAATCAGAAAACCGATCAGCCGCATCCGCCAATAAGGCATCCGTGGTTGGAGAAGCACGGCCGACAGCCTTACGTTCTTGTCCCGAAAATGCCAGCGACACAGTGACAGATTGTCGCGGAATCCGCGCGCCACGGGAAAAGGAATCCAGCGCTCATGCCCGGGCGGGAACTCGGAAACCACAACCAGCGGGAACTCCGGCAGCAACCGCTGCATGTGCTCGATGGCCGTGGGAATTAAGTCTTCCGACCCGGAAGCGAACAGAACCTTAACCGTCTCGCGCACTAGACGATTTCTAACACACGTCTGTTCAATTTAGATGCGTCTCTTCAGATCAAAGCCTGGCGATGCGCTTGGAAGGCGTTGCTCTGCCGATCCGACCAGAGGGCCAGCGCTTGCACGGCAAAAGCCGTCGACACCGGATTGGCGAACGGCATTTGCTGGCCGCGCTTGCGTCCAAACCCGAACCCGCCGGCCAGCCTTGAATCGTCCGATTCGAGTTGGAAGGAGGCGAGCGCATTCGCCTCGCGCGTAGCCGACTTGGAGTCGAGCGCGACGCCAGCCACGTTTTCGCCATACAACCGCGCGCGCAGCAACTGGGCATAAACATCCGAGCGCGCGAATCGTGGAGCGATCTCGTGCAAATAGCCAGACAACCGATCGAGCCCCGCTCGGAACCGAGTCAAACACTCACTTCGATCCAACACCGGAAGCAGGCCTTCCAGGAAATAGGAATAGGCGTGCAGCCGGTCCATCACGTTGTCCGGATTCGGATCTCCCGGCAGAAACTCCGGCTCCGAGTCCATCGCCGCCTCGAGCGCCCGCTCATATGCGGGCAAAAACTCTATCTCGCCTGTGGCCTCATAAAGTTCGAACCAAGCCATCGCCGATTTCAATTGATAACAGCCGGGTGACGTGGACCACCGAGGTTCATAGGGCAGCGGAGTCTTGTTGGGAAGCGACAAGATGGGATGAATCGAGTCTTCAGAATAGAAATCCGACAACATCGCCCGTCCACCCGCGATGGCGGCGTTACGAAATTCCAAATCCTCGGTCTTCCGCCAGGCGCCCAGCAGCCCGCGCACGACAATTCCGCAATCGAAAAAATACGCCAGCGCCTTGGGATGTTCTCCATTGCTCGAATGCTCGAACGGAAAGATCCCCGCGTCGGCATGCCACGCCTCGCGCGTGAGAAATCGGGCGGTGTCCAACGCACGATTCAAGTACTGTACTCGCCCCGTTCGGTCGTGTAGAAATAAAAGCGCGCTTAGCGTGTATCCGGTTATCTCAGTGGATACCGTCGCATTCTTTCGGACATCCGAAAGATAATAACGCGCGACTCCACCGTTCGATTCCTGAATTCCTGACTGTAAAAACCATTGACCCGCCGACTCCACTACGCGGTTTGTGTCAAGCAATTGCGATGCTCCAGTGTATGTCAAGGGTAGCTAGAATTGTATCACCGGTGAGGGATTGGGATTGCTCTTCTACTAGGGGTTAAACTGTTAGGAAGATCTAGGCTCTAGTATTCTCGGAACCCCTGATTGGCCAACCAATACGTCATCGGAATCGATCTCGGCACCACCAATTCTGCGCTTGCTCATGCGCGCCAACCAGCCGACCCGCGCGATGCTTCGACCGTTGCGCTGTTGTCCATTCCGCAACTTGTGAACGCGGGCGAGGTGCGCGACGAACCCCTGCTGCCGTCGTTCCTTTACATCCCCGGTGCGGCGGATTTTCCCGCCGGATCGCTGGCTTTGCCGTGGGATGAATCGCCATCGGCCGTCGTCGGCGCGCTGGCGCAAAAGCGCGGAGCCGAGGTGGCCAGCCGGCTGGTAGCGTCGGCGAAATCCTGGCTTTCACATTCCGGTGTGGACCGCACCGCTCCGATCCTGCCTCCCAACGCTCCCGACGGCATAACGAGAATCTCCCCGGTAACGGCCTCAGAGCGCTATCTCGATCACTTGCGCCGGGCATGGGACGCTCAAGTCCCCGATGCCCCGTTTACCGAACAGCAGGTCTTCGTCACCGTGCCTGCCTCGTTCGATCCTGTCGCGCGTGAACTTACACTCGAAGCTTCTAGGAACGCGGGCTATCGAAACCTGGAACTGCTCGAAGAGCCGCAGGCCGCGTTCTATGCCTGGATCGAGCGCCATCCCGACTGGCGCGAACGCGTCAACGTGGGCGACTTGATCCTGGTGATCGACATCGGTGGAGGCACCACCGATTTCACGCTGATCGCGGTCACGGAGCACAATGGCGATCTCCAGCTCGATCGGGTCGCGGTTGGCGAGCACATCCTGCTTGGCGGCGACAACATGGACCTCGCCCTCGCTCGCCACCTGGAGCAGCAGCTAATCGAAAAGGGAACGAAGCTCGACGCCATGCAGCTCCATGCCTTATGGCAGCAATGCCGTCTCGCCAAGGAGCGGCTGCTCGATCCGGCTACGAAGAAGCGCGAGGAGCCGGTCACGATCCTCGGCCGCGGCACCGGACTCGTAGGCG
>DASQJA010000082.1:0-6063 GCA_035631275.1 Bryobacteraceae bacterium
CGTACACGTCTCTGAGACGCCTCCGAATTTCGGCCGATTCTCGCAGCGGCTCATGAAAATCCTTTAGATGGAAGATGGCTGCGCCGGTGTGTGTGGCGATGAAATCGAGCGCTGCGCGTGGCGCTTCCGTGCCGGGTTGGCGCACATCATCGCGTTGCAGTCCTTCGGTGAGGCTCCAAGTCCAGATGGGAAGGGGTTCACGCGAAAAGGGCCCTTCCGCTACTTCGCGCAGAACTGTTCCGACCCGTTGCTCCTCAGAAGTACGGATGTAGGTGAGCGGCCGCCCGGACTCGAATATGTCGCGGATGGTTCGCCCTGCGCGGCTTTCGGCTTTTGCTGGACGATCAAGTAGCGCCTCGCCAGGACCGCTCGCCTGTTTTGTGTGACTCGCCGTATCGTTCTCCTGCTGGAACTCTCTCAATTATGGACGAACGACGGAGCCAAAAAGCCGAAGCGCCGGCGAGGGCTACTTCGACGCGGTCTCTAGGCGCAGCGATCGCACGCGTGCCACGCGAAGAACGAAATACAGCAGCAGACCAAGCGGGCCTAGCAGAAACGTGAGCGCGAGGCACGGTATCACGAACCAGTGCCGGATGCCGTTGGCCTGGCGCGTCCCGAACCTCCCAGCTTCCGATGAAAAGATCGAATGCGAGGTAGTGGACCCAGCCCGCCAGGAGCAGCCAGGGATTGGAGAATAACGCGGCGACTTGCGCGAGTGAGCCAAAGCCGCCCCCAGGTGTCTCGCCCCAATGTGCTGCGAGCAGAGATCCGTAAAGTACAGCGAAGAGCAGCGGAAGAATCGCGCCCGTGATCAGTGGCGCAACCCATCGTCGTGGACCGAGAGTCACGAGCAGCAGCCATCCGAGGAGCGCGATGGTGTTGCCGATTGAGAAAACCTGTTCAGCGGTCATAGTTCTCTCAATTCTGCTTGATTCGATGCTGCATTGAGCAAGCCCTCAACTGGGAGGAAAGGCGGCCAGGAGTTTAGAAAGGGGACGGCTCAAGAAAGGGCCGCCCGAGTGACGGCCCTATTCGTCAAAACTAAACCTTGCTGTGCTGGTGTTCTTCTTCCTTCTGCATTCGGCTCCACTCCTCAACTTGCCTGGATGCTTCGTCCTTGGAAAGGCCGTAACGCTCTTGAATCCTGCCTATCAGTTGCTCTCTTTTGCCCGCGATCTGCTCGAAATCGCTGTCGGTCAGCTTGCCCCATTTCTCGCGTGCTTTACCCTTCATTTGTTTCCAATTGCCTTCTACTCTGTCCCAGTTCATGGGTACATTACTCCTTTCGGGCGACATCGGAGCAAGATGCAGGCCATCGTATAAACTCTTGGAGCTGCGGTGTAGCTCCATGTAACGTGGAAATATTTCCAGCGAGCGTGCTACATGCACAAGTAAGCCGACCAGGTTAGACACGTGAAGATCTCCTGAATGTGGAGAAGACCTGCTTTGGAATTCTCCTTGCAGACTGACTGGCCATGAACTCCATTCACAGATCCAGTCTCGTCTTGATCTGCCAGCTATTCGCGGTATCGGCGGGAATGGCGATCGCCGCGCCCGTCCAAGGTAGCGAGGGTCAGGCCACGGCCAATCAACAAAAGAACGGCAAGTCGGATCGTGAACTCACGCAGGACATTCGGAAAGCAGTGATGGCGGACAAGTCGCTTTCTATGGAAGCGCACAACATCAAGATTGTCAGCCGAAATGGGGTGGTGACTCTTCGAGGCAAGGTCAAGTCGCAGGATGAGAAGAAAACCATCGTGGACAAAGCGATTCAAGCGGCCGGACCTGGGAACGTCACCGATGAGCTGATGGTCAGCTCGCAATAGCCAGCCAGGAAATTGTTGCAAGGAGAAAAATTTGAAAATGGCAAAGAATACAGCCGTGTTTGGAATTTACCGCGACACTACAGCTTTGGGCGAAGGGTTGGAGCGTTTGCGAACAGCCGGATTCCGCAGCACCGACGTTTCGGTGCTCATGCCGGAAAATCTCGGCACCAAGGATTTCGTTCACAGAAAAGACACGAAAGCTCCGGAAGGGACCACGACTGGTGCAGTCTCGGGTGCGGTGATCGGCGGCGCGCTGGGCTGGCTCGTTGGAATCGGCGCGTTAGCCATCCCGGGAATGGGTCCGTTCATCGCGGCCGGTCCGATTATGGCTACGCTGGCCGGTGTCGGCGCAGGCGGGGCTGTAGGCGGAGTAGCTGGCGCGCTGATTGGAATGGGAATTCCGGAATATGAGGCGAAGCGCTACGAAGGGCGCGTCAAGTCCGGTGGGCTTCTGATTTCCGTGCATTGCGACTCCTCCGATTGGGTGAAACGAGCCAAGACGGTCCTAGAAGAGACGGGCGCGGAGGATGTCGCAGCGTCGGGTGAGGCTACGGCTGACTACGCGATGAGCGATCGGCCAGCGTCGCGCATCTAGCGCGTTCCGGCCTGCGAGCCGCAGTTCGCGGGCTTGCTTTTTCCATCGCGGCGGGCGACTCTGCTAATCTCGAAAACTGGCCTGAGGGCTCGTCGAATTGAGAATCGTAATCGGGATTTCCGGCGCTAGCGGAGCCGTATACGGTGTCCGCTTGATGGAAAAGCTTCGGCGCAATTCTTCTGCTGAGATTCATCTGATTCTCACCCGTGCCGGCGAGAAAACGCTCTTTTATGAGACCGGGAAGCTCGCCGCGGATGTGAAGAAACTCGCGGACTGTGCGTACTCGATCGACGACATCAGTTCACGCTTAGCCAGCGGATCTTTTCCGACTGACGCGATGGTAATCGCGGCATGCTCGGTTCACACCATGTCGGCTATTGCAGCGGGAATTAGCTCGAACCTGTTGATCCGCACGGCTGACGTGGCATTGAAGGAACGCCGTCGGTTGATCTTGATGGTGCGCGAGTCGCCTTTCCATCTGGGTCATTTGCGGACGATGACTGCGCTGGCCGAGATGGGCGCGATAATCGCGCCACCGCTGCCGGCATTCTACACTCATCCTCAAAGCGTGAACGATTTAATAGACCAGAGTGTGGACCGTGTGCTGGATTTGCTCGGGTTGCCCGATCCCGAGGCGAAGAGATGGGGCGGGCCCGAGCCGAGGGACTGACGAGATCGCTTCCGACTGCGATACGAATCGAAGGAAGATTCGATACGAATCGAAGGAATATTCTATGATAGAGTCAACTCATAAAGACCTGCCTCGACGGACGCTCGCTGTGAAACCACTTGAAGTTCTCCTGATTGAAGACAACCCCGGCGACATTCTTCTGATTCGCCAAGTTTTGGGAAACGAACCTTGGCCGATCAACGTGCGGGTGGCGATGGACGGCAAGCAGGCCGTGCAAATGCTTGCAGCTCGGCACTTTCAGCCGAATCTCGTAATTTTGGACCTCAACATTCCGAAACTCTCGGGGCTCTCGGTTCTGGAGTGCAGCCAGCGCGAGATTCCAGTGGTCGTGTTCACCTCGTCGTCGGATTCGCTCGACCGATGCTGCTCGTTCGAACTAGGCGCGAAAGAATTTGTCCAGAAGCCGACTGATCTCGAAGTTTACGCGCAAGAGGTGTCGCGCATGGTCCGGAACTGGGCGGTACCAAAACCGAGCGCGGCGAAGGCGAGCTAACACACGGGGGCTCCCGATCTGAGCACGCGGTACCAACAGGCAAATGCCCAAGCTGCTTGTCCTCGCTTTCGCGACGACTGTAGCGTCGCCTGCACGGCTGACTACACAAGTTGGATCCCGCGAACAACAGCGCGGATCCTCTTTACCGATTTGTCAAGAATGGAAAGGCCGGCTACATCGACCATACCGGTAAGGTCGCTATTCCGCCGACGCTCGAAGTGCACGGCAACTATGGCTCGGAGTTTCACGATGGGCTGCTTGAGATCGGCGTGAGCGATGGCCGCTATGTAGATCGAACCGGCGAAGTCGTCCTCGATAAGGCCTTGATCGCGGCTGGGATTTTTCGGAAGGTCTGGTAGGCGATTTCAGCGAAGGTTTCGCGGTCGTCGGAAACAGTCCGGGTTCGGCCTTTTACATCGATCGCGATGGCAATCGCGCGTTTTCTGGCAGCTTTCAGCGCGCAAGCCCATTCTTCAAAAGTCTCGCTCACGTCTGCCTTCAGGGCTGCGATGATCCGAACAATACGCGCGCGTTACGCTTACATCGATACAACCGGCCGGCGGGTCTTCACATACGAGGCATCGAGTTTGTTCTGATCCTCTGTGCCCGCTATATTGAAGAGGACGGGTTTCGCCGCCTTCCCTGCCATCCGGATTCCGTAACAGTCCCGGCTAGCTGCATTCGGGCCGGCCAAGCGAAACGCCTCTCTATTTATGCCCGATCAGCAGTACGACGCACAGCGAATCGAATTGAAGTGGCAGGAGCGCTGGAAAGATTCCACGCTCTTCGAAGCTGAGAAAAACTCGAGCAAGCCCAAGTTCTACGTACTCGAAATGCTTCCCTATCCGAGCGGCCAGCTTCACATCGGGCATCTGCGAAACTACGCCATCGGCGACGCGCTGGCGCGCTACAAGCGCATGCGCGGATTCAACGTGCTGCATCCGATGGGCTGGGATGCCTTCGGGCTTCCAGCCGAAAACGCCGCGATCGCCAACAACCGCGACCCCTACGAGTGGACCATGTTCAACATCGAGAACATGAAGCGCCAGCATCGCCGCATGGGGTTCAGCTACGACTGGTCGCGCGAGGTCACTACCTGCAGCCCGGGATACTATCGCTGGAACCAGTGGTTCTTTCTAAAAATGTACGAGCGCGAGCTCGCCTATCGAAAGCAGGCGCTGGTCAACTGGTGTCCTGAATGCGGCACCGTGCTCGCAAATGAACAAGTAGTGGATGGCTGCTGCTGGCGGCACGAGAACACGCGCGTCGAGCAGCGCGCGCTCGAGCAGTGGTTTCTCCGCATCACCAAGTACGCGGATGATCTGCTCGCGTCCATGAAAGAGCTGGAAGAGGGCTGGCCCGAGCGCGTGCTTACGATGCAGCGCAACTGGATCGGACGGTCGGAGGGCGCGGAGGTCGATTTCAAGCTGGATACGACCGGCGCGCCGATCCGCGTGTTCACTACGCGCATCGACACGATTTACGGGGCGACGGGCGTGATTCTCGCGCCTGAGCATCCGCTCGTTTCCGAGATCGCTTCATTCGAGGTGAAGGCCGAGGCCAAGCGCATGATCGACGCGCGCGCCACAAAAGACCGCAGCGATGTCGAAAAAGAAGGTGTCTTCACGCACCACTACGCCATCAATCCGTTTAGCGGCGACCGCATCCCGATCTGGATCGGCAACTTTGTGCTGATGGGCTACGGCACCGGCGCGATCATGGCCGTCCCGGCGCACGATGAGCGCGATTTCGATTTCTGCAATCAGTATCACCTCGCGATCCGGCCGGTGATTCGCCCCGCTGACGGGACACTGCCGGACCTAAGCGCGATGAACGCGGCCTTCTCCGACGACGGCGTTCTCGAAAATTCTGGTCCCTACAGCGGCCTCACGAGCGAGGAAGCACGACGGGTAATGAGCGCGAAAGCTGAGAAAGAAGGCTTCGGTAAGCCCTCCATCACATTTCGCATCAAGGACTGGGGAATCTCGCGCCAGCGCTACTGGGGTACTCCGATTCCCATGATCTACTGCCCGAAGTGCGGGATCGTCCCGGTTCCCGAAAAGGATCTTCCGGTGGTGCTTCCTCTCGGCATCCCGATCACCGGCAAGGGACGCTCGCCGCTCGAAGCCGTACCCGAGTTCATGAACGTGAAGTGTCCACAGTGCGGCGCCGACGCCCGTCGCGAGAGCGACACCATGGATACGTTTGTCGATTCTTCCTGGTACTTCTACCGCTACTGCGATCCGCACAATTCCGGCGCGCCGTTCGATTCGAAAGAAATCGCCTATTGGTTTCCGATCGATCAATACATCGGCGGCATCGAGCATGCCATCCTGCATTTGATCTACTCGCGCTTCTGGACCAAGGTCATGCGCGACCTCGGCCTGGTCACCAACAACGAGCCCATCCAACGCATGTTCAACCAGGGTATGGTGATCAAGGACGGCGCGAAAATGTC
>DASQJA010000083.1:0-52581 GCA_035631275.1 Bryobacteraceae bacterium
AGGCTGGCACCCTGAGCACATCACCATCATGATCCAGCCTCGAGCCGGAGCTTTGCCGGAATTTCAAATCACGAATGACCGCATCGAAGCGACAGCTCCGCCAAGCGTTGGCAGCGCCCGCGTCGAAAACACCACGCCACCAGGACAACCGCATCTTCCTTCGACCATTTTCCTCGGCAAACAGTCATTCGCCGCGCCTATCCCGACGCTCCATTTCTACCGGCAAACATTTCCGGAAAAGCAGCCGCCCGCGGAAATCGAAAGCGACATCGGCCCATACGTCGAGCGCGACGGAAAAATCTGGTTTGCGACCACGTTCTACGACGGGGAGGGAACTTCGGGTATCGGTGCGATCGGCGCGTTCGATATCTACTCACGCCGCTATGAGATGCAGTACCTCCCCGAAGTCGTCCATTGGTCTGCCTCGGCCATCCTTTTGGACGGCAATGACCTTTGGATCGGACTCAAGCAACGCCCGGAAGGCGCCGACCGCGGGCGAGGATTGCTGCGCTACAACATCCAAAGTAGCGCGGCTCAAACATTTCCGGTCCCGGATGTCATCTTCACCCTTAACTTCGCTGGCGACGCGCTGTACTGTGGCACCTCGCACGGCCTTTACATGCTGCGCGCCGATCAGCTCATCCAATTGCGCTTCGAGCCCGACGTCAACGGCAAGCTCACGATGATCCCACGGCCGATCGCGAAATAATCTCTTGCACAATATCGGTCGTCGAATAACCCGGCTCAAGCGGCAGCGCCATCACTTTGCCACCCGCCGCCTCCACCTCTTCGCGACCGGCAATGAAATGCGCCCAGTCGGCTCCTTTTACCAGCACATCCGGCAGCACGTCGGCGATCAACTCGCGCGGTGTCTCTTCGTCGAAGAACGTCACCGCGTCCACGGCTTCAAGCGCGCACGCCAGTTCGGCCCGATCATCCTGCGAAATCATCGGTCGAGTCGGACCTTTCAGCCGCTGGACGCTGGCGTCGGTATTCAGCGCGAGAATCAAAACGTCCCCGAGCGACCGCGCCCGTTCGAGCAGCCGAATGTGCCCGGGATGCAGAATGTCATAACAGCCGTTGGTGAACACTACGATCTTGCCGTCGCGCTTCCATTCGGCGCGAAGGTCAATGAGTTCCTGGCGAGAGTAAGTTGATCCCAACGTTTATTGTAGAAGCAGCAGTAGGCCCTGTTGGTGCCAACTTCCGATAAGACATATTATGTCTACTTTTGTATCCAACCCGCCTTCCGCCCACCTCCTCGACCTCGAGCTCTCTAAATGGGACTCCGACTTCAACTTCCTCCTCGAAGCCTTCGTCCGCATGCTCCGCCGCATCCGCTCCCCTGACCTCGCCTCGCTCGTCGCCGAAGTCTTCTCCTCCGCACCTCTCGCTACCTCGCCGCTTCCCCCAGGCGGCGCGCAAGCCCTCTCCATGGCCTTCCAGCTTCTCAACATGGCCGAGGAAAACACCGCGAATCAGATCCACCGCATGCGCGAAACCGCCTCGGGCCCAGCGAGCGAACCCGGCACTTGGCCCTATCAGCTCCAACGTCTCCGCGACGCGGGCTTCGACGAACACGACCTCCGCCGTACGCTCGCATCCGTCCACGTCCAGCCCGTCCTCACCGCGCATCCCACCGAAGCCAAGCGCCCCTCGGTCCTCGAACGCCACCGCGAGATCTATCTGATGCTGGTCGACCGCGAAAATTCCACGAAGACTCCCATGGAACAGCGCGCGCTCGAAGAGCGCCTCGAAAACAGCATCGAGCGACTCTGGCGAACTGGCGAACTGCTCACCGAGCGCCCCGACGTCGAGTCGGAAATCCGAAACACGCTGCACTATATCGCGAACGTTTTCCCCAGCGCGTTCGATCTCCTCTCGGAACGCTTCCGCCAGTCTTGGCAATGGATCTTCCCCGGCTCCGACGCGCCGCCCGATCCGCGCCTGACCATCGGGACCTGGGTCGGCGGCGACCGCGACGGCCATCCTTTCGTGACCACCGAGGTTACACGCTACGCCCTCGACTCGTTCCGCGCTTGCGCCCTCAACGTCCTCCGCGACGCGCTCCAAAATCTCGCCACCCGCCTCAGCCTCTCCGACACGGTGCAGCCGGCGCCAAATCAATTGCGCGTCCGCATCGCCGAATACGAAACCTGCACCGCGATCGAGCCTGTCGCGCGCGAACACAGCGACGAACCCTGGCGCCGTTTCGTCCACCTCATCTCCTCACGCCTCCCGAAGCCCGGCCGTACGCCCACGCGCCACACTTACCAGTTCCCTTCCGATCTCGAACGCGATCTTCAACTGCTCAACACCGCGTTAGGAGACGTCGGCGCCGAACATCTCGCCGTCGCCGAAATAGCACCCGTCGCGCGCCTCGTGCGCGGCTACGGCTTTCACGGCGCTTCACTCGACATCCGCCAGTCGAGCGCGGTTCACTCGGTCGCCCTAAGCGAGCTCCTCACGATTGCCGGCATCGACGCCGACGGTTTCACCGATTGGCCCGAAGACCGCAAGCGCGCCTTGATCGATCGCGAAC
Organism: Bryobacteraceae bacterium; assembly: GCA_035631275.1. Taxonomy (GTDB): domain Bacteria; phylum Acidobacteriota; class Terriglobia; order Bryobacterales; family Bryobacteraceae; genus Palsa-89. Next base: position 2,543 of record DASQJA010000083.1, read on the forward strand.
TCGACTCACCCCGCCCCTTCGCCATTTCCACCGCCCCACTTCCCCCCGAAGCCGACGCGACCGTGAGCATCCTGCGCCTGATCCGCGACTGGCGCGACCAGCATGGCCCCGCCGCCATCGGCTCCTACATCGTCAGCATGACCCACGCGACGTCAGACCTGCTCACGGTCTATCTGCTTGCGCGCGAAGCCGGCCTGGTGCGCAACGCGCCCGAAGGACTGGTCTACGAAATCTCGGTCACGCCGCTTTTTGAAACCATCTCCGACCTCGAACACGGCGCCCGCATCCTGGCCGAATTTCTGCGGCATCCAGTGACCGCGCGCACGCTTCGATTCCAGCAGCAACGCGACCAGCGCTCCCGCCCGCTCCAGGAAGTCATGATCGGCTACAGCGACAGCAACAAGGACGGCGGTATTCTCGCCAGCCACTGGCTTCTTCGCAGAGCGCAAACGCAGCTCTCCGATGTCGCGCGAGAGGCCGGAGTCGAGGTGCAATTTTTCCACGGCCGCGGCGGCACCATCGGCCGCGGCGCAGGACCCACGCACGTCTTTCTCGAGTCGCAGGCGCCCCGCACGCTCGAAGGTGAGATGCGCGTTACCGAACAAGGCGAGGTGATCTCGCAAAAGTACGCCAACCGCCTGACAGCCGCCACACACCTGGAGCGTCTTCTCGCCGGCGTCACTCGCTGGACGCTGATGCAGTCGCGCGAAACGGAACCAATCGATCCCGAGCTCGAAGCCGCCTTTGAACAAGCTGTGCCCGTCAGCCACCGCGCGTATCGCCAGTTGATCGACGCACCCGGCTTCATCGAGTTTTTCTCTCAGGCCACGCCCATCGACGCAATCGAGTGCAGCCATATCGGCTCTCGCCCGTCGCGCCGCACCGGAGGGCGCAGTTTCGCCGACCTCCGCGCCATCCCCTGGGTCTTCAGTTGGAGCCAGGCGCGTTTCAACCTGCCGGGCTGGTATGGACTCGGCGCGGCCTTCGCTAATCTGCGCGAGCATCACGAGCCTTTGTGGCGCGCGCTCCTCCGCCACGCCCGAACCTGGCCATTTCTCTCATATCTGGCACACAATGTCGAGTTCAGCGTGGTGGCCGCCGACCCCGTCCTCATGGATGAATACGCCGCTTTAGTCGACGACGAAGAAATCCGCGCGCGCTTCATGACGGCGATCAAAGACGAATACACACGCACGCTCGATGTTCTCGACGAACTGCTCGGCGGCCACCGCGCCACCCGGCGGCCGCGCCTGATTAAAGCCATCACAATTCGCCGTCACGCCCTCACGCGACTGCACCGTGAACAAATCCGGCTGCTCCGCGATTGGCGCGCCGCCACCCGTGATTCCCGGAGCGACGAAGCCGACCGGCTCCTCACCGCTCTCCTGGTCACCGTCAACGCAATCGCGGGAGGGTTGAAAACTACCGGCTAGCTTTTCCACATCTTACTGTGGAGTAGACTGTGGATAGAGCTCCATAATGGCAACTACGATCCAACTCGTCCTTGACAAAACGCTCCTCAAAGCGGCCGACGCTGCCGCCAGGCGCCGCAGGGTGAACCGATCTGCCTTGATCCGGGAAGCACTCGAAGCACACCTTACTCGCCTCCGCGAGCGCGAGCTCGAAGAACGCGATCGCCGAGGCTATCGCGCACGGCCGCAACGCGAAAACGATTACCGCGCCTTGGAGGATATCGCCGCATGGCCGCGCCGCTAGCCCGCGGCGAAATCCGCCTATGCCGCTTCCCTCCTCCTGATAAACAACGCCCGGTCCTTGTCCTCACACGTTCAGCCGCGATTCGGTACTTAGGCACCGTAACAGTCGCACCCATCACATCGACCATCCGCGATGTGCCGTCGGAGGTGATCCTGGACGTCGAAGACGGAATGAAGCGCCGCTGCGCGGTCAACCTGCACAACGCGGTCACCATTTCCCAAACGCGAGTGGGTACGCGCGTCGCCAGCCTTAGTGCAGTCCGCATGGATGAAGTCTGCGCCGCGCTCCGTTTCGCGCTAGGCTGCGGCTAACGAAACGAGCAACTTAGAAATGCCCGCTCGCTGGAGCGAATCCTTCATCCTCCAAACGTACCCCTTCCGCGAATCTGACCTCATCGTCTCCTTCTTCACTCGCGACCAAGGCAAACTCCGCGGAGTCGCCCGACGCGCCCGCCGACCCAAATCCCCCTTCGGCTCCGCCCTCGAACGCCTCTCTCATGCCACCGTCTCCTACTATCAAAAGGAAAACCGCGAGCTCGTCAACCTCAACTCCTGCGACCTCCTCCACTCCCAATTCACCCTCGCCTCCAACTATGAATCGAGCGTCGCGCTCGACTACCTCGCCGAGGTCACCGAGCAACTCCTCCCCCCCGCCGAAACCAACGAGCGTCACTTCCGCCTCCTGATCGCCACGCTCGACTACCTCCGCGCCGGCGGCAACCCCTTCACCGCCGCCACCTACTTCGCCCTCTGGGCTGTCCGCCTCGCCGGCTTTCTTCCCGACGTTTACGTCAAACCCGAATCGCGCGACATCGCCGAAGAAATGCTGGGCACCCCTATCCACGCCCTCACTCCACGCTCCTGGACCAAGGAGACCGCCTCCGACCTCCGCCGCCTCCTCAACCGCCTGATCGAGGAACACGCCGAACGCAAACTCCGCACGCCAGCCGCGCTGGAGTCGTTGTGAGCTAGTTTCGTCCAGCCTCTGCAAGACGTCTCGCGTCGCGACGCACCTGAAAAAATCGCGACTAACGTCATCAAGCCCCAGAACACAAAGCCGAATTTTCGAAGGAAGTCGGTACTGAACCAGCCGGCGCCACCGACCTAGAGACCGAACATCGCGGAAATCATGGCAAAGAAAACACACGACCACAGGAATTGCCCCGCGGCGGATCGCTTTTCCTTACGCGTCCGGCACGCTAAATCCCACATTGACTTCACGCAACATATTTGCTACAAACAACCAATCCTAGTTTGATTCAATGCCTTGGTCCGCGGGGATCGCCTTTCCAGGGCACGTGATTTACAACCAAGTCCGTTGCCTTACCTGACGCCGTCGTCGAGTTCAGATCTCAGGGAGTCAGCCGATGCCAATTCAGTCAAGTTTCCGCCTTTTCCGTCTCGCCGCCGCAGCGAGCCTCATCCTCACCGCGTCAGCATTCGCACAATCCACCGGCGCCATCCAGGGAACCGTCACCGACGCCACCGGCGCGGTCGTTCCCAACGCAGTCGTTAGCGTCAAGGATCCGGATCACGGCGTCGCGCGCGAACTGGCCACCGACTCGGCCGGCATCTACTTCGTCCCGTCTCTGCCCGTCGGCACCTACAGTGTCGAGGTAAAAGCTTCCGGTCTCGCCGCGACCGCGGCCCGCGGCCTGATCGTCGAAGTCGGCTCTACCGTGAAACAGGACTTCACCCTCACCGTCGCCTCTTCTACGCAGACCATCGAAGTCCAAGCCAGTGCGGCGCTCGTCGACACCAGCACCGCCTCCGTGGGATCGGTGGTCAATCAGCGCAGTGTGCAGGAAATTCCGCTGAACGGCCGTCATTTCGTCGATCTCGCCCAACTCACTACCGGCACTGTCACCGGCCCGGCCAACGGCAATCTCACCACACCGCTGCGTGGCCAAGGCACTTTCTCGTTCGACTCCGCCGGAGGCCGCGAGGATACCGTGAACTTCATGGTCAACGGCATCAATATGAACGACCCGAACAACCAGCAGGTCACCTTCCAGCCGACCATTAACACCGTCGACGAGTTCGTCATTGACAATTCCACCTTCAGCGCCGAATACGGCCGCAACTCCGGTTCCATCGTCAACGTCGCCACGCGGCCCGGCGTCGACGTTTGGCACGGCGAGGCCTACGAATTTGTCCGCAACAACGATCTCGACGCGCGCAACTTCTCCAATCCTTCGGGCACTCCGCAGGCTCAATTCATCCGCAACCAGTTCGGCGGCGATGCCGGCGGCGCAATTAAGAAAGACAAGACATTCGTGTATCTGAGCTACGAAGGATTGCGGCAGCGCCAGGCGGTACCGGGCTCACCGGTCACCCTGACCACTGCCCAGGTCGCACAAGCTCAGGCCTCCAGCGACGCAGCCATCAAAGCGCTATTGCCATTGATTCCCGCGCCCAACGCCGGTACCAACCAATACACCTTCTCGGCTTCGGCGCCCGTGAACATCTCCCAAGGCACTGTCAACTTTAGCCAGATCCTCACCTCCGCCCAGCGGCTCAACGTCTATTACGCCATCCAGCAGGACTTCCGCCATGAGCCGCCCGCCACCGACGGCAACAGTTTTCCTAACGAAGGCGACCAGCGCGGCGGCCGCCGCCAGCTCATCAGCATCAACGAAACCGCTGTCATCAGTCCTACGCTGGTCAACGAAGCTCGCTTGGGCGCGAATCGCATTTACATCTCGTTTACGCCCGATAACCAAAGCAATCCGTTGAATTACAACATTAATGACGGCGTTACCACGCCTATCGGGCTTCCGCAAATCACGGTTTCCGGCGCCTTCACATTTGGCAGCAGCGCGCTTTCCGCGCGCGGCGATCTCACCACCGTCCTCTCGGACACGCTGAGCTGGACTCACGGAAATCACACCATCAAGTTCGGCGGAGAAGAGCGACGCGAGAATAGCAACAACATTACTACCTCACCGGGAACGTTCACTTTTCCCAGCATCGCCGCGTTTCTAGCCGACCAAGCCAGCGCCTTTTCGACCACCACTTCGAACCGGTCGAACCGCTCCTATGAGAACGCACTCGGCCTGTTTGCAACCGACTCCTGGAAGGTCACGCGCAATCTCACGTTCACGCTCGGCATGCGATACGAGTGGAACTCGACACCCACCGAAGGGGGAGGACGCTACGTCGTGTTCGATCCCAGCACCGTTACGCTCCAACATGTCGGAAGCGACGGCGGACCTGGCAACGTTTATAACCAAAGGGCGCTCAATTTCGAACCTCGCATCGGCTTCGCGCTCGATCCGTTCAAAGACCACAAAACCATCATCCGCGGCGCATACGCCATCATGGTCGATCAACCTGGTTTCGGCCTGGTCACCAGCCTGGTGAATAATCCACCCTACGCGGTTCCTCTCTCTTCGACGGCCTCGGGCCTGTCGCTGTTGAATGCCTACAACCTCGCCGCCGGGAGCGTCTCGCCGATTTCAGTCGCGCATAACTACAAAGACGCCTATATTTCCCAATGGAACTTCGGTGTCGAGCACCAACTCGGCAACAGCTACAAATTTGCGCTTCGATACGTGGGCAGCAAAGGCACCGACCTGAACATCGCGCGTAACTATAACCAGTTGATCAACGGCGCGCGCCCATATCCACGTCTTTCTCTGAACAGTCCCATCGATCCCGGCTTGGCGCTTTCGAACATCACTGTGTTTGAAAGCGCCGGCAACTCGTCCTACAACGCGCTATGGGTGACGGCTGAAAAACGCTTCTCCAAGGGACTCCAGTTCAATGTCGCCGAGAGCTGGTCCAAATCCATTGACGAAAACTCCCGCAATTTTCAGGCAGTGGTCGTCCAGGACAGCAATAATATCGCGAACGATCGCGGCCTTTCCGACTTCGACACCAGAAACCGCATCGTGATCAGCGGAGTTTACGAACTGCCCTTCAAAGGCAACCGTTTCATGGAAGGCTGGCAGCTTTCGCTGATCGAAACCACGCAGAGCGGAAACCCGCTCAACTTCCGCACGACCACTAGTGGATTCACTGGCAATGCGAACCTGCGTCCGAACGTGACGGGCCCGGTGATCACTGGCCTCTTCCCGTCCCCGAACGGCAGCCCGCTCACCGTCGGCTACATCCAGAACCCGACGGTCTTCGTGAACCAGGGCAATGCCTTCGGGAATTTGGGTCGAAACGTTATCACCGGCCCCGGCTGGTCCAACCTAGATTTCGCGCTAGTGAAGAACACGCGCATCACGGAGCGCTTCCGGCTCCAGGTGCGCGCGGACGCATTCGATTCGCTCAATCAAGTAAATTTCACCAACCCCGTGACGACCCTCGGATCTTCAACGCTCGGCCTGATCACGGGCGGCACGCGATTCGCTGCCGGCGACTTCGGCACGTCGCGCCAGTTGCAGCTATCGATGAAGCTTTTGTTTTGAGCGAAGCCGCGCTAAGGCAGACTCAAGCGAGCCGCGATCCCGAATCCCTGGCGCTCCGCCGAACCGGGCGATCAATATCGCATGCGCAATGATGACTTCACACACCATTCGAGAGATCGTCACTGCGCCAGGTGGCGTAGCAATTCAGGATGCTGGTTGAGAACTCTTCAACCGCACTGAGAAACGGCGAACGAGGGCGCGCCTTCGCTTTGAGGAACTCCAAGAACTCTCTGACTGACTCCTGTTCCACAGGGGTGAGAGATTGAATCGCATCAACCAGGCTCTCTGCGCCCATTATTTCTCCACCCGAAGTATACAATGCTCCCGCAGCCCGAGACCGATCCGGATCGCTTCCTCGACCGGCGAGTACGCCCCATCCGGCCGATCCAGCGAGAACGGCTGTGCCGTCTCGAGCGCCGGTTGCGCAAGGAGACGCGGCCGCGTTCCGCGATGCGGCTGCGCGGCATGAACCAGAAGTGGATGACACAGGTACACTGTCCCAGCCTCGCCCGTCGCCAGAACCTCCTTGCGCTTGGCGCTATCGTCGAACCCCTGGCCCGCCAGTTCCCGTAGCGAGAGACCGCGCTCGCCCGCGGGAGCCAGCCTTCGCGCAATATCGAAATGTGATCCCACTCGGATGCGCGTGGGCGCGTCGCGCTCGCCGATATCCGAAAACAGGAATAGCATCAGTAGCGCGCGATCCTTGGACGTCACGTTGATGCGCCAGTCGAAATAGTTGTTGGTCGGCGCGCCCTCCGGCGGGAAGCTGCTGTCGATGTGCCAGCCCGCGTCACCCGGATCGTCGCGCCAAGGAAATCGCACCGGAAACGTCCCGAGATTCTCGCGCCGCCGCCATCGCCCTGGACCAACCAGTTGATCGAACGCCTGCTGTAGCACCGGCGTATTTGCCGCTTTCCGAAATGGCTCCTGATCGTAATAGCCCAGGCGAATCACAGGCTTGGTCCAGGTTCGCGGATCTTCAGGATTGCACCCCGTATCGCGCCAGAGAATCGCCCTGCCCTGCTCGGCCAGTTCGCGCGAAAACGCGCCTTCGATTTTTAGGAACCCGTCTTCAATAAAGCGCTGAATTTCGTCGTGGCTCAACATGCACACCCGACATACCGGCTCAACTCTCAGTCTAGCTGGCTGGCTAGTGAAGATCGTTCCCGGCCAAGGCCGCGCAAGATATGGTTAGCAACTGCATTGAATGAACGCTACTATCAATTCGACTGGGACGAGAAAAAGCTGCCGCAAATCTGCTCAAACATGGGTGTCACATTCCTACTCGCCTCAACCGTTTTCTTAGATCCCGGCTTGCTCACGTCACCCGACCTGGAACACGGCCCCGAGGAACGTTGTTTCTCAATCGGATCGGCTAGCGATGGCAAGGTGCTCGCGGTCTCATATCTTTGGTCTGAGAGACAGCCGATGATCGAAGTTAGAAATCATTTCAGCCCGCCAAGCGATACGAAACGAAATTCGTCATTACGAGGAGAACCAATGAGCAACCAACCGGTCGATGACGATATGCCCGCCGAAATCGACTTCAGCAAAGCCGAGCGCGGCCTGCATCACATCCCGGCCGCCGCGAAGGTATTTCTCCCCACATCCAGAGAACGCAGCGTTTGGCAATATTATTCAAACAAAGCGCAACAGAAGGGTGTCGCCCTGTCCGAACTCGTCACGGATGTCCTGAAGCGCGATATGACTCCGGCGAAACGCTGACGAGCACGCTCCCCATGGGTAGAGCGCAAACACCAACGCGTCGACGCCGGACTTCCGTTCATCAAGACAGCCTTCCGTAAGCCGCTCAAAATGGGACCGGCGTTCACGCGCACGCACTGGACCCCTCACCCCAACTCGATCGGGCCGGGTCTGCCTCTTTCTTCTCGGCTGCGTCGTACTGTTCTAGGGCGTAACTGGTGTCACGGAATTCTACCGATTCCGGAAGTAGGACTTTCCGCGAGTATCAATTTCGCGCTCGGCGAAAACCACAGCTCTCCCTGTCGTATCATCAAAACAGAACCACTCGCCGACCTGAACACGCTCGCGAGCCGGTTCCATCCGAGCTTCAACCAGGCTCACACTAAGAACGAATGTCGCCGACACAAAAACTCAACCGCAACCACTATCCCCTCCTCCACGGGCCCGCCGTCGGCCGCAACGCGGCTTCAAACCGATGACCACCCCCACCTTCCAGGACACTGTCTTCGCCCTCAAGAAATACTGGTCCGACCGCGGCTGCATCATCCAGGAACCGTACGACCTCGAAGTCGGCGCCGGTACCATGGCCCCCGAAACATTTCTGCGCGTTCTTGGTCCCGAACCATATCGTGTCGCTTATGTTCAACCCAGCCGCCGCCCCGCCGACGGCCGCTACGGCGAAAACCCCAACCGCCTCTACAAGCACCAGCAGCTCCAGGTCATCCTCAAGCCCTCGCCCGCCGACGTCATCGATCAATACCTCGGCAGCCTCAAAGCCATCGGCATCGACCTCGCCAAGCACGACATCAAGTTCGAAGAAGATAACTGGGAAGCCCCGACCCTCGGTGCCTGGGGCATCGGCTGGCAGGTCATGCTCGACGGCCTCGAAATTACTCAGTTCACCTACTTCCAGCAGTGCGGCGGTTTCGACCTCGACCTCATCCCCGCCGAACTGACCTACGGCCTCGAACGCATCGTCGCCTTCCTCCAGAACGTCGACAGCCTATACGACATCGAATGGACGCCGGGCATCGAGTACTCGCAAATCCGCTTCGAAGACGAGCGCCAGTTCTCCAAATACAACTTCGAACTCGCCGACGTCGCCATGCTCTGGCAACTCTTTGACCTCCACGAAAAGGAATGCAACCGCCTTCTCGCCATGAAAGACCCGGTCGTCCTCCCTGCCTACGACCAGGTCCTCAAGTGCTCCCACATATTTAATCTGCTCGACGCCCGCGGCGCCATCAGCGTCACCGAGCGAGTCGGCGTCATCGCCCGCGTGCGAAAATTGGCACTTGGAGTTGCGAAAGCCTACATGAAATCTAACTCACCGGTTGAAGTGGGTGACGAGGTTTCCGCGTGAGCCATCCTTTCTTATTGGAGATCGGCACAGAAGAGATCCCAGACTGGATGATCGTCCCTGCTCTCAATCAATTGCAGGATAATTTTCAATCTTTGCTCGATCAGCATTCACTCGGTGGCAAAGTTACTCACGTCGATGCCACCCCGCGCAGGTTGGTTCTCAAAGCTAAGGATTTACTCGAACGGCAGCCCGATACCGAAGAGTTGGCCCCCGGACCGCCCAAGTCCGCCGGCCCCAGCGCCGCCGCAGGCTTCGCCAAAAAGAACGGAGCGACTCCTGATCAGCTCATCGTTCAGTCGACCCCGAAGGGCGAGTATTATTTTTTGCAAAAGCGAACACAGGGCCAGCCGGCGGCCGATATCCTGGCTCGCGAACTTCCCAATCTGATACTTAAAATTAACTGGCCTAAGACAATGGTTTGGAATGGGAAAGGAACCGAGCGATTCATTCGCCCCATCCGCTGGCTGGTGGCTTCGTTTTTTCAGAAAACGATTCCGTTCTCTATCGGCGGCGTCGCTACCTCATCTTTTACGTCCGGCCACCGAATCCTGGGGAACGCTCAGATACCGGTCACCATCGACGACTTCGACCGCCAGCTTCTCGCGAATTACGTCATCCTCTCGGCCGACACCCGACGCGCCAAGATCGAAACCGACATCGCAGCCCTGCTCGAAGGCAAGAACCTACGCGCTAAGCCCGACCCCGACCTGCTTCACACCCTCACCTACATCACCGAATTCCCCACCCCTATCCTCGGCAGCTTCGACCCCCAATACCTTGAACTCCCGAGCGAAGTCCTGATCACGGTGATGCGCCACCACCAGAAATATTTTTCGGTGGAGGGCTCGGCCGGCAACCTGGCGCCGCACTTCATCGCCGTCATGAACACCAATGCCGACCCCGATGGCCTGGTCCGCCACGGCAACGAGCGAGTATTACGCGCCCGCTTCAACGATGCCCGCTTTTTCTGGCAGCAAGACCAGAAGAAGAAACTGGATGCGCGGGTTCCGGATCTCAAACACGTCACGTTTCAGGCGAAAGTTGGCTCCTATTTCGATAAGTCGACGCGCATCCAAAGCCTGGTCAAGCAACTTGGCGGGGATCCTGACGCCGAAGCCGCGGCTATCCTTTGCAAAACTGACCTGACCACCGACATGGTCAAAGAGTTCACGGATCTTCAGGGCACAATCGGCGGCCTTTACGCAAAAGAGCAAGGTTGGCCGGAGCAAGTCTGGCGCGCCATCTACGACCACTACAAACCTCTCAGCATGGACGGCGAAATCCCCGCGACGCCGGAGGGTCGCCTCCTCGCACTCGCCGACAAATGGGACACCCTCGTCTCCTGCTTCGCCGCCGGACTCGCTCCCACCGGTTCCAAAGACCCCTTCGCACTCCGCCGCGCCGCCCAAGGCGTGGTCCGAATCATCGTCGAAGGCAAAGTGAAATTCGATTTCCCCGGCACGTCCGACGACCTTTGCGAGTTCATGCGCGACCGTATCGAATACTATTTCCGCGACGTCCGCGACTTCGCCTACGATGAAGTCCGCGCCTGCATGTCCGCCGGATGGCAGGACCTGATCGATCTCGAATCGCGCCTCAAGCGCGTGCAAACTATCCGCCCGACGCCCGACTTCGAACCGATCGCAGCAAGCTTCAAACGCATCAAGAACATCCTCAAGCAAGCGAATTACACGAACGGGGAAGCCTACCGCGAAGATCTACTCGAACCCGGCCCCGAAAAGGATCTCCACACCGAGATCCGCCGTTCGATCGGCAAGCCTCTTGAGCAGCGCATCGGCCCGCTTCGCCCCAAAGTCGATCTCTTCTTCGACAAAGTTCTCGTCAACGCGCCGGATGAAAAAATCCGACGCAACCGCCTCGCATTACTGCATAGTCTTTTGCAGGAATTTTCCACGATCGCCGACTTCTCGGAGATCGTCACCGAAAGGTAGCCAATGAAAAACCACGTTTACTCCTTCGGCAACGGCCGCGCCGACGGCGACGGCAAGATGAAAGACGTTCTCGGCGGCAAGGGCTCCGGCCTCGCCGAGATGAGCCGGGCCGGCGTGCCCGTTCCCCCGGGCTTCACCATCTCCACTGAAGTCTGCAACATCTATTTTCAGAACAAAAATACGCTGCCAAAAGATATCGAGTCCGAAATCTCCGTTGCGCTCTCGCAGCTCGAATCCGCCACCGGCAAGACGCTCGGCGACGCCTCGAATCCCCTGCTGGTCAGCGTCCGAAGCGGCGCGAAATTCTCGATGCCGGGCATGATGAACACGATCCTCAACCTCGGCCTCAACGACCACACAGTCGAGGGCCTGGCGCGCGCCAGCTCCAATTCACGCTTCGCCTACGATTCCTACCGCCGCTTCCTCCAGATGTTCGGCGAAGTCGCGCTCGACATCGACATGAAAAAGTTCGATCACATCTTCGACGAGCGCAAAAAGAGAGCCAAAATCAAGCTCGACACTGACCTCACCGCCGACGACCTCAAAGCGATCATCGCCGACTATCAGAAACTCGTCAAAAAAGAAACCGGCAAACCTTTCCCGCAGGACGCGCGCGAACAGCTCTGGGGCGGCATCGCCGCCGTCTTCCGCTCCTGGTGGGGCAAGAACGCCGTCACCTACCGCCGGATGGAGAAAATTCCTGACGAGATCGGCACCGCCGCCAACGTCCAGAGTATGGTCTTCGGCAACATGGGCGAAGATTCTGGCACCGGCGTCGGTTTCACACGCAACCCCGCGACGGGCGAAAAGGTCTTCTGGGGCGAATTCCTGCTCAACGCGCAAGGTGAGGATGTGGTCGCCGGCATCCGTACTCCGCAGCCCATTGCCGATCTCGAATCCGTCATGCCGGACGCCTACCGACAGCTCCGCGACATCACCACCAATCTCGAAAAGCACTACCGCGACATGCAGGACTTCGAGTTCACCATCGAACACGGCAAGCTCTTCATGCTCCAAACGCGCAACGGAAAGCGTACCGGAACAGCCGCCGTTCGAATCGCGGTCGAAATGGTCAAAGAAGGATTAATCGACAAGCGCGAGGCAGTCCTTCGCGTCGCGCCCAATCAGCTCGATCAGCTCCTGCATCCCTTGTTCGACCCGGCCTCGCTAAAATCCCTAGCGAAACTCGCCACCGGCATCGACGCCTCTCCCGGCGCAGCGGTTGGCCGCGCAGTCTTCACCGCCGAAGAGGCTGTCGAAAAGGGCAAGAACGGCCCCGTCATCCTGGTCCGCAAGGAAACCACTCCCGACGACATCCACGGAATGGAAGTCGCCGAAGGAGTGCTGACCGCAGTCGGTGGAAAATCGAGCCACGCGGCGGTAGTCGCGCGCGGGATGGGCCTTCCCTGCGTAGTCGGCGCGGGCGCGCTCCATATCGACGAGCACAAGAAACAATTCACCGTCACCGCCGGCGCGAAAACCATCACGGTGAAAGAAGGCGATTGGATCTCCTTCGACGGCACCAGCGCCGACGTCTACCTCGGCCAGGCCAAAACGAAAGAACCCGATCCGAAGTCCCCGCTCTTCGTCGAGTTCATGGGCTGGGCCGACAGTTTCCGCGGCGATTTCGGCGTTCGCGCCAATGCTGACATCCCTCGAGACGCTAAGGCCGCCCGCGAATTCGGAGCAGAAGGCATCGGCCTCTGCCGAACGGAACACATGTTCTTTGCGGCTGACCGCATCCCGCACATGCAGGCCATGATCCTGGCCGAAGACGAAAGGACCCGTCAGAAAGCGCTCGCGAAGCTCCTCCCCATGCAACGGAAGGATTTCGCCGGACTCTTCGAAGCCATGGACGGCTACCCGGTGATCATCCGCACGCTCGATCCGCCGCTACACGAGTTCCTGCCCAAGCGAGAGAACCTGATGGTCGACATCGCGGTCCTCCCACACGCCTCGGGGAAAGAGAAAAAGAAAATGTCCGAAGCTTACGGGATTCCCGTGGGCGACTTGAAGAAGAAACTGCCGCTGCTCCTGAAGCGCGTCGAAGAGCTGCACGAGTTCAACCCCATGCTCGGATTCCGCGGCTGTCGCCTCGGCGTCGTGCACCCGGAGATCACCGAAATGCAGGCCCGCGCCATTTTCGAAGCCGCCGTGCAAGTGGCGAAGAAAGGCACTAAGGTCATCCCCGAAGTCATGATCCCGCTCGTGGGCTTCAAGCAAGAGCTATCGATGCAGAAGGACATCGTCGAACGCGTCGCCAAGGAAGTCCTCGAAAAGGCCGGCATGAAAGACCTGAAGTACATGATCGGCACCATGATCGAGATCCCGCGCGGCGCTCTCACCGCCAACCAAATCGCCGAAGTCGCTCAGTTCTTCAGCTTCGGCACCAACGATCTCACGCAAACCACGCTCGGCATGTCGCGCGACGACTACACGAAGTTCTCGAAAAAATACGAAGAGCTGAAAATTTTCTCTGCCGATCCGTTCCAGACCATCGACCAGCCCGCCGTCGGGAAGCTGATCGAGCAGGCCGTCAAGCTCGGCCGTGGCACAAACTCCAAGCTCGAAATCGGCATCTGCGGTGAGCACGGCGGCGACCCAAGTTCGGTCGAGTTCTGCTACCGCATCGGCATGGATTACGTCTCCTGCTCGCCTTACCGTGTTCCGATCGCGCGCCTTGCCGCCGCGCAGGCCGCCATCAGTAGCGACAAGAGCGAGATGATGCGCACGGCATAGCCTCACATGCGAACCATCGCGATCCTGCTGCTGGCCGCCGCGTTAGCGACAGGACAGCAGGCCACCGTTCTGATTAAAACAGGACGCCTGCTCGATGTTCTTAAGGGCAGCTATCTCGAAAACGCCTCCATCCTGATCGAAGGCGATCGTATCAAAGCCGTCGGCTCAGTCAGCGCGCCGGCGAATGCCCAAATCATCGACCTGAGCCGCATGTTCGTCCTGCCCGGCCTGATCGATTGCCATACGCACCTCATGATGCGTGCAGGCCCCGGCACCGACGGTTACCTGCTCACCCTCGCCACCAAGTCTCAGGCCTTCCGCGCGCTGGAGGGCGCAGCCGATGCGCGCATCACGTTGAACGCCGGATTCACCTCCGTCCGCGATGTCGAAAACGAAGGCTCCCTCTACGCCGACGTGGCCTTGCGAGACGCCATCAACCAGGGCCTCGTCGAAGGCCCGCGCGTGCAGGTCGCCACGCGCGCCATCGCTGCCGTCGGCCAATACAATCCCTTCGGCGTCTCACCCGACCTGATCGATTTCCCCACCGGCGCGCAGATGATCAGCGGCCCTGAAGAAGCCCGCCGCGCAGTCCGCGAACAGATCGGCCACGGGGCGGACCTCATCAAGGTCTACGCCGACTGGATTAACCCCACGCTCACTATCGACGAAATGCGCGTCATCGTCGAAGAAGCCCACAAGCAGAAGCGTAAGGTCGCTGCCCACGCCACCACACCTGAAGGCATCAAGAACGCAATCACTGCCGGTGTCGATTCCATCGAACACGGCCATCGCGCCGACCGCCAAGCTATCGAAATGATGCGAGACAAAGGCATCTTCCTGGTGGCGACTGTCGGCATGATCGCGAATCAGATGGAACGAGCATCTCCCGAACAGCGCCAGCGCATGGCAGGATTCATTGAGGGTGTCCAGCAGGAGATTCGAATGGCGTTGGATCTGCACGTAAGAATGGCCTCCGGCTTCGACGCGAGCGGAGCGTCGGTCCACGGCAAAAACGCCGACGAACTGGTCGCGCTCGTGAAGTTTGGCGTGCCGGCGATCGACGCGATCCGTGCCGCAACCATGAACGCCGCGGAGCTGATGTCCTGGCAGAGCGACGTCGGCGCGATCGAACCGGGCAAATTCGCCGACCTGATCGCTGTCGACGGCGACCCGCTCTCGGACATCGCCGTTCTCAAACAAGTGAAGTTTGTGATGAAAGGCGGAAAGGTCGTAAGAGACCACTAAGCCAGCACGGGAAGTATAGTGGCTTCCTTCAAACCGTGCGCGCTCAACCCGCCGATCTTTACATCCAGGATCCGATTCGCCTCGCGCGCTGCCGCCAACTCGACCCGAAGAAAATTCCCGCTCAGCGCTCCCTCGGTCAGCGTGACAACCGACAGCGTCCGGCCGATCATCATCCGCCGAAACTCCAGATTCTTACGCTCTCCGATCTCCCGCAGCACGCGATTCCGTTCCTTGCGCACCGCCATCGGCACCTGATTGACGCTCTCGGCCGCCAGCGTACCCGGACGCTCGGAATACGTGAACACGTGCAAATATGTAAACGGCAGGCTCTCAATGAACACGCGGCTCTCTTCAAACTCGGCATCCGTCTCGCCAGGAAATCCCACCATGACATCGGCCCCGATCGCGGCGTCTGGCATCGCCGCCCGCGCTTTGAGAATCCGATCTTCGTAATGCCGCGGCCGATACTTGCGATGCATCCGGCGCAGCACTCGATCCGAACCCGACTGTAACGGCGCGTGCACATGATCGGCAATCCTCGGCGAGGCGGCCACCAGTTCCAGAAGGTCGTCCGACCAATCCATCGGCTCCACCGAGCTCAACCTCAGCCGCTCAACCTCTGTCTCTTCGAGCAACCGGCGGACCAAATCCACGAATCGCATCGCGCCGCCCAGTTCCCTGCCCCAGCGCCCCAAGTTGATCCCGCTGAGCACCACCTCGCGATACTTCGACGCAAGCTGCCTCACCTCGCCGATCACTTGGTCTGCCGGCGCGCTCCGACTCCGGCCGCGCACGAACGGAATAATACAAAACGAACAGCGGTTGTTGCAGCCATCTTGAATCTTCAGATTCGGCCGTGTCCGATCGCCCGCCGCATCCACAACCGCCGACGCCTGAAACTCGCGCTGCTCGAAGATATCCCCGACGTGGACCTCGGCACTCGGGCCGTCCAACCGAACTTCGCCGTGATAATCTGCCGTCGCAGGCCGGACAATCTCGGCGATGCGCGTCTTATGCGAGTTCCCTACTACCCAATTGACTCCAGGGAGTACGGCGATCTCCGCCGGCACACGCTGGGCATAGCACCCGGTCACCAGAATCCGCGCCGACGGATTCTCCCGCCGCGCCCGATGCACCGCCTTGCGCACGTCTTCGTCCGCCAAAGCAGTGACCGTACATGTATTTAGCACCACAAGATCGGCTTCGCCCGCATACGCAGCCTGCATCCCCGCACCGGCCAAATCAGCCTCAATCGCCGCTCCATCGGCCTGCGATGCCCGGCACCCGAAATTCTGCACGAAAAAGCTGCGCACGATCTGATTTTATCAACCGCCAACATGCTGCGGCACAAGTTCGATCAGCAGTAGTCGGTACGAAAAAGCGAATCTACCGACGAGGAGCAACCTCGTATTCTGCGCCTGATCCGACCCGCATCCATGCGTCCCGACGGGCGTCTTAGCGGTCCTACACTCGCGGTCAGCGACTTAATGGATCTTAAAGAAGACGACGTTCTCACATTCGACCATCCTGTCACGCACCCCATCGATCTCAGCATCAACGGCAAGTTGAAATTCCGTGGGCACGTGGTCAGCTCAGGCGGTAAGCGAGCTTTTCAAATCGAGGAAGCAGACAAGGCTTAGCCCGTCGGCGTTTTCGCCCGCGCGCACAGCGTCATTTTCGCCGCCGCAGTACAGTTTCGTCCCGAAAGCGCATGTTACTTTGGCTGCATGAATCCTTACGCGTCCTTCCTCGGTAAGCAGGATCCGGTTCAGGTCATCGCCGCAAGCGCAGCGCAGCTTAATTCTCTTCTGGCGACCATCGGGCCCCAACGCGCCGATCAGCCGCCCGCGCCTGGAAAATGGTCCGCTCGTGAAATCATGTGCCATCTCGCCGACTGCGAAACCGTCTTCGCCTTCCGGCTGCGGCAAACGCTCGCCGAAGATCATCACGTCATCCAGCCTTTCGATCAGGACAAGTGGGCTCCGTCGTACAAGGCCTACGACCTCGCCTCCGCGGAGGCTGTCTTCACTGCGGTACGCAACTGGAATCTCGCGCTGATCCGCTCTCTCGAACCCTCCGCGCTATCGAAGACCGTGACGCACCCCGAGCGCGGCCAGATGACGTTTCAAGTAGTGGTCGAAACCATGGCCGGACACGACCTGAATCACATCCGCCAGATCGAAGCCATCGCGGCACGCTCCGCCCAGGCGTAGGATCGTGGATCAGATTCCCGAGCCTTGGCTCCGGGGTCCTTTGCCTGGTGTCAACACGCTCACGGCGCCCATTCTCTTCGCATTCCAGCACGCGCGCGAAGACCTCGCCAAGCACACCGAAGGACTCACCCCGGAACAGATCTGGTCCACGCCTTTTGGCTTCGGCTCGACCGGGTTCCACATCCGCCACATCGCCCGAAGCACGGATCGGCTATTCGCCTATCTCGCCGGGCGTCAACTCACTGCAGAGCAGCTCGAAGGATTAGCCACAGAGCAACATCCGGGAGCATCGCGCGAGCAACTCCTCGCCGAGTTGGATTCCGCGTTCGCTCACGCCGAGCGAGTGGTTCGCACGCTGGACTCCGCGTCGCTCGAGCAGGTGCGTCAAGTGGGCCGCAAGCGCCTTCCCACCACGGTCATCGGCTTGTTGACTCACATCGCCGAACACACGCAGCATCACGTGGGCCAGGCGATCTCGGCCGCAAAACTCGCGCGCGCAGTTAGCGGCAACGATTCGACGGGCAACTGAATCCGCAGAGTATACTCATTGCTGGAGAATCCGCATGCGACGATACTGCCCAATCTTTGTCTTAGCACTCGAGGTCTTAGCAATCACCGCGCTCACGCCCGCTGCTCAGGCTCAATCCGACGGACCTTACAAGGTCTTAAAGTCAGCGCGCCTCGGCGGCGAGGGCGGCTGGGACTATATCTACGCCGACACAGCCGGCCGGCGACTGTACATACCGCGCCGGGGAGCGCCGGGAGCAGCCGCCGGATCGCAGACGCGCTTGTCGATTTATAATCTCGACACGCTGGAGCCGGTCAGCGAAATCGACGCCGTCGGGGGACAAGGCACGGCTGTCGATCCCAAGTCCGGCCACGGCTTCACCAGCAGCCGCCCGGTCTCGATGTTCGACACCAAGACCATGAAGCTCATCAAAACCATCGATGTTGCCGAAGCCTGCCGCCCCGACGGGATCTATTTCGATCCGTTCAACGAACGCGTCTACATCTTCAGCCATCCGACCAAGGACGCGACGGTGATCGACGCCAAGGACGGCACGGTGCTCGGCACCATCGACCTCGGCGGAGTGCCTGAACAAGCAGTGGGCGATGGACGCGGCATGCTCTACGTGGTGATGCAGGACGCGCAGGGTAGCGTCACCGCTGTCGACGCCAAGACGATGAAGGCAGTAGCGCACTATCCGTTCGGCGACATCGGCCGATGCAACGGTCTCGCACTCGACGTGAAAAACCAGGTGCTTTTCGCTGCCTGCGCGGTTTCTGGAAATCCGCCGGCCCAGCCGCCGCAACCGAAGATGGTGGTTTTGAGCGCCAAGGACGGCAAGACTCTCGCGACGCTTGCGCTCGCGGGCTCCTCTGATGGCGCAGTATTTAATCCCGCCACGATGGAGGCGTTCAGCACGCAAGGCAACGGCACCTTGACTGTAGTGAAGGAGCAGAGCCCCACCAGTTTCGAAGTTGAACAGAATCTCGAAACGATGAATGGCGCGCGCACCATCACGCTTGACAGCAAGACCAATCACATTTTTACGATGAGTCAGGAGCGCGGCCCAGCGGGAGCAGCGCCCTCAGGAGGCGGTCGCGCGCCTCTCGGTCCGCCGGTACCCGGTTCGTTCACGATTCTAATGATCGGAAAACCGTAGCGCGAGTCAACTACCGCGCTACACTCTAGAAAGCATGGCCAACCATTCGCCTCGCGCATAGAACCAGCGCATGAACGGACCCATCGCTTTCTCGAAGACGCTTCGCGCACTCGACGCCGACAGCTTCCGCATCTCGAACCTCGTGCTTCTCGCCGGTCTCGCGCTTTTGGCCGCGTGGGTCTGGTGGCTGATCGCATCGCGCGTTCCGCAATATGAAATCACGCGCGATGTCCAAATCCAGCCGAATCGCTTCCTCGCCACTTTCCCGCCGCGCGCGCTCGAACGCATCCGCCCGGGCCAAACGGCCAGCCTGCATCTTGAAAGCGAGACGATCCCCGCCAAGGTGATTGCGCTTGGGGCCGACGCCGCCACCGGCCAGGTCCGCGCGATCCTGCTTCCTGCCACCGAAAACCGTGTTCCGCCCGCATCGCATGCCGAAGTGGCCATCGAAGTGGAACGCATCTCGCCCGCCACACTGATCCTGCGCGCTTCCGGCGTCGCTCGTCCATGAAGGCAAGGACGCGGAACCCCGGCGCCCGCTTTCTCGTGCCCGAGGTTGTCCAGACTTCAAACATGGACTGCGGCCCGGCCGCGTTGAAAAGCCTTTTCGAGGGATTCGGCATTCGCGTGCACTACGGCCGTTTGCGCGAGGCTTGCCAGACCGACGTGGATGGTAGCTCGATCGATACGTTGGAGGAAGTTGCCAACCAGCTCGGTCTCAAAGCCGAGCAGATCATGCTGCCCGTCGACCACGTCCTGCTCGACGAGGCGCGCGCTCTCCCGGCCATCGCCGTGATCTTGCAACCTAACGGCCTCACCCACTTCGTTGTGATCTGGCGGCGTCACGGTTCGTTAGTGCAGATAATGGACCCCGCGGCTGGCCGGCGCTGGGGGCAAGGGTCGCGATTTCTTTCGGAGCTTTTCGTTCACAGCCAGGCAGTCGCGGCCACCGATTGGCGCGAATATGCGGGATCATCCGATTTTGTCCGGCCGCTGTTGCGGCGCTTGCATGAGATTGGAATCGCCGGGCAGTCCCAGCCGCTATTTGCCGCCGCCAGTACCGACAAGAGCTGGAGAACCGTCGCGGCTCTCGACGCGGGCGTGCGGATGCTGAGTTCCCTCGTTCGGTCGGGTGGGATCCAACCGGGCGCGGAAGCTGCTCGCGTTCTCGGGTCATTCCTCGAAGACCCCGCCGCGATACCCGACCACTATTGGTCAGTGCGGCCTGGTCCTTCCGAAGAAGAACTCCTGATACGGGGCGCTGTTTTGGTGCGGGTTCTCGGCCGCGCGGAAGTGACAAGCGAGAAGATACCTGAACCCACATCTCCGGAATTGGCCGCCGCGCTAAAACAGCCGCCGACTCGCCCGGGGCGCGAGCTTCTGAAGCTGCTTCGAGAAGACGGATTCTTCGTGCCCACGGTCATGCTGACCTCGATGATCGTCGCGAGCGCCGCTGTCATCTTCGAGGCAGTGCTGTTCCGCGGGCTGCTGGACCTCGGCCGCGTGCTGCCCTTTCCAGCCGAGCGGCTGGGCGCGATTGGTGCGGTAATCGCATTCTCGTTTGGGCTGCTTCTGGTAGAAATTCCATTGACGCGGAATCTGCTGTGCTACGGCCGGAAGCTCGAAACGCGATTGCGTCTGGCCTTCTTGCGAAAGATCCCGCGCCTCGGCGACCCTTATTTTCAAAGCCGCCTCAAGTCCGACATGGCCGAGCGCAGCCACAGCATTCATCGCATCCGGCGGCTGCCGGAGCTCGGCGGCCAACTGCTGCGGTACAGCTTCGAAATCGCTTTCACGGCTGCTGGAATCGTCTGGCTCGACCCGGCTAGCGCAGTGCTCGCGATTCTGGCCGCGCTTTTTGCCGTAGCGATCCCGCTCCTGTCGCAGCCATGGCTAATGGAGCGCGATCTGCGCTTTCGGACGCACACGGGCGCTCTCACGCATTTTTATCTCGATGCATTGCTCGGATTGGTCGCCATCCGGACGCATGGCGCGCAGGGAGCGTTGCGGCGCGAGCACGAGAGCTTGTTGAGCGAGTGGGCGCGCGCCGGTCTCACGCTCCAGCGCGCAGTGATCTCGCTCGAAAGCTTGCAGTTTCTGTCTGGCTTCGGTCTCGCGGTATGGCTGCTTGCGTCGCACCTGGCTCGAACCGGAGAGACCGGCGCAGTTCTGTTGCTGGTGTATTGGGGGCTAAATCTGCCGGCGCTCGGCCAGGAGGTCGCCTTGATCGCCTGGCAATATCCGGCGTATCGCAATGTAACGTTGCGTTTGCTCGAGCCGCTGGGCGCAATCGAGCACTCGGCTCCTCTCGAAGCAGCGCCGTTCGATTCAAAAAGCGGCGCAGTCGCGCTGGCTTTCGAAAACGTCAGTGTCACCGTTGCAGGCCACACGGTGCTGCATGATATCGATCTGTCGATTCGCGCCGGCGAGCATATCGCCATCGTGGGCCGTTCGGGCGCCGGAAAGTCCAGCCTGGTTGGAATTTTGCTCGGTTGGTATCGTCCGTCATCGGGACGCGTCTTGGTGGCTGGCGTAGAGCTAGACGAGCAGGCCATCGAGCGATTGCGGGTGCACACCGCCTGGGTCGATCCTGCTGTTCAGCTCTGGAATCGTCCTCTTCAGGAGAACCTCGAATATGGGTTGCCCCGCGCTGCGCGGTTGTCGTTCGAGGCCGCCATCGATGCGGCAGGCTTGCGGCGGGTGCTCCAGCGTCTCTCGGACGGCGCGTCAACGCCGTTGGGCGAAGGCGGCGGGCTGGTCTCGGGCGGTGAAGGGCAGCGCGTGCGTTTCGGCCGCGCACTCTTGCGGCCGGGCGTTCGGCTCGTGATCTTAGATGAAGCCTTTCGCGGGCTGGATCTCGACCAACGCCGCGAGTTGCTCAAGCGCGCGCGGGAGCTGTGGCGGGATGCGACCGTGCTTGCCATCTCACACGATATTTCGGAAGCGATGGGCTTCGAGCGAGTGCTGGTGATCGAAGACGGCCGGATCGTGGAGGACGGGGATCCGAGCGCGCTTGCGCAAAACCCGGAATCGCGATTCGCCAACATGCTGGGCGCGGAATACCAGGTGCGCGAGGGACTCTGGTCGTCGGCGGGCTGGCGAAGGCTTCGCCTTGACGACGGGGTGCTCGTGGAGAAATGAACGACCTGCTCTGGCCCGCATCCCGCTTAGGCGATGTACTTGCTTTTGCTACAGGCACGTCCGCGCCGCCAGAGCCAGGCCCAGGCATCATCGGCAATTCCGAATCTCTAACCGAGTGGTTAACAACCGCAGCGCGGACGCTGAATCTCGAAGCACAATCCACAGAAACAACCTACGCGGCGTTCGAGCTGGACGTCGCGGCAATGGCTCCGGCGCTGATTCAGGTGCCGGGAGAACCGGCCTTCCTTTTGTTAGTCGCCGGAAGGCGGCTGACCATCCTAGGGCCCGACGGAAACAAACATGGAGTCTCACCGTCGGCGATCCGTTCGATGCTGTGCGGCGCACGCGAGCAGTCCGTCAGAGCGGAAGTGCAATCGATTCTCGATCGCGCGCGGATTGAGCCCGCGGCACAAAGTCGTGCGCAAGAGGCGCTGATGCGCGAACGCATGGGTTCGGTGCGAATCGGTGGCATCTGGCTCTTGCGCCTCCCTTCCTCGGCGAGCTTTTGGCAGCAACTGCGCCGGGCTGGCGTTCATCGCCGGCTGATCGCCTTGACGGGGGCGCACACGGTTCAATACCTGCTGTGGATATTCGCATGGTGGGTGGTGGGATCGAACGTTCTCAATCGCAGCTCGGATCGCAGTTGGCTTTTCCTCTGGGCGCTTCTGCTGCTGACGTTGGTTCCGATTCGCGTACTGATCACTTGGCTTCAGGGATCGGTTGCAATCGGCGGAGGCGCACGGCTGAAGGAGCGGCTTTTCACAGGAGCGCTGAAACTGGAACCCGACAGCATCCGGCATCAAGGAGCGGGTCAATTGCTCGGCCGCGTGCTGGAATCGGAAGCTGTGGAATCGCTTGCGCTGTCCGGCGGCTTTTTGGCGCTGATGGCGATCATCGAGTTGTTCATCTCGATCTTCGTCCTAGCCGCCGGCGCTGGTGGATGGCTTCAGGCTGGTGTGTTCGTGGCGTGGCTCGCCGCCGGTGACGTCATCGGCTTGCGGTACATGCGGCGCAATCGCTTCTGGACCGACGTGCGGCTCAACATGACGCACGAGCTGATCGAGAACATGGTGGGGCATCGCACGCGGCTCGCCCAGCTTCCGCCGGATCGCTGGCACCAGGGCGAAGATGAGACGCTCGAAGGTTATTTGAAAGCCTCGAAAGCCATGGACGATTCTACAGCCGCTCTGCTGGCCATCATTCCGCGCGGTTGGCTAGTGGTGGGAATGATCGCCCTGATTCCCGCGTTTACGCGCGGCGCATCGACAGCCAGTATCGGCATCGCTGTGGGTGGCGTCGTGCTGGCATATCGCGCGTTGCGGCGCAGGACATCCGGCGCCTGGCAGCTTGCAGGAGCGTGGGTTGCCTGGCAGCGCGCTTCGGTTTTGTTCGAGGCGGCAAAAGCGCCTGAGACGACGGGCGCGCTCGAAGCGGCCGGCTCCAGCTCGGATGGAACGCTCCAGGCTCGCCATCTGAGTTTCCGATACGGCGAGAGGACCCCGCAGGTCTTGCGCGCATGCTCGCTGACCGTCCCACCTGGAGAGCGGCTTGTGCTCGAGGGAGCTTCGGGCGGTGGCAAGTCGACCTTGATTTCGCTCATCGCCGGTCTGCGCGAGCCTGGTTCCGGTCAAGTGTTGGTGAGCGGTCTCGATCGAAAGAAGCTCGGCGACGATGCGTGGCGGAAACGTGTTGCAGCCGCTCCGCAGTTTCACGAAAACCATGTCCTGGCCGAAACGTTTGCGTTCAATTTGATGATGGGACGGCACAAGCTGCCCAGCCGTCACGACCTGAGTGAAGCGGAAGCGGTTTGTCGCGAACTTGGCCTGGGCGATGTGCTGGACCGGATGCCGTCGGGGTTGCTCCAGATGGTCGGCGAAACGGGTTGGCAGCTCTCGCACGGCGAGCGCAGCCGGTTGTACATCGCGCGCGCCTTGTTGCAAGACGCCGGTTTAGTGATCTTGGACGAAAGCTTCGCCGCACTCGATCCCATGAATTTTCAGATCGCACTCGCTTGTGCCGTCAAGCGCGCGCGTTCGCTGCTTGTGATCGCGCACCGCTGAGGTTATTTCAGGTTGCCGACCAGGAACAGCGTGACGATGTCGCGCTGGAACGAGTATGCGTACGCCGAGCCGTCGGGAGTCATCGCGACGTCCAACATGCGGACGCCAACGGGATCGGGAGGCTGGAGCGTTTTCCATGGCTCTTGGCGGCCACTGGAAACTTCCATGCGCGTGATCTTCATTGAGTAAGGCTTGTCGAGTTGGCGGAGATACAAATAGCGGCCATCGCCGCTCCAGCGGATGACGGTTTGGTCGGGATCGATGGGAGGGAGTGTCTTCGGTTCTCCGCCCGCGAGTGGAACCAGCGAGAGCTTGCCGGCTACGGCTACGGTGACGTACTTTTCATCAGGAGAAACCGCGCTCGCCGGGGTGCCTTCCGGTGTAACCGGTGTAGGCTTTCCTCCACGCACATCCTGTACGAAGGTGCGGGTCCCGTGATTCAGCTCATTTCCAGTGAAGAGAATATGGAGGCCATCGGGGAACCATTCGGAGGGTCCATAGTGGATGCCTTCGGTGGAAATGGATCGCGCTTCGCCCGCACCGGTGGGCAACAGAGTGAGGCGCGTCTGCGGTCCCTCGCTAACCACACAGCTCACCCATTTCCCATCGGGCGACAGCGCAGGATAGTTTCCATCGCCGAGACGGATGGCAGGCGATCCGTCGGTTTTGCGAAGGTAGATCGCGGCGTTGCGTTGATGCACATTCGACGATTCGACAAACAAGATGGACCGGCCGTCGTTCGAAATATCGTAAGCATGCGAGGCGTCGAACCAAGAAAGGTCGGCTTCCTGCTTAGCGCCGGGAGCGAGAGTGGAAATGCCGATACGCGAGTCTTCTGTGGTTGCGAGCACCCGTCCATCGCGCGAGACATCGTCCATAGCCATCATTGCGGGAGTTTCGACCAGCATGCGTTCTTTGTTATCGAGCGACACTGCTCGCAAACCGGGGTTGACGCCATCTTTGCCAGCAGCCCCGAACCAGACTTCGTTGCCCTTCGGCGACCAAGCGAGGTGCTGCGATGCGCGCCAGCCGCGAGACAGAACGCGCTTCTTGCCGTGCAAATCGAGCACAGTTACAGCGAAGTCGCCGATGGCATCGTCATAGTCGAAAAAGACCAGAAGATCGCCTTTGGGCGAGACGCGCAGATCGTAGGGCGGACGGCCTTCCTTCTCGTAGAGCACGCTGCCGATGGGATATTCGATGCGAGTGCGGCCTTTGACGGTGTGCGAGACGGCGAGCTGGGCACCATCGGGAGACCAGTCGGCATCGTTGACGTTCTCGAGAACTTCGCGGGGCGCGCCGCCTGAGAGCGGAACGCGCGCAAGTGTTCCCGAACTGCCGAGCGACTCGCCGATCAGAATCGCCATTTCTCCGGTGGCGCTGATCGAAAGGATGCGGCCTTCGGGTAGATCGAGCGAGCGCGACTCGCGGCTGCCGGCGCGCATGGAAAAGATGGTCATGGGTTCAGCGCCCCACTGACCGCTGAAGAGTATGGTCTGGCCGTCGGGCGAGAAGCGCGCGGCGGCGACGTCTCCACGCCGGTAGGTCAAGCGTTCGAAGGTCGGCTGTGGGGAGCGTAACGCGCGCCAGCCGATAAAGGCTCCCGCGGCGACCGCCAGCAGAATGAGCGCGGTCCAAACCAGGATGCGCCAGCCGAACCTAGCATTGACTGGTTTTGCTTCCGCCTCGGAACTTGGCGCTTCGAGATCTTGGAGAACATCTTCGAGCGCAACCTTTACGTCGGCCATGTTCTGCCAGCGGCGCTGAGGATCTTTTCGCAGGCATCGCAGGATGATTCGCTCCAGCTCGCGCGGGACGTGATCTTCATCGGGACGCATCGGCGCGGGATCTCGGTGCAGAACGGAGGCGAGGGTTGAAAGCTTGGAGCCGCCCGGAAAGGCGCGGCGACCCGTCACCATTTCGTAAAGCATCGCGCCGAAGGAGAAAATATCGGAGCGCGCGTCCACTTTGTGCCCGTCAGCCTGTTCGGGCGACATATAGGCGACTGTGCCCATGATGGTGCCAGTCTCTGTCTCTGCTTTTATGTGAACGCTCTCGGTGGCGGCATAAGCATCGGGCTCTTCGATTTGCGTGAGCTTGGCCAAACCGAAGTCGAGGATCTTCACGCTGCCCTGCTCGTCGACGATGACGTTGCCGGGTTTCAAATCGCGATGAACGATTCCGACTTGATGAGCGGCTGACAGACCGTCAGCGACCTGGACGGCGTAGCGAAGCGCATCGGTCGAACGCAGGCCTTTGCGGCCGATCATCTGATCGAGCGTCTTGCCGGCCACGAACTGCATGACGATGAACTCGACGCGCTGGCCGTCGACTTCGGTATTGTCCACGTCGTAAATCGTGATGATGTTGGGGTGACTTAGCGCCGAAGCCGATTTAGCCTCCTGTTCGAAGCGCGCGCGGCGTTCGGGGTCGCCGACAGCGGAAGAAGGCAGAACTTTAATGGCGACTGGGCGATCGAGGTGGGTGTCGAGCGCGCGATACACCACGCCCATCCCGCCGGCTCCCAGTTTGGCTTCAATCCGGTAATGCTGCAGAATTGCGCCAATCATCGACGTGTCCGAGGAGTCTATTTTATCACCCTAAGACGCGATACTCAGATGAAACCTTTCGGAGAAAAATGTCTAGCGAAGGTGCGAAAGCCGGAACTTAGAGGTGGTGCTACGATGCGGCTGCGACGCGCGCGGGCTTGCGGCGCAGGCCGGCCCACCATGAGCTGAGGCGATCGAGATACAGATACATGACAGGCGTGGTGTAGAGCGTGAACATCTGGCTAAACAGGAGGCCACCGACGATGGCGATCCCGAGAGGGCGGCGGATTTCAGATCCATTACCGGTGCCGAGCGCCATGGGCAGGCCGTTGAGCATTGCGGCCATCGTGGTCATAGTGATGGGACGGAAGCGCAGGACGCAAGCCTGGTAGATGGCTTCCGCGGCGGTCAAACCTTCGCGTTCGGCTTTCAAAGCGAAATCGATCATGATAATCGCATTTTTCTTGACGATTCCGATCAGAAGGATGATCCCGATTAAGGAAATGACGTTCAATTCATTCTTGGTGGCGAGCAAAGCAAGCAGAGCGCCGACGCCGGCGGAGGGAAGCGTCGAGAGAATGGTGATGGGGTGGATCAGACTCTCGTATAGCATGCCGAGCACTAGATAGACGCAGACCAGCGCGGCGGCGATCAGGATCGGTTCGTCGCTGAGCGAGTCCTGGTAGGCCTGCGCGGTGCCGTTGAAACTGCCGCGAATCGTGGACGGCATGCCGATCTTGCGTTCAGCCTGCTCGATCAACGGAACGGCGTCGCTCAGCGCCGTACCGACAGGAAGATTGAACGAGATCGTGGCGGATGGAAACTGTCCCTGGTGATTGACGGAAAGCGGCGCGGTATCCGAAACATAGTGCGTGAAGGCGCTGAGCGGGACCTGTTTTCCGGTGGAGGATCGGACGTAGGTGTAGCGCAGGCCTTCCGGGTTCTGCCAGAAGACAGGATCGGCCTCCATGACGACGTGGTATTGCGCGAGTTGTGTGTAGAGGGTAGAGACCTGGCGTTGGCCGAAGGCGTCGTAAAGGGTGTCGTCGATCAGTTGCGGCGAGATGCCGAAGCGCGCTGCGGTGTTGCGATCGATGACGAGATTCGATTCGAGTCCTTTGTTCTGCTGGTCGATGTTGACGTCGGCGAGCTGCGGTAGGGTTCGCAGGACTTGGAAAACTTGAGGCGCCCAGAAATTAAGATCGCTCACGTTGTCGCTTTGCAACGTATACTGATACTGCGCGCCTACGATACGGGTTCCGATGCGCAGAGTCTGGATGGATTGAAGGAAAACGCTGGCGCCCGCAACGCGCCCGAGGCGAGGGCGCAAACGGGCGATGACCTGGTCGGCATTGGCTTTATCCTTGCGCTCGGCGATGTCTTTCAACGTGATGAACATGCGCGCGTTGTTGATGCCCGCTGCGCCGCCGCCTCCTCCTCCGCCGAGAAAGGCCATTACATTCTCGATGTCGGGATCCGATTGAATGATGTCCGACGCTTGTTGTACTTTGCCGCGCATGGAACCGAACGATGTCGCCATGTCGGCCTGAATCTGGCCGGTCATGCGCCCGGTGTCCTGCTGCGGGAAGAAACCCTTGGGGATCGCGACGTACAAGTACATCGTGAGCGCAATGGTGCCGAGCGTGACGGCGAAGGTGAGAGGCTGATGGCGCAGCACCCAGCGAAGGGTGGCGCAATACATGCGCGCGATCAGGTTGAAGCCACCCTCGCTGAAACGGTGGAGCAGCCCGTGACCGCCTTTGCGTTCGTGCCGAAGAATGCGGGAGCACATCATGGGGGTAAGGGTGAGCGATACAAAAAGAGAAATTATGATGGCTGCCGAAAGAGTGAAGGCGAACTCGCGGAACAGGCGCCCGACGTAACCTTTCATGAGGAAGATCGGAATGAAGACGGCGTTGAGCGAGATGCTAATGGACAAGACTGTCGGGCCGATTTCCTTGGCGCCCTCGAGCGCAGCACGCATCGGCGTCATTCCGTGCTCGATATAGCGGGTGATGTTCTCGATGACTACGATGGCGTCGTCGACGACGAAGCCAGTGGCTATGGTGAGGGCCATCAGCGAAAGATTGTCCAGGCTGTAGTGGAACAGGTAGAGAACGCCGAATGAACCGGCTAGTGAAAGCGGAACCGCGATGCTGGGAATAAACGTGGTACGCGGGCTGCGCAGGAAGATGAAAACGACCATGATCACGAGACTGATCGAGATCAGGAGGGTGATTTCAACGTCGTGCACGGTAGCGCGGATTTGAGTGCCTCCGTCGAGCAGCATGGCCAAGTGGAGCCTGGGAGGTACAGCGGCCTGGAGACGCGGCAACACTTTGTAGACGCGGTCGACCGTTTCGACGACGTTCGCCCCGGGTTGCTTAAAAATGAGCATCACGATGGCAGGCTTTCCATTGGCCCAACCTGCGGTGCGGATGTCCTCGATGGAATCGGTTACGCGAGCGATGTCTGAGAGTTTGACCGCGCCCCCGTTTCGATAGGCGACGACAAGCGGCGCGTAGTCCTTGGCCTTCATGAGCTGGTCGTTGGTGCTGACCGACCAGTTGCGCGCGCCGAGGGCGATGTCGCCCTTAGGACGATTCGCATTGGCCGCGGCAAGATAGGTGCGGACGTCTTCGAGGCTAAGTCCGAAAGTGTTCAGCAGCGTCGGATTCAAGTCGATCCGGACGCCGGGAAGCGAGCTGCCCTGCACGAAAACCTGTGCGACGCCGTTCACCTGCGCAATCTTCTGTTGGAGGATGCGGATGGCAACGTCGTACATTTCGCCCTGACGCATGGTGTCGGAGGTCAAGGCTAGGAATAGGATGGGCGTATCGGCCGGGTTGTTTTTACGCCAGAAGGGATTTTGCGGCAGCGCGGCGGGGAGTTGGCTGCGGGCTGCGTTGATGGCGGCCTGGACGTCGCGGCCGGCGGCATCAATGTTGCGGCTCAAATCGAATTGCAGGCTGACGCCGGTGGATCCGAGCGAACTCGAAGACGTCATTTCGTTGACGCCCGCGATGTGTCCGAGCTGGCGCTCGAGCGGTGTGGCGACCGATGATGCCATGGTTTCGGGGCTCGCGCCGGGGAGCGACGAGTTGACGCTAATGGCGGGATAGTCTACTTGAGGCAGCGGCGCAATCGGCAGAAATGGATATGCAATGACGCCGGAGAGCCCGATGGCGACGCAAAGCAAAGTGGTTGCGACCGGACGCTCGATGAATGGCGAGGAAAGGCTCACGCTTCGGCTCCGGCTTCTTCGGGATCGGTAACAGAAACGCGCCGGCGGCTCAATCGGCGGGCGATCCGATCGAACGTCAGGTAAACAACCGGCGTAGTGTAGAGCGTGAGGAGCTGGCTGAAGATGAGTCCGCCGACGATGGCGATTCCGAGCGGACGGCGGAGCTCCGCGCCTGTGCCTGTACCGAGAGCGAGCGGAAGGCCTCCGAACATGGCCGCGAGCGTGGTCATGACGATGGGGCGGAAGCGAAGCAGCGCGGCCTGGTAGATGGCGTCTGACGACGCTAGGCCATCTTTGCGTTCGGCTTCGAGAGCGAAATCGATCATCATGATCGCGTTCTTTTCGACGATTCCGATCAGCAGGACGATTCCGATCAGTGCGATCACACTGAAGTCGTTGTGCGTGATCATGAGCGCGAGCAGCGCGCCGACGCCGGCGGAGGGGAGCGTGGAGAGGATGGTCAGAGGATGGATGTAGCTTTCGTACAAAACGCCGAGGACGATGTAGACGGTCACCATCGCGGCGAGAATTAGGATCGGTTCGTTCGCGAGCGAGGCCTGGAAAGCCGCTGCAGTGCCTTGGAAGGCGCCCGCGATGCTGGCCGGGAGTCCGAGTTCTTCCTTGACGCGATTGACGGCCGAGACTGCGTCTCCGAGCGATTTTCCGGGCGCGAGATTGAACGAAGCCGTCACCACTTGAAACTGGCCCTGGTGGTTGATGGCTAGCGGAGCGGTGCTTTGATCAAAGTGCGAAAAAGCGTCCAAGGGGACTTCCCCGCCCTGCGAGGAACGGACGTAGATGTTTTTCAGATCGTCGGGTCCACGCTTGAGATCGGGTTTGATTTCGAGTATGACGCGGTACTGATTTAACTGCGTGTACATGGTGGTGATCTGACGCTGGCCGTAGGCGTCGTACAGCGTGTCGTCGATCATTGTGGGCGTGATGCCGAAGCGCGAAGCGGTGTTGCGATCGATAGTGAGCGCGGCTTGCAGCCCACCGGAGGAGCGGTCACTGGCGACGTCGCGAAGCTCGGGTAAGCCTTGCAGTCGCGCGATGAAGCGGGGTGCCCATTCGTCGAGCTCTTTGGAGTCCGGGTCCTCGAGGCTGTACTGGAACTGAGTGCGGCTAACGCGATCTTCGACGGTGAGGTCCTGAACCGGTTGCAGAAAAAGCTGGATGCCGCCGATCTCGGCCACCTTAGGGCTTAAACGGCGAATGATATTCGTCGCGTCGATGCCGCGATCTTCGAGCGGCTTGAGATTGATCTGGATGCGGCCGGAATTTACAGTAGTGTTCGTGCCGTCAACGCCAATGAAGGACGAAAGGCTCTCGACCGCCGGGTCGTCGAGGATCGTGCGAGCGAGCGACTGCTGGCGTTCGGCCATCGCCGAAAACGAAATCATTTGCGGGGCTTCTGAAATTCCGAGGATGACGCCAGTGTCTTGAACTGGGAAAAATCCTTTGGGGATCAGGATAAAAAGCCAGATTGTGGCGGCCAGCGTAGCGATGGCGATGAATAGTGTCAGGGGCTGAAAGCGCAGCGCGACTTGCAGGGTTTTTCCGTAGAAGGCGATGATTCCCTGGAAAACCCGTTCGGAGAACTGATACAGCCGTCCCTGCTCCGATTCCGGCTTGTGTTTCAGCAGACGTGCGCACATCATCGGGGTAAGCGTGAGCGAGACGAGCGCGGAAATGAGGATCGTGACGCTCAGCGTTACAGCAAATTCGCGGAACAGGCGGCCAACAATGTCGCCCATGAAGAGCAGAGGAATCAAAACCGCGATGAGCGACACGGTGAGCGAGAGGATGGTGAAGCCGATCTGCTCGGCGCCTTTGAGCGCGGCGGCCATTGGTGTTTCCCCGTCTTCGATGTAGCGCGCGATGTTTTCGATCATCACGATGGCGTCGTCCACAACAAAGCCAGTCGAGATGGTGAGCGCCATCAGAGTGAGATTATTCAGGCTGAAGCCGAGCAGATACATGGCGCCGAAGGTGCCGACCAAAGAGAGCGGCACGGCTACGCTGGGGATGATGGTTGCGGCGAGCGTGCGGAGGAAGAGGAAGATTACCATCACGACCAGCGCGATGGTGAGCATCAGCTCGTATTGCACGTCCGCAACCGAAGCACGAATGGTTGTTGTCCGGTCAGTGAGAATCGCCACGTCGACAGCGCTCGGCATGGACGCGCGAAGCTGAGGCAGCAAACGCTTTACGCGGTCGACGACGTCGATGATGTTGGCGCCCGGTTGGCGCTGAATATTCACGATTACGGCAGGCAAGTTGTCTTTCCAGGCCGCGAGGCGAACGTTTTCGGCGTCGTCGATCACGGTAGCGATGTCGGAGAGTGAAACCGGACGGCCGTTGCGATACGCGACGATCAGCGGGCGATAATCGGCGGCGCTGAGAAGCTGATCGTTGGCGCCGATGGTGTAGGAATTTCTCGCGCCGTCGAAGGTTCCCTTGGCTTCGTTGACATTCGTGGCGGCGACGGCGGCGCGGAGGTCTTCCAGGTTCAGGTGGTAGGAAGACAACGCCATCGGATTGGCTTGAATCCGGACGGCAGGCTTTTGGCCGCCGCTGATGGTCACGAGGCCGACGCCGGGAACCTGCGAGATTTTTTGCGCCAAGCGCGTGTCGGCGAAGTCCTCGACCCGAGAGAGCGGAATGGTTTTTGAAGTGAGAGCGAGCGTGAGGATCGGTGCGTCAGCCGGATTCGTTTTCGCGTAGATGGGCGGGTTGGGAAGATCTTTCGGAAGGAAGGTTGCGGCGGCGTTGATGGCGGCTTGCACCTGCTGCTCCGCCACGTCGATGTTCAGGTCGAGAATGAACTGCAGTGTAATGACCGATGCGCCCGATGAACTGGTCGACGTCATTTGATTCAGGCCGGGGACCTGGCCGAATTGACGTTCGAGCGGCGCGGTCACGGACGACGCCATCACCTCGGGACTCGCGCCCGGGTAAAACGTGATGACTTGGATGGTGGGGTAGTCGACCTGAGGTAACGCAGAGACGGGCAGTTGGCGGTAGGCAACGGCGCCGGTGAGCAGGATGCCTGCCATAAACAGCGAGGTCGCAATCGGCCGGAGGATGAATGGCCGCGAGGGGCTCATGGAGATGTTGCGCCCTTGCCGCCTCGGCCGGCGCGTGGCGCGGCGGGGGGCGTGGCATCCGGAGGCCGTGCGTTGGGCCTGGCGGAGGCCGTCGCGGCACCGGGCAGAGGAGATCCCGCACCGGCTTTACGAACCACGACCTTGCTTCCCTGCTCGAGTTTGTCGATGCCGTCGATGACCACCAGGTCGCCGGGATCGAGTCCGTGATCAACCGCGACTTCATCGCCCTCAGTGACGCTGGTAGCGACGTTTTTCACCTCGACCGAGTTGTCTTGCTTCACGCGATAGACGAATGCGGAGGTCGGGCTGTGTTGCACGGCCGCGGTGGGGACGATGAGCGACTGGTGCTTAGTGTCGATGAGCAGGCGAGCGTTGACGAATTGATTGGGGAATAGCGACAGGTCCGCGTTTTCAAACACGGCCTTGAACCGGACGGTTCCGCTGGCTTGATCGATCTGGTTGTCGAGGGTAAGCAGAGTGCCTGCGCCAAGTTTGCGCTTCAGCTCGCGGTCATATGCGATCACAGGAAGCTTTGCACCGCTGCGCAGTTTGGCGTTCACGGCGGGAAGGCTATCCTCAGCGATGTTGAACAAAACAGCGATGGGTTGAAGCTGCGTGACGACGGCCAAACCACCAGTGTCGGTGGCGTGAACGATGTTGCCGCGATCGACCAGACGCAAACCGATGCGGCCGGTGAGTGGAGACACGATGCGGCTGTAGACCAATTGCAGCTTTACATTGTCGATCTGCGCCTGATCGGCTTTGACGGTCGCCGCGTACTGGGCGACCAGCGCGACCTGGGTGTCGAGCTGCTGCTTGGGAACGGCATCCTGACCGACCAGAGTCTGATAGCGTTCGAGATCGAGGCGCGCGTTGGCGAGTAAGGCTTCATCGTGCGCCTTTTGAGCTTCGGCAAGGGCGAGTTGGACGTTGAACGGGCGCGGATCGATTTCAGCGAGAAGGTCTCCTTGTTTGACGAAATCACCTTCCTGAAACGCGACGTTGACCAATTCGCCGTCAACGCGAGTGCGGACCGTAACAGTGTTGAACGCGGTCACCGAGCCGAGGCCATCGAGGTAGACGGGCATATCGCCGCGTCGTACTTCGGAAGCAACCACGGGAACCAGTCGCGGCCCCGAACCGCCGCGTCCTTGGGGTGCAGCTTTAGCCGGAGAGGCGCCGGGAACCGCACGAATCCAGTTGTCTTTGCGCGGCCAGGCCCAAAGCGCGGCGGCCGCGAGAACTATCAGGACGAGCCACGGCCATAACTTTCGCTTGCGAGCTACTAGCCGGGATGCGGTCGGCGACTCGACGGGGACCATAAGACAGCTTTAAAGCAGTGTATGTACACGTCCTGGACAAAGTCAAGCGCGCTTTTCCATGTTGTGGTCTTGACAATCTGGCTTCAGGCGACCTACATTGATCGACAGTGCAATCGAAAACGGGGCGCGTGGTAAAAGCCGGTAAAGAAGAATGCCGGGCGCTGGAAATCTGTTGCGTTTCTTATAATCTCCGGAAATCGGCGCATATTGTCGGCCGAATTTACGAGAAAGAGATGGCGGACGCGCCGATTCGCGGGCCGCTCTTCAGCTTGCTGGCGTGCATTCAAAAGCTAGGTCCGGGGTCGATCACTGCCGTGGCGAACGACCTTGGTCTCGATCGTACGACCCTTACCCGGAATTTGAAGCCGCTCACCAGGCGGGGGCTGGTCGAAGTTCGGCAAGTGACGGCGAATCGCAAGGAGATCCGGCTGCGGCCCAAGGGGGAGGCAGCGCTGCGCAGGAGTCTGGATTGCTGGCGGAAGGCCCAGAAACGTGTCGTCGACGCGCTGGGCGAGGACCGGTGGAATCGCATGCGCGAGGATTTGCGCGTGGTGATGGCGCTGGAGAAATCGGACGAGGGGTAGCGACGCTCGCGTCATTCTGACTGCGCATACGGCTAGAATTAAAGCGTGAACGGTAACGGAGAGAACGGTGGCAACGTTGAGCGGCGTCTCACGCGGCTGGAAGAGTTCGTCGAAGTTCTCACAAGCGAGCACATTCAATTCGCCGAGGAGCACAAGCGGCTGCTGACGGCTCAGGTGGTACTAACTGACGGAATGGACAAACTCGCCGAAGCTCAAGAACGCACCGAGGCGCATCTGGACGTGCTCACGCGCACGATGGATGCGTGGATCAGGCGGAACGACCGTCAATAGATTTCATGACTGGGAGAGTCGGGGCGGTTGAAATATTGTGATCGAGTGATCGCGTATCGCAGCAGCGGAACTCCGTCCTTAACGTATTCGGTTTCCTTCGCAAGTCGGATTTTTTCCATTACACGAACGGAAGCGAGATTCGCTGGCCGAACAATGGAGATGAAGCGATCAATCGTCGATGTTTCGAAGGCGTGACGTAACGCAACGCGCGCGGCTTCCGTGGCGAGACCACGTCCCCAATAGCGCGGTGCAAGCCACCATCCAATTTCCGGAACATCCTCCGACAGTCCGACGCCGCAGAAGCCGGCAATTCCCGAGCCGCCTTTCAAAGTGAGCTTCCATCTACAGTAGCCTCGTTCTTCGTAGAGTTGGACCTGCCGCTGCACGAAGTCTTGGATTCGCTCGTCGTCCCAGGGAATGCCGCCGTTGATGTAGCGCATCACTTCGGGATCGGTGGCAATCGGACGGAAATCCATCCAATCTGAGATCGCCCACGGAGACAAAATTAATCGCTCGGTTTCGAGAATTATTGTTCCCCAATTCGCGCGCCGGTTAGCTGACAGATCGCGCCGAGCGTCGTTTGCGCGGCGTTCAGGCCAAGGCGAAAATCGTCGTCGCTAAAGGTCGAGAACACGTCCGTGGGCTGATGATGATGCGGGTCCCATCCGTTACCCATTTGCGCGCCGCGTTCGACCTCGCGCAGCGTGATGGCCGGCGTAAGATCCATAAACGGTCCTGAATCCGTGTTCGTCATGTGCGGGCCAACGTTGGCTGGATAATCGGTGGCGTATTTTTCGTTGGCCAACTGGAATTTGTGCGCGAGCGCCATCGCGGCATCGGCGAATTTGGACGTGACCTGATATTCGATGTTGACATCCGCTTCGGGGCGTTGTTCTTTGCTTATGGTGCCGTCCTTACGCGGCATTCCGTGATCGAAGAGCATCATGTCGTGCTGGATCATTCCGAGCCATGTTGGCTCGGGATATTTACCTGAGCCTGGCGGGTCTTCCCTGCCCTGAAGATCCTTGCGCTGGGTGGTGTAGGCGCGCGCGCCGTTCGAGCCGGTCTCCTCGTTGTTCCACAGCGCGAAACGGATGGAGCGGTCGGTTTGGATTTCCGGGCGACTGAGAATGCGCGCGAGCTCCATGACCAGCGCGGTGCCGGATCCGTCGTCGTTCGCGGCCTGGCCATAGCCGATACCATCCATGTGCCCGCTTACGATGTACATCTCGTCGGGATGCGTGGTGCCGATCTTTGTGCAGAAGACTTCTTCGCGAGGACCAGGCGTGGACGGCTGCGAGTCGAGTTCGCGAAGCTTCTCGTCGGGCTGCTTCATCGGATCGTTGTTGACGGTGTCCTGATTGCGGACTCCGCGACGTCGCGATCCGCCGGGACCGATTGTGTCGGAGGTGGGCGGGCGGCGCGGTGGGTTAGCCGGCGGTTCGTAATCGAAGTGAATGCGCTCGGTGTTGGTGCAGCCGTAGCTCTTCAGTTGCACTTCGATCCAATCGACGGCGGCGCGATTGCGATCGGTTCCCTGGCGCCGGTCGCCGAATTGAGTCAAGCCTTTGATGGTGGCTTTGTAGTGTTCGAGGTCGAGATGAGCAACGATCGAGAGGATCGGATCGGGCGCTTCTTTCGGGGCCTCTGCGGGCGCCTGCGACCAAGCGAGAGTTGTCGACAAACACAGCACTGTAAGTGTGCAGGAGCGCATAGGTTGTTTCGTCCAGTTTAGTCGTGGCGCGCTCTATTTGAACGCGGGATTTTCGGGGACCGCAGCTCCGTCCTTACGCGGATCGGAGCCCCCAAAGTGGATGCCTCCCGCGATGCTCTCGACGGCTTGCCCGCCTCCCATGGAGCCTGAATATTGCCCGACCAGCTTGATCTGGTGGCCCATCGACTGTAGCTGCTTGATCACGTCGGCAGCTATGCGGGTTTCCATCGAGACGTCGCAGCCGTCGAACGTGCCCTTGGTGAAGCGCGCTGCTTCGAGAGCGCCCTGCACATTCATACCGAAGTCGACGATATTCGAGACGAACTGAGCGTGCGCCTGCGATTGGTTCCAGCCACCCATGATTCCGAAAGCGATGCGCTCGTCGCCCTTTTGCATGAACGCGGGAATAATGGTGTGGAGCGGACGATGGCGCGGAGCGAGGGCGTTCGGATGGCCGCGTTCGAGCGAGAACAGCCCGCCGCGATTTTGGAGCGCGTATCCGGTTCCGCGTGCGACGACGCCAGAGCCGAATCCGCCGTAGTTGCTTTGGATCAGCGAGACCATATTGCCATCACGATCCATCGCGGACATGTAGATGGTGTCAGCGGAAGGCAACTGCGCGAGCCATGTCAATTCCGTTGGAGTTACGGCACAAGTAGCTTTGTTCAAGTTGATTACGCTGGCGCGCGCGGCGGCGGTTTCTTTCGACAGAAGCCCGGACACGGGAACCTTAGTGAAACGCGGGTCGCCGACGTAGCGCAGCAAGTCGGAATAAGCGAGCTTCTTCGCTTCGATCATGACATGAAGGGCTTTGACACTGTTGTGGCCGTACTCGGAGAGCGGAAAGCGTTCCATCATGTTGAGCATTTCGAGCGCGGCGATTCCCTGCCCGTTGGGCGGCAGCTCGGTTACGGTCCAGCCGCGATAACTAGTAGAAACCGGTTCCACCCACTCCGGCTGGAAATCAGCGAGGTCGGCCGGCGTCCATTCGACACCGTCCTCTTTGGCTTCGCGGATGAGCGCATCGGCGTTCGGGCCTTTATAAAAACCGTCGCGGCCGTGGGCGGCGATCATGCGTAAAGACGCGGCGAGGTCGCGGTTGCGGAAGATCTCGCCGAGCTTGGGCGCGCGGCCGTCAGGAAGATAGGTGTCCTTTGCGCCTTTGTTGGCGGAAAGGCCTTTCACCGAGTTTTGCCATTGTGCGTCGATGATTTCGGTGACGGGGAATCCGTTGTCGGCGTAATAAATGGCCGGCGCGAGGAGCTTGTCGAGCGGCATGGTGCCAAACTTAGTTCGCAGTTGATCCCAGCCCGCGACTGCTCCCGGGACGGTGACGGAGTAAATGCCCTTCTGCGGCATCTTGTCGATGTGCTGCCGCTCGAGGGCTTCGATCGTTAGGCCGGTGGGCGCCCAGCCGCTCGAATTCAGGCCGTAGAGTTTTCCGGTTTTGGCTTCGTAATAGATGGCGAACAGGTCGCCGCCGATGCCGTCGGACATCGGTTCGACGACGCCTAGCACGGCGTTGGCGGCGATCGCAGCATCAATCGCGTTGCCGCCCATTTCGAGGATATGCGCGCCGGCAGCGGAAGCTAGCGTCTGGCTGGTTGCGACGATGCCGAACTTCGTCTCCACCATAGAGCGGGCTTGCCATCGTCCCGGGCCACCTTCTTCCTGGGCCG
Source organism: Bryobacteraceae bacterium (assembly GCA_035631275.1). Taxonomy (GTDB): domain Bacteria; phylum Acidobacteriota; class Terriglobia; order Bryobacterales; family Bryobacteraceae; genus Palsa-89. The sequence continues at coordinate 41,253 of DASQJA010000083.1, forward strand.
ACAGCGGCAGCCTCGCGACGAGCGTAAAGAGAACGAGAATTGGCAACGCCAGCCGTAAGTGAACCGGCCGGTATCGATCGATCGTCATAGAGGTACCGCCTTTCTTGAAGTGGAGTGCAGGATCGGCGAGCTAGAAATGCGCCGCGCCGCCCTTGGCGAAAATGGCTGCCAACGCGCGCATTCGTTCCGCGTCGGCCGGTGTTTTCGCTTGAGCTGCGTCTTTATCAAGCGCGGCTCCCGCAGTCTTAAGCTGGGCGACGTCCGCGGCCTCGGGCTGGGACACATCGACTCTCGCGATCAGGGCGCCGAGAGCGGAAATTTTAGACGCCGAGACCGAGTTCCCACGCGCTAGCTGATCGAGATAGGCTTTCGCCACGACAAAATTCTGCGGCCAGGTGATTTTGGGCTGATTCTGAACGTTGAGAATATCGAAATGCACCTGATTCGCCGCGTCGATTTCGTTCTGTGTGATAAATTTGCTCGGGGTCATCTTGAAAACGTCGACGCCGCGGGCTATTTCAGACCCATAAATGTAGCCGTTGTACCAGTAGACCGACCAGTAGCCGCCCAGTCCATGCTTTTCGGCATCGAGCGGGCCGCGATCGAAATAAGCGACTTCGAACGGACGCGAGGCATCCGTGAAATCGACCATCGAAACTCCGCCCTGATACCAAGCCTGGACGAAAATGTCGCGGCCGGGAATCGGAATCAACGATCCATTATGGGCCACGCAGTTCTCGAGATCGCTTTGCGAGGCGGGCATCTTGTAATATGACGCCAGTTTCAGCTTGCGATTGGAAAGCTCGAAGATTGCGTCGGCACCCCAGTTCATCGGGTCGGTTTCGCGGCATCTGGGCTGTCCGCCACCGCCCCACTCGTCAGTGAACAGCACTTTCGTGCCAGCGTTGTTGAACGTCGCAGAATGCCAGAAGGCGTAATTGGGATCGCTGACGGCGTCGATGCGAACCGGGTGCACGGGATCGTGGATATCGAGCAGGAGTCCGTTGCCGGAGCACGCGCCGGCCGCCAGTCCTACACCTGAGTAGACGGTAATGTCGTGACACTTGTCGGTACCCGAGGTGGTCTGGGTGCCCGGCCCGTGATTGCCGCGCTTCCAGAGGCCGTTGATGTTGCCGGTCTGTGAATCGGTGAAGATGCGGGGGCTGGAGACGATCTTGGCCTGCTCGGGATGCGCCAGCGGAACTTTGATGATGTCAATGCTGAAGAGCGAGGTGTCGGGATTAGCGGCAGGATCGTCGCCACTCACGCAGCCCGAGAGCTCCGCCGCTTGCCGGACCGTCCCAGTTCCCGAAACATAAATATAGACGTTCTCCTTGTCGTTCGGATCGATCACCAGCGTATGCGTGTGGGAGCCGCGACAGGTCTGAACGGCGGCGACTTGCTGGGGACTTGAGAGCTTGCCGATGTCGAAGATCCGGACGCCGCGGAAGCGATTCGTGTCGGCTGGCGGCAGCGGGCGCGGGCGGCGTTCGGCTTCCGGAGTCTCTTCGGCCTGATTGGCGGGCCGAGGGGGAGCTTGAGCGGGAACGAACCCTTCAGGCAGCGGTAGACCCTGCGTACCGCAGTCCAAGCGGCCATTCACCGCCTCGGCCGACATGAACAGCAGATGGCCGTAGACCGAAACGTCGCCTTGGCCGCCCGGACAGACCAGCGAAGTGGTGAGCTTAACCTGGGCCGGGTTGTCGATATCGTAAAAGTTAATGCCGTTGTAATTGCCGACAAAGACGTGATTGCCGCTAAACGCTAGGTCCGAATTCGTGGAACCGAATTGAACGGAAGGCGGACGCGGCGGCTGGTTCGCGGGCGGAAGTTCAATCTGCGGCGTCACGGTCGGAATGAAGTTTCCCGGGGCGAAACCGGCGGGCTTTGGGATTGAGGCGAGTTTCTCCAGGCCGAAGATGGCCTCGCCGGCGTCGTACAATCCAGGCTTCAGCCCCACTCGCGGGTCGCTGGACGAGGCGCGCGGATTCGAATAGACGGTGGACGGACCGGGGATCTTGTCCTGCGCCTGGCCAAGCGCCGGCGTGAAGCAGGCGGCCGCCAGGGACAAAGTCAAAGTACCACGCGAAAGCCTAGACGCTCTTTGCACGCTCATTTCTTCTCCTTCTCAAGCATGCGCTTCATGATTTCGATTTCGGCGCGCTGCGTATTATCGATGTCGGTGGCGAAGTCATACAGCACCGGATCCTGTCCGGCACCGGCCGTGTTGAACAGATCTTCGACCATCACCAGAGCTCCGTTGTGATGCTGGATCATGCCGGTGAGGAACAAATGATCGAACCGGGCGCCGCTCGAGTGCGCCAATTCCTTCATTTGCACTGGGGTCAGCATGCCCGGCATCAGAGCCATGGAGTCCATGTTGTGGCCTTTGTGATCCATGCCCTTCATGTTTTCCATGTCCATGGTGGTTGCCTGATTCCGGTCGGTGAGCCACCGCTTCATGAATTTGATTTCGTCGCTCTGCGAGATGCTGATGCGCCGGCCGAGTTCCTGGAGTTCTTTGCTGCGCCCGCGAGTGCGGAGCAGATCGGTCATGTCGACGGCCTGGGAGTGATGCATGATCATTCCCTGCATGAAACTGACGTCGGCTAACGACGGCGCGCGCGGAGCAAGGACGACGTTCTCCTTGGTGAGGATCTTACTGCGCTCGCCTGGTGCGCCCGGCTGTACGATGGCCGGGCTGCCGTCTGCCGCAGACGGTACCTGGCCGAATAGCGTGCTGCTGCACAACACAAGCGGCACGACAATCGCCGCGCGCGAAGTCGCTCGTAGTAATTTTACAAATTGCATCATCCGTTGTTTCGCTCGCCGGGGGACGGGTTGCCCATGCCGGATCTCCAACACGGGAGAGTGCAAGGCCTGCTGCTCATCTCGGACCATTAGCCGATACCGGGTGCACAACACGCGGCAACGAACCGGCGTGTTCCTGAAAGCGTAGCGGAAGTTGGGAACCCAGTCAAGCTCCTTTCAAGGCCGCGGTCGGCGTAATCATTCGGCCAATATCAAGAAAATAAAGAAATCTGCCGATAGAGAGGTACCAAGGAGCCTGACTAGGAACTGGCATGCCTAGATCCGCAGCCACTGTTACAGCGAGCTTGTCCCGTGTCCCACCCTTCCCGCCGGTTGCAGCCAAGCTTCTTAATTTGCTCTGCAGTCCGTCAGTGCACCTAACACAGGTCGCTGAGTTAATCAGCGGCGACGCCACATTCACCGCGCGTTTGCTCCAACGAGTAAATTCCGCACAATTCGGCCTGGTCTCGGACCTACGCAGCGTGAAGCAGGCTGTAGCGTTGCTTGGAATTTGACCTGACGCGCAAGATCATCGTCGCACAGGCAACCGAAGCTTACACGACCGGGGCGCTGAGCGTGGAGGAGCTGCGCAGATGTTGGCAGCACACTGTAGCGACTGCAGTACTGGCCGATGAGATCGCGCAAGCCTGCAACGAATTCACGCAGTCAGCATTCACGGCCGGGATCGTTCAGGACATTGGCAGGCTCGGGCTATTGGTGGCTCATCCACAAGACTACGAACGCATCATCCGCCATGCCGCCGAACATTGTCTCGACCTACTGGACTTCGAGCACGAAGAGTTCGGGTTGGACCATGCCGAGGCTGGACGCATCTTGGCAGAGCGCTGGCAACTGCCGGCGGAAATGGCTACGATCGCCGGGCGTCATCACGATCCCACGGAAGGTCTGGAGCTGAGTCTCCTGCGCGTGGTGCGCGTGGCATGCCGGCTTGCGGACGCGCTCGGGTATGAAGTCGTCAAGCCTCGGAACCCCGTGAGCGTCGAGGAAGTGATCGCGGAATTGCCTGAGCATGCGCGAAGCGCATCAACTTTGATCCTGTGCAGTTCCGTCAGCGGATTGAGCGATTGATTGCGCAGTTCGGTTCGCCGGAAGCCGCCCCGCCGCCGGAGGAAACACTAGCATTGCTCAGTAGGACTTCAAAAGAGGCGGAGGCTGATGCCGCTGGCGTCGAGGAAGTGCTGACGGAAGAGGGATCAGAGTCTGAAAAGGTCGGCGTCACCAAGAAGCATTGGGCGATCTCCGCGACTGTGATCCTGGCGGCCGGCCTGATCGCGGCGTTTGTCTTTTGCAAATTCGCTGAGAGCGGCCGCCTGCTTCACCAGGCGATGCCATTGGCAAAACAGAGACCGATGGCGACTAAGAACGCGATCCAGATGAGCAGAATTGCGGGGACTACCATTCGGCCTTTCGAAACTGCTAAATCAGCTTCCATACCCCTGTAGTGCTTTCTGAACGGATGATGTTACAGCGGGGCATGGAGGCCGCCGTAGTGTCTTGGCCGGCGCAGCGGCGCTGGTACTCGTGCCGTTCATGTCGCTCGCCTGCGATTACCACCGCCGGTGACGGCGACCGTGAAATCCGCCATGAAATGGTCGCCCGTGAGCTGGACCAGCCAAACCCCTACCATGATGGCGGCCGCCGCGTAAACCGGGACCACGCCCGCGAGCCCCGCCTCCGCGAAACCGCACCGGGGTAACCAATGAGTTGGGATAGGAATTAGACGGGGAAGCCAGCCTTTCGGGCTGACTCGGCCGCTGAATAGACGTTGGAGTCACCCCTCGCGATTGATCTAAGTCTGCGAATTCGGAAGCGCACAGAAGAGGCAAGGTAGCGATTTGCGCGAGAAATATTATTTTCACAAGTCCTCCTTTCGGCAAGCTCCCAGTGTCTAAGATGCTCGTGGTTTGCAATTGCTCTACAAGCTGAACCAAGCTTGTTCTGCGAGTTGCACTCTGAGACCGGTGGAAGGCGCAACGGAGATCCGCCGCTACTGACGGCGCGATTGAAGTAAGCAGACGCTTTGGCCGACAGCGTTCCTCGAAAGCCGTAAATATTGTGAATCCGGGCTCTTAGCCCCGCATCAGCTGATGCTGCTTCTTGGTTATTGAGGGCAATTCGACCCACGTCAGTCATGTCCAAGGGACGATAGACTAAGCGGATCGCAGGTTTTGCAATGAGGTTCGCGCAGATCGTCTTTGCTCCGACACCGCTGACAAAAATCACATACAGATTTGGCGAACCGCAATCTGGAGAATAAGGTCGCCGTAGGGCCTGGATTTCCGGCGTGCTTCCTTCACTTTGAACTACAGGTCGTTATAGCCTAGAGGCGCTTCTTGGTCATGGCGAGCGTGTCTAAAGGCTCTCGATAGCGCCGTACGCCGTGATTCCCGGAGAGAACAGTGTCTCGATGCGACAGTAGAAGGTCCTAATGCTGCGGCCTACCTGCCTCGGGCAGCGGGATTTCGTTCAGCTACCGTAACATAGCTTCAGCCGACATCTAAGCGACTGGCCCGGTCTCACAGCGTAACGGCTCGAGGCGCGTAATCTAGTCCGCTTTTGAGCGTTGAGCCTCCGCTGATCGCGGCAAACTTGGCAACCTCCGCCCCTTGCTGGACTATGCGGTTAGGCATAAACTCTCCTGCCAAGGAGATGTCTATGTTGTCACGACTCTCAACAAGCGCACTGCCGTTTCTCTGCGCTTTGGCTTGTACGCAATTCACTGCGGCTGCCGACACAATTGCGCCGGCACCGGTCAGCGATCGGTTGTTCATCGACGTATGGAACCCAGCGACTAGCATGTTCCAAAGGATCTTAAACGACACCTTGCGCGAGGGAGGCAGTGAGTCCGAAACCTTCGGAGTCGGAGCGCCTGCGCCAATCAAGTTTATGGAGCCGGGCACCACAGGTGAGCTAAGTGACATGATTGAGTTTCTTAGCGACATTACCGGAACCTTCACGTCGGACACAGAAGCAACGCCGGGTGAACGACCTGGCCCCGAGGGACCATTCACGGTCGTCTCCATTTCCGTAAACCTGGCAAACGATACTGGGCGGACCAACTTCGGCCAGAGGTTTTCGCCAGTTGAGGCCGGCGAAATGGACGGCCAGACGAGTGTGACCGTCACTGTGCCCGGCGTTCATCTGATGATTCCAGGGGACGACGTGGACATCAAACCGTTCACCTTCGCGTTTACCTCGTTCAATACCGAGCCTGAAGGCGGCATGGAAGAAACGTTTAACGCCCCTGTTTTCAGGATCGTTTTCGAATCAGACGCCGATGCGGTTCCCGAACCAGCGACTCTCGGCACGACCGGCGGTGGCCTACTGCTTCTCGGGATCGTCTTTAGACGCCGATGGAAGTCTTCCTCGCGGCAAGGACTCTGACCCCAAGTAAGACTGTGTCACAGCAGTTCTAGGCGAGGGATGCTAGTCCCGTGATGGCAAAATGTGCCCTTTCGGAACGACGGATACACTGCCAACGCACTCGGTGGTGCTGAGCATCTCCGGCGAGACGAGTCCAAGTAACCATCGCCGTGAAGTAAAAGGTTGAGAAATGCCTCAGGCTGGAAGACGCCTCATCGCGCATCCTCGAGCCGCTCCTTCATCTCGTCTGGAAAAGAAGAATACTCGATCGCGGCACCCATATACACCCGCGACTTGATTTTCGGAGCGAGCAATTGGGGGCTGCTCGGAGCTCGGCTATGGGTGTGTTCGTAGTCGGATCCATCGTAGTTTCGCGGGTGTCAGGCGTTGGTGAGGGTCCAAATCGCCTTCGCGTGTGCTGGTGACGTCTATGAGGTTGCGGGTTCGTAGGTCGCCGAGGATGGCTTTCGCATCGTCGGTCGAGCATCCGAGAATGTTGCCGATGGCGATGACAGCTTCTGCGTGCAGGGCGTGATCGTTCTCCAGCCAACCAAGGTTGACGAGCGCATCACACAGGCGTTCTTCCTGGTCAGGAGACACCGCCAAAAGTATAACAACCCCCTCTGCGTTCCCGATGCCGAGCGCACTGCGCGAGCTCCTGGTATTGGATGGGGAAGTGACTATTTGAGTTTGTTTATGCCTTAGGTGCCTCCCCGGTTCGTCGGCTCCATCGAGGGGGTGTCAAGGAATTCTGAGCAAGTCCCAGCGCGAGGGACGGAGCGATTTCTCGCAAAACGTCGCCGGCTCGAACCGCATACAATGGCCACGTGAAGCCAGAACTCCTAGCACGCGCGTCACACTCAAAGCGATTCACGACGAACTCCAGCGGCTCGGAAATGATGTGCGCTGGAGAAAGGAGACGGGTATTTCTTCTTCTGGTCCGGTGAAGCGAATGACTGGCTGGACAAGACGGTCAACGTGCCAACACTGAGCAGTCTCACATTGGAGCAGTGGGTAGAGGAATTCAACAGTCTGAAGAAGCTGAATCACCAAATCCTGCACACGCGGCCGAAGGTAAGCCAGGAATCCGGCCCCAAGCGAACGCGAAAGAGCAAGAGCTGATTGAGCTTCAACGCACCGATTTGCTGGACTATCCCTTGAGTCACAGGCCACGTTATGCAAGCCTGGGCGTCGAGACCTGTAAGCGGCACATTATCGGCTTTCGCTTCGCCGAGTTCGCCAGAGGTGCCGTAGAGTGGAAGAGAGTATTTCATGAGAACAAAGCTTTTCCGTGCTTGCGTCACCATGATCGCCGCACTCGCGATTGCGTCCTTACTGACAATTTCCGTAGTCGCTCAGAGCGTAGATGATCCCCCTACGCCCACTTCCGGACTGCATAGTCTAAGTTTGCAGCGTGCCGACGCACCCGAGAGCCACTACTCGATCCTGATTCCACGTGGTTATTCCGTCTCCAAACCAGTCCCTCTCGTTCTTGCTTTGCACTTCGCAGTTGGTGGTGGGAACGCGGCAGGCGCCGGTCGGGACTTGATTCAGATCCTCATTGCCCCTGCGCTCGGGGAACTCGGTGCGATCATCATCGCGCCGGATTCGGTGCGAGGCGATTGGAGCAGCCCTGAAAACGAAACCGCAGTGAACGCGCTACTAGACATGGTCGAAGCGCGCTATTCAGTCGATAAGAAAAGAATTGTGGTCACAGGCTTCAGCATGGGCGGCGCGGGCTCTTGGCATTTTGGAGAGAAATTCCCGGAACGGTACAGCGCGGTGATACCAGTCGCCGGGAGGCCTCCGGCATCGTCCTCCGGCTGGCGGCTTCCCGTATTAGCGATTCACTCACGCGACGACCAGGTCGTACCCTTCGCTCCAACGGAGGCGCGAATCTCGGAACTTCAGAAATTGGGCGTGAACGCGAAAGTCATTGCACTAACCGGCATCACGCATTTTGAAACCTACCGGTTCAGAGATGCATTGCGGCAGACGATACCGTGGCTACGAGAGGTTTGGAAATAACCGTCGAAAACTTGCAAGTCGTTCATGATCGGTTGTCGCTACTCAATCCGGCGCGGTAAGGGATTCTATGGGTGCGTTGCTATCGGTAGCGGCACGCTAATTGAAGGGAGATTTTGATTTTTCTCCTGATCGTGTTCAGAAAATCTGCTTTCTTGGCTTGTGGCAGATAGAAGCCAGGGCTCTCCTGGAGTCTCATGCCGGGCGAATCGCAAAAGAAGCGCAAAGACGCCGCCGAGAACAATCGCAGCAGGAAACATGTATCGCACAACGGGAATGCCGAAGAGAAATATCAGGACGCTTCCGATTTTGAAAATGGCTCCGACAAGGCCTTCTCCAACCCGGATCTTCGCACTGTCGATTTGAGGGCGTGAGGCGTCTTCCGCATGTTCCGTCTCCTGGGACTATGCTATATCGCTTTATTCAGCGCGCGAATCGGTTGGTGCGCTATTCTTGCGGTTTATTTGCAGGGTTAAATCCTGGAAGCTCCAGGGCTGCGCTGTTAATCCGAGTTATAGCCGAGCTGCGAGCTTCTGTTGAGCTTTCTTCTGCCGTCGGGGCAGTCGGGATTTGTTTTTGGGAGGCAGCTTTCCCTTTTTCAGCGACTTTGTAGACGGCTTGGCTACCGCGAGCGAGGCCTCGCCTGCTAAGACACTCGCTGCGGACTCTTCCTTTTCTCCTACTTCTTTTTGTTTTGCCAATGAGGGAACCTCCATTCAACTTGAATTCCTCTGCTCTAAATTTAACCGACTCGTTAGAAAACCGTTTGCGCTTGGGGCTGTACCTGCCGCAAAGCGGAAGGCGAATTCGCCTCCACCCACCGCCACGTACGCATGAAAATCGCCCTAACCCATGATCCGCCACGGAGCCGTTCTCTGTACGGGGCGGGATATCCTTCGGGAGCTAGACGGCGTCGAAGACCTGCAAGCGGTACATGATCGATTGTCGCTGCTGAATCCGGCGCGGTAAAAATCGAACTCCAAACGGAGCGGCAGCGAGTATTTGGTTGCTTTGGGCTCGTAGCAGATGTCTTCCCGAGCAGATCAGGAATTTCAGTACTCCGTCCAACGCAACTGCCTCGAGCATTCCCATTGGTCCGTTTGCCAGTTGATCTTTTACTGGCTCCACGAAATCGTCTGGAACATGAATCACAATTTGCATCGATACTCGCGTTTCAAATTTGACGGACCTTGCACAGATTGTAGTACGGGCTTGGATGGCTCACCGCGTGGGTGCCGGAGGGAGAAGCCTTGTTGATACCTGATGCTGATGTTCATGCCTACGCTTGGGGGTGCCCTGTGTCTGCTTAGCGAATGAAGGTTGAACAGCTAGAACCTCAGCAAACAGTAGCGAAGCTAGAATAGTCGTCCTCGATCCTTCCTCCTGTCTATCTGATTAGCGCACCGTGTGGGGAGATTCCAGAGAAATACCTCGGTGCTTCCGCAACCCTATTCACTATAAGTCCTACCCTAACGGGATAAGGAAAAAGGAACCTATCGGGAGGTATCTCCTTTCGTGAACCGCCGACCTGAGGTTGGCATTGTTTACTCATTGAGAGGTTGGAATTGCGAGGGAGCTTCTGGGTCCGGCGGGTGGCGCTGTTTCTGAGTCCTAAGCCCATTAAATCAACCCGGTTGGGAGGGTCTTGAAGGGCCGGCTATTGAGGTTTACCGCATGGATGGCGAGACATCTGGAAGGTGGGGCATTGCCGAGATCAAGTCTTTTCCGCGTATAGAACAATTGCTAAGCCGATCTTGGAAATGTTGGATACTCCAATACCCTGGTCCCTTTCCCAAAAACTGCCCGCCTAACCTACAAAAGCGACAAAATCAGTGAGTATCTTACTCCAGCCGAGAGCGAAGGGTTGGGCACCTACCAATCGTGGCTGAAAAAAAGCGATCTTCCAATAGCAGGAGTCGCGATCCTTCTGAGTGAACCGAGTCAGACGCGAACTAATCGTGATGCGCCGCCAGTCGATTTAGCAGATCCACGAACGTTTGCATCACGCTCTGGCGGCTTTTAACGGGCACTTAAGCGAGCATAGATCGCAGGAAATAATGCATCCGCACTGCACGTTTAGGCATCATCACTCCGCTTATGCCCATCTCCAATATAGTAAGTGCAATGATTCAAGAGCGTGACCGGTTGGACGAAGCTATTGAGATCCTGCAAAGCTCTCACTCACACCGCGAAACGGCAAGGCAGGGTGCTGGTGCTAGGCGTGGGATGTCCCTCGCATCGCGTAAAGCCCAGTCGCAGCGTATGAAGCTTTTTTGGGCTACGAAACGGAAGGCTGCGAAGAAAGCATAGCTGTATTCCTGCTCGGGTCGCGGGTCTGGTGCTGTTCTAGCTGCCAGTATTGGAGCCGCCTCCACGATAATCGAGCGGGAGTAGGCCGCTGGTTGATGCGATTTCCGGATCTTGACCCCTAAAACCTGCCACAACAGGGAAAGCGTAGTAGCGTCCGAGTGTCCCACAAACATCTGGTGCTGTCGAAAAACTCCACTGAAAAATCGAGCTTGAGCAATTCGTAGACGGTCAACGCTGTGACCTTCCGCTGTCGCTGAGCGCCTTTTCATTAAATGCTTTTCGTGGCCATCAAAGGAGGGTCGTTGCTCGTTATGATGGGTCAACAAATTCGGTCCGAGTCGCTATTCTACTATTTTCGGCTGGAAGATCACGTGCCGGAAAATCACCTGTTACGGTTGATCGACAAGTACGTGGATTTCAGATTCGTCCGGGAGCGAATGAAGCAACACTATAGCGACACAAGTCGGCCTTCGATCGACCCTGAGTTGCTGTTGCGAATTTTACTCATCGGCTACTTGTACGGTATCACCAGCGAGCGGCACCTGGTGGAGGAAGTGGGCATGCACCTAGCCTATCGTTAATTCACCGCGTTGGACTTTGATCGGGAAGTGCCACATCACTCCAGCGTTTTCCAAAAACCGTCATTGACGTTTTCAGCAAGCCGACCTCTTTCGCGAGCTGTTCGAAGCAATCGGCTCGCTGCATAGAAGTCGGTCTAGTGAGGGGAAGACATCTATCGGTCGATGGCAAGCAGGTGTTGGCGAAAGCGAGCAACAAAAACAGAGTGAGCCGCGAAGCA
>DASQJA010000084.1:0-17049 GCA_035631275.1 Bryobacteraceae bacterium
TAATCAATGATAAACGATCCGCGAGAGGCAACCCGCATTTCCGCTGGGAGCCAGAGAGACGGCGATGGCTCCAGCTGCACGCCACCACCGCGAACAGATGCTCATGTGGATTTCACCTTGCCTCTCGCAACCCTCCGGGAAGTATAGCGGATAGTACTTTTTTTTCAGCGGCTTAGAAATCGATCGCGCCAGCAGTAGGCACGATTAGTCCGGACGGCCAGCGAAGCATGGGCCACCGCTGTTTGTCCTTCGCTTCCTTGGCGCTATTGCGCGGCTTGCAGGCACCTCTCAAGTTGTCCCAATCCAGAGCCTTGCTCGAATCGACGCGGGCAGGTATCCAGTAGTCAACGGTCTCAGCCAGGCGCGGCGTCTCCTTTGTGCAGTCCTCGGTACAGTTCAGCTCACAGAAACGACTCGCGCCCGTTTGGCGGCACTCAGTTTACGCCAAGGGGGTGTCGTAGAACGATTTTCCGCTTTGCTTGCGCCGGCCGGATTGTCTCCACTTCTTCAATTCGTCGTTAGTCATAATTAAGGGTTCCTTTGTAATGGTTGAAATGTCCGAATTGCCCCCTATAGCAGCCGCGGAAGGAAGAAGAACCGGGGCTGTACGCTGAACCGCGGAGACGGTGCGGCTGAGGATTCTGTGAAAACTGGCTTCTGAAAGCTGAGCAGCTCTTGCAAACCTCCCAGATTGCGGTTGTTCCCATGTTCCACCGGTGTGATAGCCTCTGCGTTCGTCTTTGCGTGTGCGAACGCGGCGGATAGTAGATCCGCATTGCCAGGTCTCGTCCGGCTTAGTGTCGAACAAGAAAACATTTCCGCGTCCGTCTGCTCCGCGTGGCAATACTTACAAGATCGTTGAGAAACACTCAGCCTGGGTGAAGGATCGGCAGGGGCTGTTAGACGAGGCAGTTCAGGCAAGTTGGGACAAGAAGGAGCTGGCTGAGTATGCCTGAGCAAAACGGCTTCATGACTGCGGATGATGCCGTCAAATGGTCCGACTGCGCTCTCTCAACCTAGCAGTTTGATTCCGGAGTGTTCCGCGAACGGCAGGAGCGGAGGCGACATCGCAGCGACCTTCCGAGCCTTGGCGAATTTCTCACGTTGCGGCGCGCCAGTCAGGAGCTTGCGGTTGGCTACAGTCCCGAGCGCCGCGGAACGCAGTTCAAGGACGCGCATAAACTCCTTCATCGCGTCCGCGATGGTGACAGGGGACGATTCAGGCGCGGCTAGCTGTAGTTGTCCTCTGAGGATGACGCGCTCGACTAGCTGTGCGGCCGTCTTAGCGTCCGTGGTGCGTAGGGACTGCTGCCAGCGGTTGCCTTGATGTCGGCCTTCGATCCAATACGGACATTTGCGGCAGGCAGCGCCAGACGTACAGCTAGCTATGTGCTTTCTTTCGTAACGCAGCATGCGAGCGGAATATCACGGAAATCGCACCCATAGTGTCACCGTGAAATTTTGCTGGTCTTTACCTATCAGAAAATATGGCTATTATTTTCTGTAGTCAGGTCCTGACCGGACCCTAGTTTTTCGAGCCTCAACCGGCCTTCCATTCGGGCACGTTGTCGCTCTCGCGGAACACTTCGATCCCCGCGCGCTCGCCCAGTTCCTCGATGTCGCGCTTGGAAAATCCAGCGAACGATTTTGCCACACGCCCATCGGCGCCAACCAGGAACAGCGTCGGGACGGAGCTGATTCCGTACGCATTACTCGCCGGATAGCCATCGCCCGATTGATCGAGCAGCGTGGGGAACGTCACGCCATATCGCTGGTTGAAGCCCACGGTTGAAGACGAATCGTCCTGCGAAATGCCAATGACCTGCATCTCCGAGCTTGCCGCCAGGCGTTCGAGATAGGGTGCGGTAAGCTGGCACACCGGGCAGCTTATCTTATAGAACGCGAACAATGCGGGACCGTTTTTCAGAACGTCCTGGAGCGATTCCTTGCCGCCGTCAAGCTTCGTCAACTCGAACGCCGGCGCCTGCTCTCCAGCATGCACGATAACTTTGGATTTTTGACCGAACATTGCTACTCGTTGTCCTTATGCTTCTGTACGAATGCCAGAATATCGAAGTGCTTAATCTCGCGCTCCGGGAAGAAACTGTTGATGGCCTGCTGTTCGTCCTGAAAGATATTAAAAACTGTGGAGAGCTTGGTGAGCAGCAGAAGCTCGATGTTTCTCCGGTTCAGGTTGTAGAGCTTGAGCGCGCCGCCGGCCTTCTGCAGCGAGGTAAAGCAGATCACCATCGTGCCCAACCCCGTGCTATCGATGTAATCGACCTCGGCTAGATTCAACGCGATATTCACTTTGCCCGCCGCCGAGTGCTCAGTTACTTTCTCGCGCAGCAGATTTGAATCGCCCACTACCAGGCGGCCTTTCAGATCGAGGATTGCGATGCCTTCCCGTTCACGCCCTTGGATATCGAGTGCCATTGAGTAACTAGTGTACCTGCTCTGTTAGTGGGGCCGGTATCTCGGCCGCTAAGTCTGTAGGATGGCCGGCCGGCAGCAACACCGTGAACCGCGTCCCCTCATTCAACCTACTTTCGACGTCCACAGTCCCGCCATGCGCCTTCACGATCCAAGCCACGAAACTGAGTCCCAAGCCCAATCCCTTTTCGGGATCCGCGGATGGAACGCGATAGAACCTGTCGAAGATGTGCGGCAAGTGGTCTGGCGCAATGCCGACGCCGGTGTCTTCTATGACCAATCTCATTTGGGCGCCGTCGCTGGCAAGCTGCAGCGCGACGCGGCCGCCGGCGTGCGTGTACTTAATTGCGTTTCCCAAAAGATTCGAGATCATCCGCTCGATCTGGATGCGGTCCGCAAAAATGATCGCGGAAGCGGGAATGTCGGCCGTCAGGCGAACTCCCTGCGCCTCGGCGGGAATCTGGTGCTCTTCCACAAGATCGCGCGCCATATCCGCCAGATCGAGATCGGTTTTTTGCAGCGAAAGCTGGCCGGTTTCCGACTGCGAAAGCAACAGCAGCGCCCGCACGATATTTGACAACCTGTCGATGCCTTCCAACGCCTCAGCCATAGCCTCGCGGTGCTGGTCGACGGTCTCGGCGGTGAAAAGCGCCACTTCCAACTGCCCGCGCGCCACTGTGAGCGGAGTCCGCAGCTCATGCGACACGTCCGTCGAGAACTGGCGGATCTGCTCAAAAGATCGATTCAACCGCGTCATCATATGATTGAACGCCTCAATCAGCCGATCGAGCTCGTCGCCTGCATGACGAAGGGGAATCTGCATGTCCAGGCTCGAGTGCGTGATCTTCTGAGCAGCTTCAGCGACCGAATTCACCGGACTCAACGCTCTCCCCGCCAGGAACCAACCCAGCAGGCCGCTGAGCACGATCACGATCGGCACCAGCGCGACGTAGTTACGCGTGAAGTCGGAGATTACTTTGTCGTTGTAATCGAGCGCTCTACCGATGGCGAGATAATACTTGTGTCCGTCGTGATCCACCCATAAGCCCGACCTTATCATGTACGGAATGCCTGTGGCACGATCCTCGAGAACGCGAATTTCGGGCTTGCCTGACGCCAGGATGCTCTGGATCAGTGCGGGAGGATCGATACCAATGGACTTGTAGATCACCGACCACTCGGTCGGATGCCCGGCCGTATCGGCCAACATATACACGCGCTGCAATCGCGTCACAGTGAAACTCTCGTCGGGATCGTCGGCATCGTAGAACCAGTCTGGCCCCTCCGGTCCAGTACGAAGATAGCCCTTTGCAGCGCTCCACTCATCATTCAGCGCGCTCTCCATGCGGGATTGAAACGCTGCGCTCAGCGTCTGGTGGAACACGCGCCCGAGTAACACCAGAAGCAGCGTGAAAAAAATCACGTAACTCAGCGCCAGCCGGAATCGCAGCCCGCGGGTAAAGCCCCAGAATTTTTGCAACGCGGTCATGAGACTTGCTCGACCGACTTCTCGGCGCCCTTCTCCGGCGCATCCAGCATATATCCGATTCCCCGTACGGTGTGGATCATCTTGACCGGGAACTTATCGTCGATCTTGCTGCGCAGGTGACGGATATAGACATCTACAATATTCGTTAACCCGTCGTAGTCCATGTCCCAAACATGTTCGACGATCATGGTACGGCTGAGCGGGCGCCCGCGGTTGCGCATCAGGTACTCGAGAATGCTGAATTCCTTAGGCGCCAGTTCGATGTTCTCATTGGCGCGCGTCACTTTGCGCCGAATGCAATCGAGCGAAAGATCGCCCACCTGCAGCCTTTCCGGCGTGGGCTGCCCCCGGCGCAAGCGAGCCCGCACGCGCGCCAGCAATTCGACGAACGCAAAGGGTTTGGTGAGATAGTCGTCCGCGCCGAGTTCGAGCCCTTTCACACGATCGTCCACCGCGTCACGCGCGCTCAGGATCAGTACCGGAGGATTCACCTTCCGATTGCGAATCTTCTGAAGAACGCTCAGCCCATCCATATCGGGCAGCATCAAGTCGAGGATAATCAAGTCATATTCGGTGGAGTGAACCAGGTCGATGGCGGTGTTGCCGTCGGCAGCTACATCCACAGCGTAACCCGCGCTCTCAAGCCCCCGGGAGAGGAAGTCCTGGATGCGTTTCTCGTCCTCTACGATCAATATTCTCATCGGCTTAAGCGGTGCTATCTACAATTAAACCACCTTGTAGCGCCCCAGTTACACCTTTCTACGCGCTAGATGCCTCTGCGGCTTCACCACCAAACCGCGCTAAGACAGTTCAAAACGCGGGCCGATAAGCTCTATGTCGGGATTGGAATCAGTGACGGTGTCGAGCGGCCGCACTCTCGCCGAGGTGCTGCGGAGTCACGAGCGGTGGCTCGAAGGAGTGCAGACCGCCTTGCGCGCCATTCTTGATCGCGAGTCACTCAACGGACTCGCATTGCCGGCTTTGAATCTGCGAGACGCCATCCTACGCGGCGCGGCGTTGCTCGACTGCCATCTTTCGGGATCCGATTTCAGTTCAGCGGTCATCGACGCGGCCGACTTCGAACGCGCCATCCTGACCAATTCCGACTTCAGCGGGGCACAGATCACCCAGGCTAGCGTTGCATTCGCGCGGCTGCCGGCCTGCTTGTTAGCCGACGCAGCGCTGCGCGCCTCCAATTTTCAGCGGGCCACCTGCGTGCCAGCCGCGCGCAAGGCGCGCTCATGGAAGGATGCAAGTTCCGTGTCGCCGACTTCTCGGAATCCTCCCTGCATCAGATCTGCGTCTCGACATCCGACTTCTCGGAGAGCGACTTCCACAAGACGCAATTTCTGCGCCCTCATTTCAATGGCTGCCGCTTCACCGGCGCGCGCCGAGCCAGAGCCAATTTCTACAAAGCCACCTTCAAAGTGTTCGGCTTCGCACGGTCCGACCTGACGGGCGCCCGGTTTGTACTCGCAATCTCACCGGAAGCGAATTTGACCGCTCGGTACTTTACGATTGTGATCTGCGGGATGCCGACCTCAAGAATGTAAAGTTTGGCCAGGCGGACCTGTCGTACGCCCGTTTTCGGCGGCGCCAATCTATTCGCTGCCGACGTTGGCGGCGATCTCACCGGGGGGCAGAAACTGTCGGCGGCGCAGCTTTCGGAAGCCCGTACAGATGAGCGGACCATACTCCCGAATGGCAGCCGCGGTCCCTACAGTCCCTCGTCCGGTGCGGAACGGGCCGCGGCCGGTCTGCTGAGATAGTTTTGTTGGGCGTTCGATCACTGCCCGAATTCGACGCCGCGTTTTTCGCGCCCGATTGCAGCCATGATGCCTGCCATGATGAACACTGTCGTGCCGGTCAGCGCCATCGCGGTCGCGTAGCTCATGTGATCGGCGAAAACCGCCTGGATGTAGACGATCGAGCTCGCGAGCAGCACACCGCATTGGTACGCAAATCCCGGCAGGAATCCTCGCACCGAGTCGGGCGAAAGTTCGGCCAAGTGCGCCGGAATTACGCCCCACGCGCCCTGTACCATGAACTGCATCAGCCACGCACCCGTTACCAACATCCAGAGCGTCGGCGAATAAGTCCACAACGGAACCACCAACACTGCGCCTGCCAGCGCAATGATCATCGCCTTGCGCCGCCCGATCCGATCGGACAGCCACCCCACCGCCATGCCGCCAACCAGCGCGCCGATCATCGAGAACGCTGTAATCGCCGAACGTTTTCCGGGCGCGAAATGCCAGTAGCGTTCGAGGAACGTCGGATACATGTCCTGCGTGCCGTGCGAGGAAAAATTCATCGCCGTCATCAACAGCGTGAGATAGATAAACAACTTCCAGTTCGATGCCACAGCCCGGCCCAGATGTGCCCAGCTCTCCTCGCGGCGCTTCTTCCAGACTTCGGATTCTTCAACACGGAAACGGACAAACAACGCCAGCAGCGCCGGTAATCCGCCAAGGAAAAACATCGGCCGCCAACCCCACCGCTCGAACAGGAAGAAGTAGCACATGGCCGCGACCAGATTCCCGGTCGAGTAGCCTTGCTGAAGGAACCCGGAGAGAAGCCCACGCAACCGCGGCGGAACCTTCTCCATCGCAAGCGAGGCACCCACGCCCCACTCGCCCCCCATCCCGATACCGAACAGCGCGCGTAGCACCATGAACGTGGTGTAGTTCGGCGCGAGTCCGGTTGCCACCTCGACTACCGAATAGAACACCAGGTCGATCATGAGCGGCAGCCGGCGCCCGTAGCGGTCCGCCAGCAGACCAAAGATAAAAGCTCCCACTGGTCGAAACGCAAGCGTCAACGTAATGGAGAGCGCGATGTCTTTATCCGGCCGGTGAAATTCCTTGCCGATTGCTGTCAGGCAAAAAATGACCAGGAAAAAATCGAAGGCGTCCAGCAGCCAGCCTAGGTAGCTTGCGGTAAGGGCCGCGCGATGATCGGAGATCGTCGATTTGGATACGACTGACGATTGCGCAGGCGCGTGCATGGACGCACCAGTATAGCGCAAAGGGTGCGGCGCACCCCCAAAACCGAGCCAAAAACGATTCGCGCCGCGCTCCGTTTTGCGCGAGCTACTTAATAACAATTGCGCGAGTTATTTCCCAGCTGCCTTGCGGAGGGCGGCGACGCGAGGCGCGCGGCTCTTCGGACTGTCGAGGCTGAACGAACGCGCATCGCCCAACTGCGCGCGCACGTATTCCTCGGTTCGCTCGACAGCCTGCTCGAGCGCCTTGTTTTTCTTGACGAACGTTGTCCACGCAATCGATTCAGTCGACGTGTCGTACTCCCAAAGCCCGATCACGCGCCCCCGATCGAGAATCGCATTGCTCGGAAGATCGGCGAGAGTGCCGATCGGTTTGGAGTCTTTTTCGACGAATACCGGCCGCGCCAGATCCTTCGGGTCCAGCATGGTGGCCAGGGCTCGGCGCAGCAGCAGAATCGCATCGGCCAGGCTCACTAGCGCATATTGCGGATCCTTCGGCGACTGGAATTTTTCGAGTTTCTCGCGATCGCCCGCAAGCATCAGCCGTTGATCGTCCTTGGCGATCGGTTCCAGCTTCAGCGGCTCGAGCGCGGCCTTTGCAGCTTTCGCTCCTAGCCCCGAGAACCATTGAAATTCGGCCCCGGTCGCCGGACCGATCCAAGCGAAGTACCGGCGCGCCAGTTCGGTAAAGGCTTCGTCAGTGGTAAGTTTGAATCCACGCAGCGGATTCGGCCGCCACACAGCGTACTTATATCGCTGCTGATCCAGCCGCCCGTTCATCGAAATGCGCCGGATCTCCCCTTCAAGCTGAAGTTTGCCCAAGGCGACCGGCAGGGTCGTGGTCAGCCCCTTCTTCTTGCCTTCCTCGCCGAGATTGCGTGCGGCCTTGCCCACCGCATCGCGAAGGCCATCGGTATCGAGCGGGCCTTTTTCCAGCGCCCCGACCACCGCGTCACAGAGCTTGCTGATTTCCTTCGCCGTGACGCCGAGCTTTTCGGCCACCTTTATCTCGCGGCCCGCAAAAATCTCGCCCACCTTCAACCCGAGCGCGTAATCGGATGCCGGAAGCACGTACGTGCACGCGCGCGCAGTCGGGAGCTCGTGAATTTCGAGCTTCTCCACCGAAGCGTCAACGCTCTCGCAGCTGAGCCCCGCTCGCGAAAAGAGCGTGAGGTATGGCCCGACGCCACCCAACGATCGCGCCCACCCCGTGCGTCCCAAAACTTCCGCTGCCGGTTTTCCGGCCAGCGATCCGTCGAGCCCCTGGCGAAATGCGTACCAGGCCCGAATCTTGGCTGCGTCCATTTCTTTCTTCTACCACTGATGCTGCGTGGCCGGGGAGCAGCTCGTCATGTACGCGTTCTCGCCCTCAATGCGGTCAAACGACGACTGCACAGCCACACGCCCCGGTCCCCATAAACGCAGCCACACGTACCGGTTGCCCCACGATCCCCACAAGCTGAATCCCGTGCGCGGATGCTCGAAGTGCAACTGCATCCCGACCGTCGGATCTTTGAAGATCAGGGCCGTCGGCTTCACCAGCAGCGCTTCGCCTGGCGCTAGCTCGCGCACCAGCACATTGCCGGAAGCATGCAGGATCAGCAGCCCGGGCGACTCGGGAGCCGTAAACCGATCCATGAACGCCCCGACCGGATAATGCGTCTCCTGGTCGTCGCCCGATTTCGTCGAGTACCAGATGTTGGTCATGAACCAGTCATAGGAGACACTGTGCGTGGCCAGGATGAACAAATGCTCGCGTACGTCGATGCTCTCGCCAGGCTGGAGCGGCAGCGCAATCATCTCGCCCGGTGCATCGCGCGAGAACGCAATGTGCCCCGGCCCTTGTGCCTGCATCATCACGAGCGGCAGACCGGCGAACATCCGCTTCCAAGCCTCGGCAAGCGACATGGTGGTCATGTTCACCTGGAGATCTTTCCACAGCAACACGTGGTGCGTGAAGTAAATGCCGTCGTTCGGCGCGAGGCTAACATCTGCTACCGGAACATACAGACCTTCGATCTGGCAGAACGAGTCGCCGAATTGAAGCTTAGCCATGTCCTTGCGGCCTGGCAATTGCTTCCAACCGGTCTCGCTGATCTCGGCCGGCGCGCTGAGCGTCGCGCCGCAGCGCGGGCAGCTCAATTCTTTCGCATCCGTGACGGTCCCGCACCAAGGACACGTCGTTCGAGAACCTGCCGGTATTGCCGCCTTTGCCTCGGCCGATGACGGCGGAGACGCAAGCGCAGATGACGGCGATGGAGATTCGACCGGCGGGGGTTGGACCGGTAAGGACTCTACCGGCGCGGATTCCTGCATCGCCTCCGGACGCTTCACGCGTGCTCCGCATGATCCGCAAAAATTCGCGAAGTCCCCCAACGCCCGGCCGCAGCTTGTGCAAAACATATCGCCTACTCAGTATGATGATGCACGTACATCGACTGGATACCGACTCGACCGGGCCCCGTCATCCGCGCCAGCGCCATGTTCGAGCCGCCGAAAAATCCCGTGCCCAGCCGCTGAAATTCAACTTGCATCGCCACCGAAGAATCCTTGTATAAAAACGCCCCCGGTTCGAGCATGATGCTCTCCCCCGCTTTGAGCGTTCGTTCAAAGACATTGCCGTAGCCATGCAACATCAGCAGTCCCGGTGTGTTGCGCGTGACGAAGCGATCCATATACATGCCCTGGCCGCCGAAGAGAATGTTCGCAAAACCTTTGACGCGCACGAACGAGTAGTCGATTTGATGCGACGCGAGCAGGAAGGCGTGTTCCCGCGCGTCCATCTCCATCCCCGGATGCAGCGGCAGCACCACCAACTCGCCCGTTGCATCACGCGAGAACGCGATGCGCCCAGGTCCCGTGGCCACGCTTATGATGAAAGGCATTCCGGCCAGCGCACGCGTCATGCCTCCGGGGAGCTGCAAAACGGTCAGCGGCACCGAATCTTCCTTCCACAGCATGATGTGATGCTCGAAGAAAACGGAATCGCCCGCGCCCAGATTGATCTCTGCCACCGGAACAATCTCGCCTTCCACCTGGCAGGTGCTCGAGCTGAAGTGGAACTCGGTCATGTCCTTAATGCGCGGCGCCTCCCGCCATCCGGACTCGCTCACTAGGTTGCGAATATCGAGCGGCGCACCACAAGAGCGGCACGTGAGGGCGCTCTTCTCGTTCATGCTCTGGCACCACTGGCACTGAATGCGCTCGAGCGGTTCGCCAGCGGACAGCTTGGAGGGATCGGTCATCAAGTCCACCCTAGCGCAGTCGGGAGTACCCACACCGTCGCGCTTCGGGGTCGCCGAGCTTGTTCTCCGGATTCGATATTTTCGGATTAATAGTTTCTTCTACTGCG
The DNA here is from genome assembly GCA_035631275.1 of Bryobacteraceae bacterium. Classification (GTDB taxonomy): domain Bacteria; phylum Acidobacteriota; class Terriglobia; order Bryobacterales; family Bryobacteraceae; genus Palsa-89. The sequence continues at coordinate 10,279 of DASQJA010000084.1, forward strand.
CGGCTGGCCCGTGATAGCGCCCGAAGAACGCCGCCTTGCCGATTACGTGCCCGTCCATCGCCTTCAGCAGTTCTTCGCGCGTCGTGTTCGCGGGAAGATCCAGCTTTGTGTCGAGCGCGTAGAATTCGAACACATAGTGATGGAACGGTCCAGGTCCGGCACCTGGTCCGAAGTAGCCGCCGGGCTGCGTCCCGCCGCGAGCGATGATTCCCGGCCCGTTGCGCGTTCCATCCTGCAGATCGCCAGTTCCCAATCCCTCGGATAGGCCCTTCGCCGTTCCGGGAATGTTGAACGCAGTCCAATGCAGCGTGTCCGTAGTTGTCTTGTTGGTCGAGTTTTCCAGGTCATGGAAAATCACCGCATACGTCTGGAGATTTTCGGGCGCCGAGACTGCATTCCCTCCCAGCGTCCAATGAAACTCGAACGCAGGCGATTTGTTGTCGCCGCGGCCCGAATGATGCATCGGAACCTCGCCACCATCTGCCCAGGCGTCGGATGTGACCGAAAGTACCAGCCGCGGCGGAGCGGCTCCCCGGCCTCGGCCCTGTTGCGCGAATGCGATTGCCAACAACGAGATCACGGCGATCGCTGAAGTTACAATTCGATGGCTCGACAGCATGCTGATTCTCCTCGGAATGGTCTCGTCCTCTGCGTCTCTTTGAATTGGACAATCCACGATACAACGTCCATTTAAGACGACACAACTAGTCAGGAAGTAACAGGGCTGGAAACCTTCACCCGCCGATGGCGTGCATGGGCCGGGGCGGAGGAACGAATTGGACACTGTTGATCTCGTGCCCGATCCACTTATCCGCCACGCACGCCCGGATAGCGGATGCTATCGCTTCGTCCGAGGCGCCGCCGCGGAGCAGACCTTTCACATCCGTCTCTTCGATCGCGAAAAGACAATACCGTATCTTGCCGTCGCTGGTAAGCCGCAGGCGGTTGCAGTTCAGACAGAACGGTTTCGTGACGGACGCGACGAAACCGACGTTCCCGACACCGTCGGCGAATCGATACTCGGTCGCAGGCGCTCGCGGATCGCGGTCTGGAATCTCGACCAGAGGCGCAATCTCGCGCGACAACACTTCGATAATCTCGTCAGCCGGCAAAACATTCTTACGCGACCACAGTCCCTGCGCATCCAGCGGCATGAACTCGATGAACCGAACCTCAAATCCGCGCTCGCGCCCGAATCGCACTAGCGGCACGATGTCCGGTTCCACCAGGTTCTTCACCGCAACCGCATTAATCTTGATCGGACCGAACCCCAGCCGCTGCGCTGTCTCGAGACTTTCCAGAACCCTTGGCAAATCGTCGCGCCGCGTGATCTGCTGGAATCGCCCGCGATCGAGCGTATCCAGATGCACGTTCAGTCTGCGCAAGCCCGCCTCGTACAAAGCTTTCGCGTGCCGCGCCAGCAGGACGCCATTTGTCGTCAGCGCCAGATCCTGGATTCCAGGAACGGTTGCCAGTTTGCGAATCAAAATCGGAAGATCCTTGCGCACTAGCGGCTCGCCTCCCGTGATCCGTACTTTCGTCACGCCGAGCGATGCCGCCACCCGCACGAAGCGCTCGATCTCTTCAAACGAGAGCAGTTCCTCGCGCGCCACGTAGTTCACGTTGTCTTCCGGCATGCAATAAAAGCAGCGGACATTACAGCGGTCGGTCACACTGATCCGGAGATTGTCGTGGACGCGCGCGAACTTATCGATCAGTGGTCGAGCCAAGGGACTCCTAGTCTATCGAATTGCGCTCGGAATCGAATTCCCCGTTGGGCGGGCTAAGGTTGTCATAACGGAAACGGCCCTTTTCGTCATTCTAACAAGTGCTGTACAAAATGTGACTTTTCTGTTAGACTTCCGCCTTAAGCTTTTCCCGCGTCGTATTTTTTCCTGAGGTTGTATATGCTTCACCTCGTGTGTTCCCGCTTTGTTCTTGTCCTTTCAATCGGCATTTTGGCCCAAAGTCTGTTCGGCCAAAACCTGTCCTGCAACGCTGTTGCGCAACCGCCTTTGGTGCCGTCAGAAGGCCTCGTGGAACGAACCGGTGACATCGTCCTGGCATGCTCCGGTGGGACTCCCGGTGCTCAGTTCACCGGCAATTTTACTCTCTTCACCTCGGTGAACATCACTAACCGCGTCACTTCGAGTGGCATCACAGGCATCAACTTCACGGCCGACAACGGCAGTGGGCCCCAGGCGATCACGACTCCCGGATTCCTCAGCGCGCCCGGCACCCTGTTCTACAACGGTGTGAGCTTCACGCTTTCCGCCATGGGCACCGTAACCTTGCGTTTCCAGAATATTCGCGTGAACGCGACGCAGATGACGGCCTTCGCCAACCCGCAAATTGCCGTTCTGCTGTCCTTCAGCTCCATCGCGACGCCCGTGTCCTTCAGCAACACGCAAGTGATCGTGGGCGACGCCCAGCGCGGGTTGTTTGACGCGTTCTCGGCGAAAATCATATGCAGCCAGTCTGGTTCGCCGTTGCCGTCGAATCCGGCGAGCTTCGCCAGCTTCATCGCCGCTAAGTCCATCTTCAACTCCACGCGCCTCACCGAAGGTTTCGCCGCCGCGTTCGATCCTTTGAGCGGTTTCCAGGGCCTGAACGCCGATACTGGCACACGATTCATCGTCAAATACAGTGGATTCCCCGCTGGTGCACGCCTCTTCGTTCCAACTGTTGTCGCGGGATCCGACGCCACGCAGCCCACCGCGGGCGGCGACCTCGGCGTGCCTGCTTCGGGCGGCAAATACACGCCCAGCGCGTCCAACGGATCTCTGCTTCTGTCTCTCGTGCAATTCCCGAATGCTGATGGCTCCAGTGGCGTCCGGCTCTACATGCCCGGCGCACCCGGGTCCGGAACCGTGAGCTTCGACAGCGTCAACGAAATTACCCTCGCCAACGGATCGGGTATCGCGGTCTACGAAGTCGTGGACGCCAATCCTTTCATACAGGAAAGCGCGCAGTTCCCGACGTTCCTCGCCCTCAGCCCCGGCCTGGTGAGCGGCTCGCCGGTAGAGACCTCGGAGACCGTTTCGTTCGCTCCCGTCTCTACCGTTGGCACCGCGACTGCACGCGATCCGATTCCGCGTTTCGAAGCGTTGCCGGTGCCAGCGGATTGCACATTATTAGGCGACTGCGGCGCCAGCTATTTCCCCGCGTTGAACGTTCTCGAATCATCGATGGCGCTCACCGCACAGGCTGGCTCTAATGGACAGGCAGGCTTCATCGAAGTGCAAAATAGTTCCGGCAGCGTTCTCCAATGGACCGCCACGACAACCTACCAAAGCGGTTCAGGATGGCTCAGCGTGTCGCCATCGAGCGGCAACAACAACGCGACTCTTCAGCTCATCGCCAAACCCGGCAATCTTGCGGCGGGAACATATCAAGCCACACTAACCATCGATGCCGGCCCGATCGCCGGCGCTCGACAGATCCCAGTCACGTTCACCGTCACGGCGGCTGCGGCCCCCAGGCCGACCGTCACCAGCGTCTTCAATGCCGCGACGCTCGCAGCCGGTCCGCTGACTCCGGGTTCACTCGCCACCGTGATGGGTACGCTCTTCTCGTCCTCCGGATTAACCGTCACTTTCGATGCCATACCCGCCCAGATCATTTTCAGCAACTCGACGCAAATCAACTTGCTCGTTCCCGCGGCTCTTCAGGGAGAAACGACATCACAAATGATCGTGATGGCGAACGGCCTCTCGAGCGCGCCGCAAACCGTCTCGCTCGCCGCATTCTCGCCCGGAATTTTCTCGAACGGAATTCTGAATCAGGACAACAGCGTCAACGGCTCCGCGCATCCCGCCGCGCCCGCCAGTATCATCCAGATCTTCGCCACCGGACTTTCCCTCACAGGGGTGATCACGGCTACCATCGGCGGTCAACCGGTCACTCAGCCCTACTACGCCGGTCCCGCGCCCGGAATTTCCGGCGTGCAGCAGATCGATTTGATTTTGCCCAGCACCCTTACAGGCAACTCCGTAGCAGTCTCAGTTTGCGGCGGCCCGACCGCGGGCCAGGTCACCTGCAGTCCTGCAGTTCAAGTCGCGATCGCGGGGCAATAGCCGATTACAGCGCTTTAACGTTACGGCGTTTTCATCCGCGAAACGCAGTCCGCGCATGAACCTATCCAACTGTTCGGAGGGGTTTGCAGTGAATCTAAAATGTTTCGTACTTCCGAGCGTGATGGCTGCGTCGGCGGCACTGGCCGCCTGCGGCGGAGGATATGCAGCGGCGTACGTCGTACCCGCTCCTCCGCCGCCTCAAGTAGTGGGAGTGGTCGGATATGCGCCCGGACCCGGATACGTCTGGGTGAGCGGCTTCTGGGATCTCCGCGGCTCGCGTTGGATCTGGGTGAACGGCCGTTGGGCAGTTCCTCCGCGGGGCCACAGCGTCTGGGTTGCCGACCGCTGGGAGCGTCATGGTGAGCATTGGCGCTACTATCACGGCCATTGGCGCTAGCCGTCCGTGGCGCACGCACTCGTACGTGCCGCGTTCACACTCGTGTGAACGCTTGGACTAGATCTACGCCGCCGTGCTCGTGCACGCCCATGACTCTTACAATGGTTCTTAATGGCCAACTACGATGCCGTGCTCGTGCTCTCTTTCGGCGGGCCTGAAAAACACGAGGACGTGATCCCGTTTCTCGAAAACGTCCTCCGTGGCCGCAATGTCCCCCGTGAGCGTATGCTCGACGTCGCCGAACACTACTATCACTTCGGCGGCAAGAGCCCGATCAACGACCAGAATCGCGCGCTCATCGCCGCGCTCAAAGAAGAGCTGGCCCCCAATGGACCGAATCTGCCGGTCTACTGGGCCAACCGCAACTGGCATCCGTTTCTCGCCGACACTTTGCGTCGCATGCAGGCTGACGGCGTCAAGAATGCACTCGCATTCGTTACTTCCGTCTTCAGCTCGTATTCCGGTTGCCGTCAATATCTCGAAGATATCGAAAAGGCCCGTGCTGAGGCCGGCCCTGAAGCCCCACGTATCGACAAGCTGCGCTCGTTCTACAACCACCCACTCTTCATCGAAGCGCAATCCGCCGAGGTTCGCGACGCACTCGATAAACTTCCGGCGGATCGCCGCTCCACCGTGCAATTCTTGTTCACCGCGCACAGCGTACCCGTCGCGATGGCCGAGTCGAGCGACTACCAGAAGCAGCTCAACGAATCCTGCCGGTTGGTCGCGGATCAGCTCGGAATCGCCGAATGGCGTCTGGTGTACCAAAGCCGGAGCGGTCCCCCGGGTCAGCCTTGGCTTGAGCCGGACGTAGGCGAAGTATTGAAGGAGCTGCCGTCAGGCTCGGACGTCGTCATCGCCCCGATCGGCTTCGTGTCCGATCACATGGAAGTGCTCTACGATCTCGACACCGAAGCGCGCCAGATTTGCAACGCCGTAGGCGTGAAAATGGTCCGGGTGTCCACCGTCGGCGTGCATCCGCTGTTCATCAACATGATCCGCGAGCTGATCTTAGAACGCATGGGCCAGTGTCCGGCCCGCGCTATCGGCCAATTCGCTCCCAGTCACGATGAATGCGACGCTGGATGTTGCCCCGCTCCAGCGCGCCGCGCGAGTTCTGCCCGTAGCGATTCTTCTCCGCGCGCCATCGCCCAGCGGTGATTGGCGGAGAAAATCGGTTTCAGCAGAGACGACAAGTATCGCAACAGCGGTTTTTCGGCGCGGATTCGCCAGTCGTAGGTGATTTCTACGGCAGCGCCCTTCTGGGTGAACGTCCAGACACCGGCGCCATCGAAATCGCCCCAAGCACGGAGCGAAAACCCGTGCGGAGCGCGCGACTCAATAACACGAAAGAACCAGTGCAGCGTGTATGGCAGCCAGCCTTTAGTATGCAGCTCCACAACGCGTCCCACGCCATTCGCGCCGCCTGGTTCCAACTCCCTAACTGCCAGGTAAACCGATGGCCACCAGCGCGTGAGATCGGTCGCATTTCCGAGCACCTCCGACACTTCATCGACCGTGCTCTCTACGCGCCACCGCGTTACGAAGTGGTAGTCGTTAGCGCTCATTGAGCTGTTTATACACCTCGCGCTTCGAAAGCCCCCGCCGCCGCGCGACCGTTTTCAAGGCTTCCATCTTCGGAACGCCGGCCTGTACGAGCTCCTCCACTGCATCTGTCAGTGGTCGCTCGTCTGGCTCCGGCGTCTCGTCCTTCGCGATCAGCACCGTGAGCTCGCCCTTCAGCGCTGCCCGCGCCGCAATGATCTCCAAAATCTCACGGGGTGTACCTCGCAGGAACTCTTCGTGTATTTTCGTGAGTTCGCGCGCCAGCACGACCTCGCGCGCTCCCAAAATCTCGTCGACATCCTGAAGGGCCTCCGCGATCCTGTGGGGCGCTTCATAAAACACCAGCGTAGCGGGTGCCGCCTTCCAGCTCTCCAGCGCTTGCCGCCGCTGCGTTTTCTTTGCAGGGAGAAATCCAAGAAAAACGAAGGTGTCGGTCCCCAAGCCTGACGCGCTTAATGCCGCGAGAAACGCGCCAGGGCCGGGGACGGGCGATACCACGATTCCCGCCCTCTTCGCCTCCGCCACGAGCCTGTATCCCGGATCGGAAATCAGCGGCGTCCCTGCGTCACTCACCAGCGCGATCGTTTTGCCGCTCTTCAGCTCGGCGATCAATTCCTCGGCGCGGCGCTGCTCATTGTGTTCGTGATAGCTCACCAGACGCTTCGCGATCCCGTAGTGGCTGAGAAGTTTCTGCGTCTGCCGCGTGTCTTCGCAAGCGATCAAATCAGATTC
>DASQJA010000085.1:0-3942 GCA_035631275.1 Bryobacteraceae bacterium
ATGTTGACACTGTGGGGCGCTAGTTGAGCAGCGGCCGGAGATAACGCAGCACCGTCTGCGCCACGATCGCGTTTCCTTCCGCTGTCGGGTGCAACTTGTCGCGCTGCATTAACTCCGGCTTGGTCGCGACGCCGTCCAGAAGAAATGGGATGCGCACTACTCTGTGGTGCGCATCAAGATCGCGATAGATCTCCTCGAATGACCGAATGTACTCAGGCCCGTAGTTGGGCGGCAGCGTCATCCCCGCGAGAACAACTTTCGCACCAGATTTTTCGACAGTCGAAACAGTCTCTTCCAGATTCGTCCGCGTCGTTTCGATTGGCAATCCGCGCAGTCCGTCGTTGCCTCCAAACTCCACGATCACGACGCGTGGCCTTTCTGCCAGCACTTCGTTCAAGCGATTCACGCCGTCAGTCGTCGTGTCGCCACTGACGCCCATGTTCACCACACGCCACTTCACTCCTGCCGCATCCAGGTCTTTTTGAAGAAAGTCCGGATAGCTGTTTCCCGGTTCAGCGCCGAACCCGGCAGTCAAGCTGTCTCCGAATGCCACGATAACCGGCCGGTTGTCGCGCGGCGCCGGCGCACTCGCTTCCTTGGGCCGCTCCGTCGGCGCCTCAACCGATTCTTTCTTCGATCCGCCGCAACCCGCGAGCAGCGCGAGCAGTCCAACAGCGCAAAGGGTGCGGCGCGCACCCCAAGACGGAGCCATGAACGATTCGCACCGTATTCCGTTTTGCGCGGGTTCCTTAATAGGTAAGACGATCCGCACCCAATGCCATAATAAAAAATTGGAACAGTCTCCTGAGCAATTCGCGCCACAACGGAAGGCCGTGGCGGCGGCTTCTGTTCCCAGCGGCGAGGCCACCTCCTCTGGTGCGGTTACTCGAAAGCCGGCCATTCGGGTGTCTGGCCTCACCAAGAGCATCCAAACCGCGACCCATAAAGTCGACATCCTGCGCGGTATCGACTTCACAATCGAAGCGGGCGAGTTCATCGCCATCATGGGACCGTCGGGTAGCGGTAAGAGCACGCTACTCGGCTTGCTGGCCGGCCTCGACAATCCAACTACCGGACAAATTGTTCTCGACGGCGAAGATATCACCGGTCTCGGCGAAGATCAGATGGCGCTACTGCGGGGCCGCAAGATCGGCTTCGTTTTCCAGTCCTATCATCTGCTCCCCACCCTGACCGCCGAGGAGAACGTGCTGCTTCCTTTCGAATTGACCGGCGGATCGAATGGCTCGAACGGCCGCGACCGCGCGCGCGAACTGCTCGACAGCGTCGGGCTGCTCGACCGCCGCGATCATTATCCGGTTCAGCTCTCGGGTGGCGAACAGCAGCGCGTGGCGCTCGCCCGCGCGTTTATGGTGCGCCCGCCCATCCTGCTTGCCGACGAACCCACCGGCAATCTCGACAGCCAAAACGGGCAGCACATTCTGGAACTCCTGATCTCGCTGAACCAGCGCGAAGGGACGACGCTCGTTCTCGTCACGCACGATCCCGTTCTCAGCGCGCGCGCCGCGCGAAAAATCGTGTTGCGCGACGGCCTCATCGTCAAGGACGAATGATGAACTTCTCCTGGTCCACCGCGTTCAAAATCGCGTGGCGCGAAGCGCGCTCATCGGCGTTCAAGTTCTTGTTCGTCGTTCTCGCAGTCGCAGTCGGCATCGGCTCTCTGACAGGCGTGCGCGGATTCAGCCGCGCTTTTCGTCAAATGCTCTCCGACCAAGCGCGAACCCTGATGGCCGCCGATCTCTCCGTGCGCGTCTTCGACGTGCCCACGCCCGATCAGCAATCCGTCCTCGACGACCTGGCTCATCACGCCGTCGAAAGCACCTGGATCACCGAAACATTAACGATGGCGTCGACCGGCGGAGTCGACCCTCACCCGATGCTCGTCTCCATTAAGGCCGTCGATCCGAGAGTCTATCCGTTCTACGGCGAAATCCGTCTGGACCCGCCCGCGCCTCTGCGCACCGCACTCACCACCGATTCGATCGCGGTCTCAGACGACATTCTGTTGCGCCTCAGTCTCAAGCCTGGCCATTCCCTCTCACTTGGCGGCAAGCCGTTTCGCATCGTCGGACGCGTCGCTTATGAACCGGATCGCATGCTCGGGACCCTGAACGTCGGACCGCGTGTGATGATGACCCGAGAAGGACTCGAACGAACCGGGCTCATGCTCCCCGGAAGCCGCGCGGCCGAGCATTTCCTGTTTCGCCTCGATCCCGGCTCGCCCACCCTCGCAGAAGTCCGCCAGCGCCTTCGCCAGTCTTTCCCCGAAGCGCTGATTGCGGACTACACCGAATCGCACCCGATCATTACCCAAAGCCTCAATCGCGCCACGATGTTTCTGAGCCTGGTGAGCCTCATCACGCTGATTGTCGGCGCGCTCGGTGTCGCAACCGCGATCCACGCGCACATCCAACAGCGGCTGGACTCCATCGCCATCATGAAATGTCTCGGCGCGCGCTCCTCGCATTTGATCCGGATCTACGTGATCCAGACCGTCGTGCTCGGCCTCACCGGCGGCCTGATTGGAGTCGCGCTCGGATTCATCCTGCAAACGGCATTCCCTCAATTTCTCAGGCGATACTTCGAGCTTCTACCGTCCGCGAAGCTCGACTTGCTTACCGCCTCGCAGGGCGTCGGCATCGCGGTGCTCGCAACGCTTCTGTTCACCTTACCTCCGCTTCTTGGCATCCGCCGCATTCGCCCGAACTTGATCCTGCGCCGCGAGATGGCGGAGTCGAAGCCCAACTGGCGCAAGCGCCTGATGGACGAGCGCGCTTCCATCGCCGCCGGAATCATCATCATCCTCGGATTCGCCGGGATCGCTATGTCGTTCACCGCCGGCACGCGCGCCGACGTGTGGAAGACCGGAGAATACTTCGCGGGCGCGATCAGTGGAGGACTGGCGTCCCTTTCCGCCATCGCCTGGCTGATGCTCCGCGGCCTCCGACTTCTCGGCCGCCGCAGCTTGCCGACCTCGCTGCGCCACGGCATCGCGAACCTCTACCGGCCCGGCAATCACGCACAAACCGTTCTGGTCGCCCTCGGCATCGGAGTGATGTTTACGCTCACTGTCTATCTGGTCGAGCGCGGCGTGATCGCGCAGATGCATCGCACCGCTCCGCCGGGCATGCCGAACGTCTTTCTTCTTGATATCGCTCCCAAGGATCGCGACGCCGTCGTTAGTCTCGTAAAGCAGCAGCCGGGCGTCGAAGGTGCGCCGGATCTGATCGGCACCGTCGCAGCCCGCTTGCTCTCAGTCGACGACCGCGAGATCGCGAAAATGCAGCTCAAAGGCTATATCCGGCGATTCCGGGGCCCGCGCTCGGTTACCTCAGCCGGCGCGATGACCGATTACGCGCAAGTGGTCCGCGGCCACTGGTGGAACAAATCCGCACGGCCGGCCAGCCCCGAAGTCTGCGTCTCGGGCGAAGCCGCAAAAGTTCTCAACCTTGACATCGGCTCCACAACGCGCTGGTCCATCGGCGGTAAAGAATTTTCCGCGCGTGTCCTTTGCATCCACAACATCGATTCAGTCCACCTGATCAGCCGCGTCGAATTCATCTTCAACGACGGCGCGCTCGACGGATTCCCGCTCATCTATTACGCGAGCCTCCGCGCGCAGCCTTCCACGGTTCCGGCCTTCCAAGAAGCGCTCTATCGCCGCTACCCGACTGTCACTGTCGTAAATCTTGCCGACGTTCTCCAAACCTTCCAGTCGGTCGTGGATCAGATTGCCACCGTGATCCGCTTCATCTCGATGTTCGCGATCATCGCCGGCGCAATCATTCTATCGTCCAGCGTCGCCGGGACGCGCTTCCGGCGCATGCGCGAAGTCGTGATTCTGAAAACGCTGGGCGCCACGCGCGCGCGCGTCAGCCGCATCTTCTCCGTGGAGTTTCTGATTCTCGGCGCAGTCGCCGGACT
>DASQJA010000086.1:0-9254 GCA_035631275.1 Bryobacteraceae bacterium
GTGGGGCGCGAGGATCACACCATCACGCTTGCGATGGCGGATCCGCTGGACCTCGAGACCATCGCGACGGTGAAGAGCTGCACTGGGCTCAAGGTCAATAGCGCGCTGGCGGCAGAGCAGGAGATTCTCGACGCGATCGACCGGTATTATGGCGAGTCGGCGAGGGCAGAGCAGGATCTCGAAGGCGACGCCGCGGAGATGTCCGAAGACCTCGAACATCTGCGCGACATGGCGAGCGAGGCGCCGGTGATCCGGCTCGTGAACGCCATCATCGCGCTGGCGGTAGAGAAGCGCGCAAGCGATATCCATTTCGAGCCGTTTGAGAAAGAGTTTCGCGTACGATACCGGATCGACGGCGTGCTCTACACGCAGGAAGCGCCGCCGCGCGAGATGAAAGCGGCTATGATTTCGCGCGTGAAGCTGATGGCGAAATTGAATATCGCCGAGCGCCGGCTGCCGCAGGACGGGCGCATCAAGATCAAAACGCTGGGGCGCGAAGTGGATCTGCGCGTGTCGACGCTGCCGACCTTGTATGGCGAGAGCGTAGTGATGCGTCTGCTCGATCGGTCGGCCGGGGATTTCTACGATCTCGGGCGGCTCGGTTTCGATCGGCACTTGTTCGAGCGCATGGAATACTACACGTCGCTGCCGCACGGGATTTTTCTGGTGACCGGGCCGACCGGGAGCGGGAAGTCGACCACGTTATATTCAGCGCTGAAGCGAATCAATCAAGCGGACAAGAAGATCATCACCATCGAGGACCCGGTTGAGTATCAGATGGACGGGATCAACCAGATCCACGTGAATCCACAGATCGGGCTGACATTCGCTTCGGGATTGAGGCATATCGTGCGCCAGGACCCCGACGTGATCATGGTCGGCGAGATTCGCGATCGCGAGACGGCGGACACGGCGATTCGCGCGTCGCTTACCGGGCATTTCGTCTATTCGACGCTCCACACCAATGACGCGCCGAGCGCGATCACGCGGCTTGCGGACATGGGCGTGGAGAATTATCTGATCACGTCGTCGGTGGTGGCGGTGCTGGCGCAGCGGTTGGTGCGGCTGATTTGCCAGCATTGCAAAGCGGAGAACGGGACGCGAATCGCGCCGGATGGCGAGATTGTGAATTGTTTTCGCGGGGCGGGCTGCGATAGCTGTTTCGGATCGGGCTACACGGGGCGAGTCGGCATTTTCGAATTGATGGAGCTGAATGACGATATTCGCAAGCTGATCGTGAAGGGCGAGGACGCGGTGTCAATCACGATGGCGGCGCGGCGCAACGGGATGCGGAATCTGCGCGAAGACGGTTGGCTGAAAGTGTCGGAAGGCTTGACGACGCCGGACGAGGTGATGCGTGTCACGCAGGAATTTTAGGCCACGTGGCGTTCGCACTCATGCGTGCAGCGTTCACACTTGTGTGAGCGCTGAATCTCGGGTGAGCACTAGACCAGCGATACTCGATAGCCCTGACCAAATCCGCCTTGAGAGGATTCCGTTCAATATAGCGAGCAATCCGGTTCCACTCATCGCTATTCCGCACCCAGTGATCGTAGGATTCCCGCTGCCAGAAAGGTTGGCCGGTCCGATCCAGGATTCTATTTGCCTCCCGCGCTGTCGATCCCCTCATCGATTTCATGAACTGCGTGGGGCAGATGATCGGCAAAAAAAGCGCGTGGACGTGATTCGCCATGATGGTGAACGGCTCGAGTTCGTAGTCGCCCGGCTTGACGCCGCGAAACAGAGAATCGATCATGATTTTCCGGATGGCCTCTTGCGCGAGAAACATCGGGCCGCTGCGACGCGTGTCGAGCTAAGCGTCTTCCCAGGCAAAGGCTTCGCCGGATGTGGTCTTGGTAGGCGGACCGAAGCGCCCCGCTGGCACGCTTCCGTGAAGGATCCATGTGACGAACAGCCAGCGGCCTTCTGGATGGATGTGGGGCAAGCGTCGGCGCGAATTCACAAACCCAATAGTGCTGTGGTAGCTCGAATACTCGCGCGTTCACACGAGTGTGAACGCGGCACGCAGGAGTGCGTGCGCCACAAATGACGAACTTCTACTTCAGGGCTATCGCGTCGGATGGACGGCTTCGCACCGGGACTATTCATGCCGAGACCGAGCGTTTTGTCGCGAAGGAGCTGCGACGGCAAGGGCTCACGCCTGTGTATGTCGGTTCGGAGCCAAAAAAATCGTTCGAGCTGAAACTACCCTCGTTCACGGGCGCAAAGCGGAAGGACGTTTTGTTCTTCACGCATGAGCTTTCTACGCTGCTCAGTGCGGGCGTGCCGGTGGATCGCGCGCTTTCCATCACGCTCGAGTTGACAGACCGCGCTTCGTTTCGCGTGCTGGTGCAGGATGTTCTCCGTGTGCTCAAGGGCGGGAAATCGCTGGCCGACAGCCTGGCGACGCATCCCGAGCATTTTTCCGAGTTGTACGTCAATATGGTGCGCGCGGGCGAGGCGGGCGGATCGCTCGCAGTGGTGTTCGAGCGACTGTCGGAGTTTGAGCGCACGCGCGACGACCTGCGCAGCTATATTCTGTCGTCGATGTCGTATCCGATTCTGCTGATGTGTGTCGGAATCGGTTCGATCCTGGTGTTGATGAATTTCGTGGTACCCCGATTCGCGTCGGTGTTCGAGCAATCGCGGATCGAGATGCCGCTGCCGACCAAAATTTTGCTCGAAGGCAGCAAGTTTATGCAGAGTTACGGCGCGCTGTTGCTCACCGTTTTGGTCGTTGCGGCGCTGGGGCTGTTTTCTTACGTGCGCACCGCGGGGGGCCGGTTGTGGTGGGATAGTTTGCGGCTGCGCATTCCCGTGTTGGGCGATGCGCTGCGCAAGGCGGAAACGGCGCGATTCGCGCGGGCTATGGGGACGCTAGTGTCGAATAGCGTGCCGTTGGTGCAGTCGATTTCGATCGCGGGAGCGACGCTGAACAATCGCAGGATGTCGACATCGCTTGAAGTAGTGTCAGTGGGTGTGAAGCGTGGCGAAGGGATTGCGACGCCATTGCGGCGGTCGGGCCAATTTCCGCCGCTAGCCGCGCATTTATTGATGGTGGGCGAAGAGACGGGCCGCCTGGATACGATGTTCGGCAAGATGGCCGACATCTATGACGCCGATACACGCACGGCGATTCGAAGGTTCACGTCCTTGTTTGAGCCGCTGGTGATTCTGGTAATGGGCGTGATTGTGGGTACTTTGATTTTGAGTATATTGCTCGCGATCGTAAGTATGAACGATGTGGCCGCGTAGGGAGCAGGAGGTAGGTGTGATGACACGAGAGAATCGCCGCCGGGCCGGCGTGACGCTGATTGAAATGATGGTGGTGGTGACAATCATCGCGTTGTTTGCAGCGCTGGTGCTGCCGAGGATGATCGGCCAGAGCGACCGGGCTCGCCGGGTATCGGCCAAGGCGCAGATCAATGCGTACCTGACAGCGCTCGGTTCTTACAAGTTGGATACCGGTGTTTATCCGACCAGTGAGCAAGGGCTTCAGGCGCTGCGTGTCAAGCCGGATGGGATCGAGAACTGGCAGGGGCCGTATACCGACAAAGAGATTGGCAACGATCCGTGGGGGCATCCGTTCGTTTACAAGTATCCCGGAGAGCATGGCGACGACCCGGACATCATCAGCTATGGGCGCGACGGGCAGGCGGGCGGCGATGGCAATGATGCGGACATTGTCAGTTGGAAGAACTAGGTGTGGCGCACGCACTCGTGCGTGCCGTGTTCGCATTCATGTGAACACTGTCGACCGCCGACAACACTGTCGACACGATTGTCGACACTGCACGCAAGAGTGCGTGCGTCAGACCAACGTGTACCACAACAAGGGCGTCACGTTAGTTGAGCTGTTGGTGGTTGTTGCGCTGATCTCGTTGATGGCGGGTATCGCGTTCCCGGCGCTCACATCCGGTATCGATTCGTTGCGGTTGAACGCCGCCGCCAACGCGATCGTCAGTTTTCTCAATTCCGGGCTTGATCGCGCCGAACGGCGGCAGCAGATGGTGGAGATCACGGTCTCGAAGTCGGGGCTCGAAATGCACTCGACGATCAAGGAGTTTGAGCGCAAGCTTGCCCTACCCGATGGGGTCGCCATCACGCACGTGCTGCCGGAACTGGAGGACCAGGACCCGACCGCGCCCCGCACTTTCGTTCTCTATCCGGGCGGTACCGTGCCCGGCTTCGGCATCCAACTGATCAATCGCAGGAACGTGGAGCGTATCGTGCGCGTGGATCCGATCACCGGCGTTCCGCGCGTGGAGCGGCCGGAACAATGAAACGCGCCGGCAACAGTGGCTTCACGCTGCTCGAACTCATGGTGGCGACCGTCATCATGGCCGTTGCGATCACCGGATTGATGTCTGCCATCTCGACATCGCTGCGCAATGCCGCCCGGCTCACCGATTACGATCGCGCGGTGCAGCTGGGCCGGCAGAAAATGGACGAGCTTCTGATCGCGGCCAAGCTCCCCAAGATGGTTCCGTTCGAAGGCACGTGGGATGAGACGCTGACCGGCGGAGAGCCCATCGTCTGGCGGGCGCAGCTGTCGGCGTTCGAACTCCCTCCCCATCCAGGTCCGGGAACGCAGTTCCTGGAGCACATTCAGCTCGAAATTTCCTGGATGACCCAGAGCAAACAGCGAGGCTTTACACTGGAGGGCTTTCGCAAATCCGTTCTGACGCCGGACGACATCGCGGCCGGTGAAATTGGAGCCGTTAAGCCGTGACCGCCGCTCGCTCGCGCACTCCTGAATCCGGCGTGACGTTGATGGAACTGTTGATCGCCATCACGCTGCTGAGCGTGCTTTCGGTGGCGATCGTGATCTCGCTGCGCATTGGGCTGAGCGCGATGAACAAAGCGGATGCGCGCTTGATGAGCAATCGCCGAGTGGCGAGCATCCAGCGGATTCTTGAAGAAGAGATCGAAGGCCTCATGCCGGTGACGGCCGATTGCCGGCCTCCTGGGCAGGAAGGTGCGGTGCGGACCATCAGTTTTTTTCAGGGCGAGATTCAGTCGATGCGATTCGCTTCCGCTTACTCGTTGCAGCAGGGATCGCGCGGGCCGCCGTTGATTCTGGAGTTCCAAGTGATCCCCGGAGAAAATTCCGAGGGTGTCCGTTTGGTGGTGAACGAACGGCCGTACACTGGCCCGCGAGGGGCAGGCAGAACGTGTACTGGTTTTGGCGCGGACGCGGATGGCATCCAAGGGCCGGTTTTCCTGCCAATTCAGATCGGCGCCGGTTCGTTTGTGCTCGCCGACAAGCTGGCATATTGCCGCTTCAGCTTTCGCGATACTGCGCCTCCACCGAATTTGTTCAAGTGGATCGTGCATTGGACCAAGCCGTTGCTGCCGGAGGCGATTCGGATCGAGATGGCGCCACTGAAGCCGGACCCGGCGCGTTTGGAGCCGGTGACGTTGACCGTGCCGGTGCGCGTCACCAGGCGTCCGACGGAGAATTATGACTTCTGATAGGCGCGACCGGCGCGGCGCCGCGCTGCTCGCCGTGCTCTGGCTTTCGGCAGCGCTTTCGGCCATCGCATTCTCGGTAGCAAGCACGGTGCGAGCAGAGACCGAGCGCACTTCCACTGATGTCGACGCCTTGCGCGCGAAATATCTTGCGGAAGGCGGGATTTACCGCGGGCTGCTGTACATCATCTGGGGTCCGACGTATCGCAACCCGGACGGCACGCCCAAGTATTTCCAGAACCCGATGCCGAGATTGCATTTTGAGTTTCCTACTGGAATCGCGGATGTCGAACTGATTCCCGAGACTGCGAAGCTGAACGTGAACTTTGCGCAGCCGGTGGAGATCCGCAATCTGCTGTTGGCCATCGGCGTGACGCCAGCTCACGCCGACGAAATCACGGCAGCCATCATCGATTGGCGATCGCCCGCGCCCGAGGGCGGCAGCCGGTTCGATCAGCGCTACTTAAGCATGACTCCGTCTTTTCAGGCGCGGCATGCGTCTTTACATGAGATTGAGGAATTGTTGTCGGTCCAGGGAGTGACACCTGACTTGTTTTACGGCGCCTACACGCGGGACGAAGACGGAAAGCTGGTGCGGCACGCCGCGCTGAGGGATTGCCTGTCGGTGTTCGGAACGCGCAGTATTCTGGACGTGAACACGGTCGAGCCAGCGGTGATGCGCGCTATCGGCGTGACTCCGGACGTCATCTCAGCCATCGTTTCGCGGAGAAAGCAGGGTCCTTTGAAAACGCCGGGCGACCTCGGTCCGCTGCTTAGCGCGGCCGGTCCGCTGGCGGCGCGCTTGGGGATCAATCCCAGCGTGATCCTGACACTGCGTTCGACGGCGCGGATCCGGCTTCAGGACGGCAAACTCGGCGACCTCCAACACACGACAACGGCGATGGTGAAGTTCCTCGGTTCGGAGTTCGATGTTCCTTACCATGTCCTGCGCTGGTACGACAACGTGGTTGCTCCTCAATGAACTTCAGTGATTTTGGAAAGTGGGTCGCGTTCGGGACGGCCGCGGGCGTCCGGATCGGCCGTGACGATCTGAGTGTTACGGTGGTGCGGGTTCGCCCGACCGGCACGAGGGTTCTCGACGAATTGACCATCCCTGGATTCCGCGAGCAGTTGGCCGCGGAGTGGGGCGCAACTTACTCGAATTTTCTAACGAAGGTCGGCGTGGCGCATCTGGCAGCGACGGTCTTACTGCCGCGCGAAGAAGTAATGGTGCGGCAGATCGCGTTTCTGGGAGTCTCGGATAAGGATCTCGCGGCCGCGATCCGCTTCGAAGTGGATTCGCTGAATCCGTATTCGGAAGAAGAAGCGGCCTTCGATTGGGCGCGGATCGGCAAGACGCCGTCGGTGTTGATCGGTTTCACGCGCCGCACGGTTCTGGAGAAATATCGGACGCTGTTTGCCGAAGCAGGCGTCAAAGTCGCGTCGTTCACTTTTTCGGCGCCGGCGATTTACTCGGCGGTTCGTTTGCTTGCCAAGCCATCGCCGGATGGGCTCCTGTTGCTTGAGCCTGAAGGCGACGAAGTGGAAGTGTACGGAGAAAGCCCGTCGCGCCCGCTCTTTTCTGCGCGTCTGGACGGCGCGGCCGGCGCGCGCGCGCGAACCGTGGCGGTTGCCGAGCTGCGACTGCCGCCTGAGACGGAGCCGGTGGCGCTGCACGATACCTTGCCGAAGCCGAAGACTGCACCGGAGAATTTCGATCTGGCAAGATCGGCGCTGCCCTACGCCACTGCGTTGGCAGGCGCATCGCTCGCTCCGGCGCTGACGGTGAACCTCCTGCCGCCTGAGCTGCGTGAATCGAGCTCACGGATGCGTCTAGTCCCGACCTTCGCGCTCGCAGCACTGGTTCTGATCTCAGCGGTCGTGGCGCTGGCGTATCCGAACTACGCCGACCGGCATTACCTTGGATTGCTGCACGCGGAAATTCGAAAAATCGAGCCGCGCGCCCGGAAAGCGGTCGAACTGGACCGCCAGATCGCCGTCACGCGGCGGCGTACGCAAGACCTGGACAAGTTCCGCTCCCAAACCAAGGAGGACCTGGACGCTCTCAACGATTTAACTGCCGCGCTTCCGCCGCCTCTGTGGCTCACCTCCATCCAGCTCTCGCGCGATTTGCTCACGATTCTTGGCTCGACCGATCAAGCTGCGGGCTTGGTGAAGGTGATCGACAGCACGCGCCAGTTCAAAGGATCGAGCTTCACCAGCGGCCCGGCTCGGGCAGGATCCGGCGAAGGGTTCGGCATTCGCTCACAGCGAAAAGAGGTTACACCGTGACGCTGCAAGATCGCGACAAGCGCGCGCTGCGTACGCTGGCGCTCGCTGCAGCAATCTTCCTGCCAGTCTGGCTGATGACTCGGGCCCCGAGCGCGACATCCACCGTTTCGGCGGCTGGAGACACCGTCGATCGCTCCGAAAAACGCCTCACCACGCTGCGCAATGCGCTCGCAACCGTTGACGGCAAAGAAGCGGTGCTCAAGCAAGCCGAAGCCGAGCTGGCGGATCGCGAAAAAGGTCTGCTTACCGGCGACACCTCGAACCAGGCGCAGGCGCATCTGCTCGAAATTGTCAATCGCGTGGCCAAGCAACAGACTCCGCCCATCGAGATTCGCCAGGCCGACTTCGGACAGCCCCGCCAGTACGGCGATGCATACGGCATCGTGTCTGTCGCCGTCGCCTTCGATTGCCGCACCGACGAGCTGCTGAATTTGCTGGCCGGGTTGAGTCAGCAGCCGGAGCTGATCGCGACCGAAGATGTTCGCACCGGAAATGCGCTTCCGAAAAACAAACTGATGAACGTACGGGTTACGATCGCCGGGATCGTACCGCGGCGCCTGGTGCCGGAAAAGAAGGGCTTGGCGACGTTTTGACCCGCAAGCTGATCGCGCTGAATCTGGCTTTGGCGGCGGTGCTGGCGCTGCTCGTTGCGCAGGTGCGGAGGGAGTGGTTAAGCGCCAACTCGCATGAGCGCACCTTCCTCGGCAAGACGGTTAAGCCGACCGCCGCTCCGCCGTTGGTTCCGTACGTGAAGCCAGCTCCACTTATGGCGACCAGCTACGCGAGCGTCGCGCAGATGAATCTTTTCTCTCAGGATCGTAACTCCAACGTGATTCTCGACGCGCCCGCGCCCGTTCCAGTAAAACCCGTTCCGGCTTTTCCGGTGGCTCGCGGCGTCATGTTATGGGAGGGCGTTCCGCCGACAGTAGTGTTGAGCGATCGGGCGGGGGGCCAGCAGAAGGGATATCATCCCGGCGACATGATCGGCGAGTGGAAAGTGGTCTCCATCGACAACAAATTCGTGGTGTTCGAGTGGGACGGCAAGCAATTCCAAAAGCGGCTGGATGAGCTGCTGGACAAGACCACGCTCACCAGCGAGGGTCCCGCGCCGGCGGCCCCCGCAGCGAGCGCGGCCGTGACGAATCTCACGCCCCCTGCGCCGACCGTGCAAACTCTATCCTCTTCGGGAAAGCAGGAGGGGCCAGGGGTGGACTTAGGGGGCAACGTGAAGGGGTGTGTGGCCGGAGATACTTCGCCGGCCGGTACCATTTCCGGGGGCATGCGCAAAGTGGTTACTGCGACACCGTTCGGCTCGTCGTGTTATTGGGAATCGGCTCATTGAAAGGAAGACGAGATATGAAAATGATGACGCTATTTATGCTTGTGGCCGCGCTCGGCGCTGGGCAGGATCGGTCAAGCAGTGCTGCGCCTGCTCCCGTCAAGACTCCAGCCGCCCCGGCTGCGACAGGGATTCTGAAGGGCGCGGTGGA
>DASQJA010000087.1:0-4277 GCA_035631275.1 Bryobacteraceae bacterium
TTCGCCTGCGTGGCCGAGGTCACCGACCAGGGCCCCGCTTCGGGCCAAGTCTTCGGCACCCGCGCGGTCAGCAACTTCCTCTCGCCTGCCGCCGACGCGAGACACGAGATCCAAGACGCGAATCTCTTCACCCGGATGCCCGAGCAGATACGCGATGTAGTGAAGCCCCTTCGCATCCTTTAGTCGCCAGGTCTGGCCTTCGTACGAGACTGTCCAGTAGTCGCCTTCGTGGCGTAAGACACTTCCTGCGTCAGTGTGGGCGTGGGTGTGCTCACTCCAAACTGTTGGGCTCGGCGGAGCTGTCTCCAGCTGATGGGTCCCCGCAGGAGCGTTCGAGTTAACCGAAACCGGAGGAGAAGGTTGCACTTCGGCACGTGCCGACGCCGAGCCCTGCGCGCGCACCTTGTCAGCCATTACGTATTCGATAAAACGCGTGCCGGCTCCGCGCGAGCGGTAGATTTCTATCGCGGCGTCGAACTTTTCGATGGCGCGTGCGTGCTCGCCGGCTGCGAGCAGAGCGCGGCCCCAGTATTGAAGGGTGTCGGCTTCGTCCCACGGCCGACAGTAGCGTTGGAAGGTCGTGATCGCCTCCTCGAAGTGGGCTTCTGCCGCCGAGTATTCGCCTTGCGCTGCGACTACCACCGCCTCGGCGAGATCGACGAAGCCCGCGACTCCGAGCCAGTTCTCGCCCGCGGCTACGAGCTGGCGGCAACGCTGAAGGTGGGGCAGCGCTTGGAGGGCGTCGCCCGCGTCGGCAGCCAGCGTGGCGAGCAGTGACCTGGCCAACAATTCTTGAAGTATGTCTCCGCCGTCCACGGGAATATGGAGCTCCCTTTGTAGAAGTTGCACGGCCTTTCCAAGTTCTCTCTTGAAGGTGTGCAACCGGGCGAGTTCGAGCGCGACGTAGAACTCGTCAAGGAGGTGGCCGCTCGTGCGTAGCTGCTCCACATGTGCAGTCAGGCTCTTGTCCGCGAGCTCCCACTGCCCTTCGTAGAATAAGAGCCTCGCTTGGTCTGCAAATTGGGGGAGCCCCTCGAGTTTGTTCTCAGCGTTAACTTTAGCCAGATAGGTGCGCGCCTTGGTGAGTTCTCCCATCTCTCTGCAGGCGCTGGCCAGCTGATTGTGCAGGATCACCCGCCGATTCGCCGACCGCGCAGTGCGTGGTTTGGCCAACTCGTGGGTGTACCAGTCTTGCGCCTCGCGCGGGGCACGCAATCTGCGATAGTTAACTCCTCCAAACCATGCGACCGTGGATCCGGTCATCGTGTCGTCAATCGGGTCGGCTCGCTGCCGCGCCTGGTGAGCCAGTTGGTGGCCCTCAGTCACCGACCCAGAACTGATGAGAAAAAAGGATCTAAAGATCGCAGCATTGGACCAATACACGTCTCGTGATAAAGCTGGTCCAGGCGCTCGCTGATTTCCATCGCGCGCTTGGCCGCCGCCAGCCCGTCGCTGATTCGTACTGCCGCCATGCAATTGTTTAGCAGGCTAAAGTAGAACAGCGCGTGACGCTCCGATTCGGGCTGCGTGGCCAGGAACGCCTCAGCTTTCTTGAAGTGGAGCGTCGCCCGCGCCTGTCGCACATCCATTGCGAGGACGTCGCGCGCCATTAGGTACATCCCGGTGCGCGTGTGAACATCACAGGATGCCTGGCTGTCTCCCAGTTCCTCGAACAGCAGAGCGGCTGCCTCCAGGTATTCGACCGCCTTTGCGCTGCCGGAAACAAGTTGGTCGCCAAGCAGCCACAAGAGCTCAGCGCGTCGCTTTCGGTCGCCTCCGCCCTGTTCATCCATCAGCTCGAGCGCCGCCCGCCAATGTGCCCCTGCTTCCTCGTATGCGAAAACACCATAAGCGGCCCGGCCAGCCCGAATCGAGTAGTCGATGGTTTTCTGCGCGTCGGCCGCGGCGCCTGCCATCCGGTAGTGATTCGCCAGCGCGGCCATGTGCGGTTCGAGATTGCGCTCATGTACTGCTTCGATCGCCTGACCAATCTCTGCGTGTAACTGGTTGCGGCGTTTGGCCGGTAGATCCTGATACAACGCTTCGCGAACCAGCGCGTGCGAGAAACGATAACGCGGGCGACCACTCGGAGAATTGACTACTATGCCAGCGCGGAGCGCGCTCTCCATCAGCTCGACAACCTCCGCCGCAGGCCCCGACACTTCCGCCAGCAACTGCGTTTCGACTTCGTTTCCTATGACCGAGGCGATCGACAATCTCCACCGTAGCGTGAATCCGCCGCTGCGCAGGTTGGCGTACGCCATGCGGACCGCAAGCAAGGGCGATCGCTGTGTCCACGCAAGAAAAAAGCCTTCGCCATGCAGAACCCGCTGTGAAAAGAGCGTTAAAAATGAACGCCTGCATAATCTGCGGACGAAAAGTTCAAGCAACCGAAAACTGGTTGAGATGCGTGTGATACGAAGTCGCCTGAATGATCGTTCCAACGCAACAGCGTAGCGGGACCCTGCGCTTCACCCCAGGTAGCCTACCGGCACTTGCGGCGCTGGCGACGGCGCGGTGTGGAGCTGCCGCGACACTGGATCCTCGCCCCCGAGGGCGCCGACAGTCGTTGCGAGACGACGCGGGAACTCCGAGCATCGCGGGTTCGGGGCAGGCTGCGCGGCAAGGTCAACGAAGTAACTCGTCGTGAACGCCGTTAGCCAGAACGGGCCAAACATGCTGACCGGCTCGGACCAAAACGGTACGTGGGATATCGGTTTGTTTCTGAACTCGCTAACGGCGAGTCCCATCGTGCGGAGGTAGGGCCGTTGGTCAAGTGTGGCGCAGATAGGTCGTCCTTGATGGATCGATCCTTGCCTAAAGTGCTGGGCGTTGCGCTGCCCGTATGGGGTTCATGAAGGGTCCGTATAGTCTGGCTGTCTGTTGTCTTGCCAAAAATTGCAAAACAAGTTGTCAAATCTACTCCAGAAACACTGTTTTGGCATTTTGCCGCGAGTGCGGCGCATAGCGGGCGAATGAAATACGATCACACTGATGCAGCTGACCAGCAACACCGGATCGCAACCAATCTGCTCGGGCTTGCCCTGTACGCGTTCAAGCTCACAGTCGCCTTCTCGGGCTACTCAGAGCGCTTCCTGCCGCCTGACGAGGATCTCAGACTCGACCTTGTCGCAGCCCTGAGCCAGGATACCCCGGTTGCCTTCGCGGACATGGCGGGCTTCGCGGTGCGGGTGGGGCACGAGCTGGCGGTTGCGTTCATTGAGGACGCGGATCAGTGGTTTGCGGGTGAGTAGCTCAACCGGCCCTGATGAAGTTTAAGAGCGAACGCCTCAAGGCGCGCGCCTCCTCTGGGATCGAGGTCCTGCTCGAGTTCGCTCGAGCCCTTGATGTCGGCGGATGGACAGCGCAGCGACCATCTTGCGTTCGCCTTCGAGGTTCTCTGCGGCGGCGATCGATCACTCGAAACGATGATTCATTTTGTTTCTTTGGCGATGCCGCGGCGGATGGGCCGAGCGACGCACCACATTCGTCGCAGAATTTGGCGCCCGGTTTGTTTTTCGCACCGCACTTTTGGGCATGAAGCCTCAATGGGCCCAGCACACTCGTTGCAAAACTTCGCGCCCTCGCGATTCTCGGCTCCGCACTTCGTGCACTTCATCGTCAGGTGCTCAACTCGTCCAGCAACGCCTTGGCGTCCTTCAGATCGGCGGTGTCGAAGCCTTCGGTGAACCAGTCGTAGATCTCGGAGACCATCGCGCGCGCCTCGTCGCGCCGATTGGTGTTGCGCATGAGCCGCGCGAGACTGGTCGTCTCACGCAGCTCCTTCGAATCGTGAATGGATTCGATCAGCCGATCCGCTCTGGTCGGTCGGGTGAAAGGAAAAATTTCGCGGAATTTTTCTACTCCTGGTTTTCCATAGGCAGGACTCTAATCCGCTACGGGTGCTTGTCAGGGAAAAGTGCAAACCCAAAACGCAATTCTCCGGAGTTGATGAGGAACCCCGGTGGATACTGGAATGCGGGAAGCTCGCTTCTCTCATCTGGCATTGAAATTATCCTTGCGAAGTGTCCGGGACCGCACGGCACAGCGAACGGGGATTGTCTCAGATACAAACGCGGATTCGTCGATCCGCAACTCTTCTAAACAGCGTTGCCTTTGGCTTTTGGCCTCGATAACGTCCAATTGTAATGGTTGCGTTAGACTGGCAGCTTATTGCAGAGATCGCGACCACGGTCTCCACCATCGCGTTCGCAGCTAGCGCCGTCGTTGTAGTACTACAACTCCGCCAGGCCGCGCGCGAGCGCTATTTCTCGGTG
>DASQJA010000088.1:0-3165 GCA_035631275.1 Bryobacteraceae bacterium
CTGGCGGTTGCACGCACGAGTTCCGAGCCGCGCTGGCATCGTCTGGCCGACCCAGATGTCGTCACCAACTTTGTCCTGGCCGAGTGTCTATGTTGCCTCGGATTTCCCGACCAGGCGTGGCAGATTGAGCGCGACGCACTAAGAGAAGGTCGCGATGCGACCAAGTCGTATACGCGCCTTCTCGCCATGGCCTTCGACGCGGAACTTCAGCGGACACTGCGCGATGGGCGCAGAACATTGGAGCAAACCGATGCCGCGATGAGCTACGCGAGCGAGATCGGAGCGGTGTCACAGTTGGCACGGATGGCCCCGCTTCGTGGGTGGGCGTTAGTCAAAACCGGCCAGGTCGAGGAAGGTATGTCGATGCTGCGTATGGCGATCGCTGGCGCGGAGGCGGCGGGCGTTGGCCTAGTTGTTCGGGCGCACTGCGCGCTGGCCGAAGCTTGCCAGGCGTCCGGTAAGGCGCATGAGGGTCTCGAAGTGGTGTGCCGTGGACAGGAACTGATGGAACGGACCGGCGAGCGGCACTGGGCCGCGGACTTGTCCCGACTAAAGGGAGAGTTGACGCTGCAGAGTACTCCAAACGCGACAGGTGAGGCGGAGGCCGCTTTCCACGAAGCCATCGAGATGGCACGCAGCCAGAGCGCAAAGTTGTACGAGCTGCGCGCAACCACCAGCCTCGCGCGCCTGCTGCGCGATACTAGCCGTCGCGACGAAGCGCGCGCGATGCTCGCAGAGGTCTACAACTGGTTCACCGAGGGCTTCGACACCGCCGACCTGAAGGACGCCAAGGCGCTGCTCGACGAATTGAGCGGTTCGCCCTGAACTTCGTTGCAACACCGGGCCAAGATTTGACGCCAAGCCTCGGTCGGGTCCTTCTTATCAGCCGACGGGTCCTCTACATGGCCGCAGGCTCGCGCTGGCCCGAAACCGGGCTTGTTTTCGTATCGTGCGTCGGAACCGCACTGGAACCGCGAAACCTCTTTCGCTCGTTCAAGTCGACGCTAAGGAAGGCAGGATTGCCCGATATCAGGTTCCACGACCTACGGCATTCAGCCGCGTCGCTCATGCTCGCCCAAGGCGTCCCACTGGGCGTAGTAATGGAAGTGCTCGGGCACAGCCCAATAGCCTCACAGCAAACACTTACAGCCACGCTTGCCGATTCCCGGCTCGCCGCTGAGCAGGAACAGAGGGCCATGACCGGCAGTCACATCATCCAGACCTACGCGCAGCTCGGCGAGCTCGCGTTCACTACCTGCGACCGACCTCACCAGGCCGAAAATCTTCTCGATCGGATCACTTTCGCGGGCAGGTCACGATCGGCAGGTACTAATTCACAAATGGGATACTCAAGGGGGTAAGACCAAACTAACGAACGCCGAGCCTCGAAAGAGTCCGGGTGCGGCGGCGAGTAGACGTCGCGCAGGAACGCGGCTGACTTCTTCGCGTAACCCCGCATCTTCGAGATGTCGCTCGTCTGGCGCGATCGTTCGAGACGGTTTGCGATCTGGCCCAATCCTTCAGCTCACAGTTCACGTTGGCAGAATCCGTCGACCGGCGATAAGGATCGTTTTGCGACAAGGAGGACTGCCACCATGCCAACCAATGGACGCAAGCACGTGCTCGATGGCTACAAGGCGCTGGACTTCACGCAATTTGTTGCGGGTCCCACGGTCACCAAAATGATGGCGGAGATGGGCGCCGAGGTTATCAAGGTCGAGCTCGCGCCGGATGGCGACCGTTCGCGCGGGATGCCGTTTCTGAAGAACGAGCGCAGCGGCTACTTCGTCCAGCAGAATCGGGGCAAGCTGAGCCTGTGCCTGGATCCGCGAAGCGAAGCCGCCAAAACTATCATTCGCGAGTTGATCGCGAAAGTGGACGTGATGGTGGAGAATTTCGCCCCAGGCGTGATTGGCCGGATGGGTTTCGACTACAAGACCGTGCGGAAAATCAATCCAAAGCTCATCATGTGTTCGGTATCGACTTTTGGCCAGGACGGACCGCTGGCGAACGATCCTGGCTACGATTTTATCGGTCAGGCCTATGCGGGCGTAACCTCACTGAGTGGGGAAGAGGGTGGAGCGCATTACCCGCCGATGCTCGCGCTGGGCGACGTCTCTACCGGAGTTCACGGCCTCGCGGCGATTGCATGCGCATTGTTGCATCGCGAGCGCAGCGGCGAAGGGCAGTATCTCGATATTTCACTGGTCGACGCATATTTCAGCTATCATGACGTTTGGGTTCAGACACTCAGTTCAAGCGGTGGTACGGTCAAGCCGGTACGTACGGGCCTGCATTATTCGGTCCTCGCGCCGGCGGGGATGTTCAAGGGCCGCGAGGCCTACATCCTGATATTCGCCTGGCTCGACCACCATTGGATCAAGCTGTGCGAGCTAATGGGGCGGCCGGAATTGGGCCGTGATCCGCGCTTTATCGATATTTCCAGCCGAGTAAAAAATCGCGTGGGAGTAATCGAGGCGATTGAGATCTGGCTACAATCGATGCCGAGCGATGAAGCTGCGATTGCCGCGCTGCGGGAGGCGCGGCTGCCTTGCGGTCCGGTGCTGACGGTAGAGAAAGCGATGCAGCATCCTCATCTGGTGAAACGCCAAACCGTGCAGACGGTACACGATCGAATCCTTGGCGATTTTCAGATTCCCGGCTTTCCTTTGCGTTTCTCGTCCTTTCCGGGGCGGCTCGATCTCCAGGCGCCGTTCCTAGGTGAACACAATGAACGGATTCTTTCGTCATGGCTGGGGTACAGCGCCGATAGAGTCGCCCGCCTGACGCAAGAGGGCGTGCTCCGATCATTGCCGCGATAATAGCCGAGCGGGCACCGCTCAGTTAAAGAATGTCGGCATCAGAGTGCGAGAAAGCAAGTGCCAGCCGTGCTAGCGCGAAGCTCTTTTCCTGCAAAACCCGGCGGCGTGTGGTCGCATTCCAAGGCGGGTGCTGCTCGTCCTCGTTTCCTCGACCCTCGGTCAGTATTTATGACGTGACCGACCCGACACATACGTAACAGAACGGTAGGGTCGAGAACTGGCGCGCGCACTGCAGGTGGAGGTTTTCCATCCACTCTCTTTCGATTAAGTGGTGGGTTCACAGTTCCACCATAGTCGCGTTTCCAGTTCCCGCCGCGTCAAACCGAGCGGGCGGATTTCCCGC
>DASQJA010000089.1:0-23140 GCA_035631275.1 Bryobacteraceae bacterium
CTTCCCAGCGCCCGACTGAGTCGCCCATCCAGCGGCGGATCTGCTTCGGCAGATGCTGCGCGTTCATGCGAACCACGCGTACATCGTGAATCATTTCCGTGAGGATCATGATGTTGTCGGGAGTTTGCACGATCTGGTGCATATCGTTGTAGAAGTAGTCAGGCAGAGCGGGCGGACCAGAGGTAGAACCGAAGCCGAGCAGGCAGCGTTCGCTGAGGGGCCGCTGTTCGGGATTGTCGTATTCTCCACGGCGAGTGGCTGCGGCGACGTCTTGTTTACTGTCCTCAGCCTGGTCGGAGGTGGGCAGTCCGAACGCGTTCGCGCGACGCTTCTTTGCTGCGGCGTTGAACGGCGGAACGTGCCCGTCCGGAGGATCGATGACGATCGAGGTCCGAATCTGGCCGTCGACGACCGTGTAAGCCGTCCCTTGGTTCAGCCACAGGCGATTGTAGCCACCAACGTCGCCGCCGCCTGCGCGTTCGAGAAGCTCAAAAAATGAGGTTGTCGGCTTTGCAGGTGCGCCGCCGACTCCTGGCAGCGAGCCGCCGTCGGATTTCCTGCGAGCCATTTCCGCCTTCTGGAGTTTTTCGGCCTGCTCCTTCGTCAGGACCGGCGGATCGCCGGGCAGACGCTCGAGAGGTGTCATGGTTGCGAGATCGTAGGTGCCCTGGAGGTCGGGTTGCCCATCGGGCATGCGCTTGATATTGGATTTCGCCGCGGTTTGCGCCATCACGGGGACGGCGATGAATGAGATAGCTGCCAGACCGAGCAGCGCAGCAAGGCCATGGGATCGATTCCGCATAACGAACCTCCTTTGTTGCTTACCGAGCAGGCTTTATTGCTTACTCAGCGGGTGCTTCCTGTAAGGACCATACAGCATTTCTTCGATGAACTCAACGCACTTAAAGTCGAGGATTTGTGTGTCAGTGCGCCGGTAGAGTGTCATGTGGATTTTCCAGGGACGAGTGAAAGTGTCGGGATCGTCCATGGTCGCTTCGTAGGCGATGGTGTCCGGGCTGGTGCGCGTGTAGCGTTCGGTGACTTTGAGCTTATCGCTGTGAAAATCGCCAGCGCGGTCGAACCAGGTCTTTTCATTCATGTCGGTGACGTTGATGACCAGCGTTTCGCCTTCCCAGTGTCCGACGGACTGGCCCATCCAGGAGTCGGTCAGAGCCGGGCCGGGGTCTTTCAGATAAATGTTGCGCACGGCACCGGCGTACTCATAGACGAGGGTCATCGCGTTGTTGCTTTCCACGATCTGGAACGGGTAAGGCATGTAGGTGGCACGGGGGACGCCCGGCAAGTAGCACTTGATTTCGGGGTCGCGATTCAACCAATCCTTGGCATTCTCCTGCTTGGTCTTGAGCGCTTCGGGTTTGTAGGGGATGTCGCCGCCCTCCACGACACCTAAGCTAGGCGGCACCGAGCCTACCGCGCCTAATGCGAGGACTGGTGCAGTTGGGACGGGGCCGTATGGGCCCTTTTGCAGCGCCATCGCGGGTTGCGCCATGTGCGCTTGGAGATCGTAGTTGGCTTCATTCAGCGCTTGCCAGATTCCATTGAGGTCGGGTTGGCCGCCGGGCAGGCGGGGTGCGCGATACGTTTGTGCGGCGAGCGGCGCGGCCAGAAAGGCGGTCGTCGCCAGCAGGGCGCAGGTGGTTACAACTTGGTCGAAAACGTTACCCATCAGATCTATCGTAGTTCAGAAGGTGTGTGGTGCGCTACAAAGCAGCCTGGGAAAAACGGGCCGCAATGTTCTCGAGAAATAGATTTCGGCACTAAGGCGCGGCTAGCGCACCAGAAGTTAAACGCTCGTAGTCTTGCGGAGTGTCCACGTCCACTTGGGCTTCGGGGCAAGCAAGGTGAACCGCGCATGTGGAGTTGGCGAGGATGAGTCCTTTGCACTTCTGCTCAGGTTTGAGCGCGAGCAACGCCGGGAAAAACTCGCACGAAGAAGACCGGAACACCGACAGTATCGGCGTAACTGGACGTGACGATCGGTTGCCCGATTTGAGTATGGGTGTGGATCAGGCGGTCGAGGATTGCGGGCGTGATCAGCGGTTGATCGGCCAAGGCGAGGATGGCGCCGTCGAGGTTCTGCCGGACGGCTTCTTCAATGCCAGCGTGGATCGACGTTCCCATGCCTTCGGCCCAGCGGGGATTCTCAACAATGATGAGAGGTAATCTGGCGAGGATTGGACGGAGTTCGCTGGAACTCGACCCAAGCAGGGCGATGACGGAATGGCCAGAGGATCCCAATGCCACTTCGGCCGCATGGCGCAACCCGGGCCTTTCTGCCAAAATCCAGAAGCTGCTTGGCGCAGCCCATGCGGGACGCGTTGCCCGCCGCCAATAGGACGACCCCGAAAACGTTGCACGTTAGCTTGCCTTCGAGATTTCGCAAACCGCGTATTCTCGCCGGGGAGTTGACATGAGATTTCCTATTGGGGTCTCTTCGACCGGCATGTTAATTGGACCGCGGCGATGCCTAAGCTTCATTCGGCTCCTCCGCTGAACATAATGTGTTCGAGGAAACGCGTGAGCGCGAGCGCAGCAGCAGTCTGCTAACCAGATCTGCTGTAGACAGTCTACTAAATGTAGAGTAGAATGGCTACACAATGAACCGGAAGCTTGACTTGCTGCAGGGGACGCTCGATTTGCTGATTTTGCGGACTCTGATTGCCGGCCCGGCACATGGCCATGCGATCGCAAAGCACATCCAGAGAACTTCAGAGGAGCTGCTGCAAGTGGAAACCGGGTCCCTGTATCCAGCTCTGCATCGGCTGGAGGCGAAGGGATGGATCGAGGCGAGCTGGGAGTTGTCGGACAAAGGCAAGCGGGCTCGGTACTACAAATTGACGCGCGAGGGGCGAAAACAACTTTCGAGCGAACGGTCGAAATGGGATGCCTTCGTGCGCGCGATGGGGCTGATCTTAGCAGCGAGTGAACGCTCATGAACGCGATTATTCGAAAATTTCTCTGGCTCTGTCGACGGAGGCGGCGCGAGGAGGAGTTGGCAGACGAGCTCGCGTTCCATTTGGAGGAAGAAGCCGAAGGGCGCGGTTACGATGCGGCTCGGCGGGATCTGGGAAACATCGGTTTGATCAAGGAGGATACGCGCGCGATGTGGGGATGGATCTGGATCGAGCAACTATTGCAGGACGTCCGCTACGCAGTGACGATGCTGAAA
This sequence comes from Bryobacteraceae bacterium, assembly GCA_035631275.1. GTDB lineage: Bacteria > Acidobacteriota > Terriglobia > Bryobacterales > Bryobacteraceae > Palsa-89. Next base: position 3,191 of record DASQJA010000089.1, read on the forward strand.
AATCCCGCGTTCACCGCGCTCGCGGCGCTGTCGCTTGCGCTGGGAATCGGCGCGAACACCGCAATTTACAGCTTCATGGACGCCGTGATCATGCGCTGGCTGCCGGTCCGCGATCCGCGATCACTGGCGTTACTTCAGTGGCATTCGCAGATTGGCCGCAAGGCTGACTCCGTCGTACAAGGCGCCAGCGGACACTTCGATGATGACCCCAAGCTCGGGCGCGTCGGCGGAATCTTCCCTTATCCGGCGTTTGAGGAGCTGCAGAAATCTACCAACGTGTTCTCAACGCTTTTCGCGTATCATCCATCTCGCAAGCTTACAGTGATGATCGGTGGCGAGGCAGAAGTCGCAAGCGGGGAGTACGTGTCCGGCGATTTCTTCCGTGGGCTAGGTGTCGCTCCGGAAGCCGGACGGTTGATCGCATCGGACGACGATCGCGCCGGCACCGATGTCGTCGTACTGAGCTACGGATTCGCACAAAGGCGGTTCGGCGATGTGGCTCGCGCCGCAGGTCAAAAGATCTTCCTCAACAGTCTGCCGTTCACAGTTGCGGGTGTCACGCCGCCAGGCTTTTACGGCGTGGACTCAGGATCGGCACCCGAATTCTATCTGCCGCTGCGTGCCGACATGGCGCTCGATCCGCGGGATGGAGGGGAACGATCCAAAGCACGCTATCTGGATCGCCACTATTACTGGATGGAGATGATGGGACGGCTGCGTCCGGGGGTAACACTGAAGGAGGCTCAGGCTCAGGTCGGGCCGGTCTTCGAGAATTGGGTTGCTTCGACGGCCGAGAATGATGAGCAGCGGGCAGATTTGCCGAAGTTTCTTTTGTCGGAAGGCGCGCGCGGTGGCGACCGCATGCGACGCAACTACGAGGACGCCTTAGTCACGTTGATGACAATGGTCGCGCTGATTCTGGCGATCGCGTGTGCCAATATTGCGAATCTGCTGTTGGCGCGGTCGACGGCTCGGCGGCGTGAGATAGCCGTGCGGTTGAGCATAGGCGCGAGCCGATCGCGCGTCATCCGGCAGTTGCTCACCGAAAGCGTATTGCTGGCATCGATCGGCGGGGCGGCCGGCGTGGTGGTCGCCTATTGGAGCGTGCCAGTGCTGCGTGCGATGCTCGCCAGCGGAACGAGCTTCACCATACGCGCAGAGCTAAACTGGCACGTGCTCGCCGTAACTGGCGCGCTGACGATAATCACCGGCGTCCTGTTCGGACTCGCGCCTGCACTTCAGGCGACGCGTGTAGACGTGATGCCTGTGTTGAAGGAATCGCGAACTGCGGAACCTCGCGGCCGGCGAGCGCCGTTCAGTTTGAGTCAGGTGCTCGTGATCGCCCAGATCGCAATTTCGGTGGTGCTTGTAGCAGCCGCGGGATTGTTCGTGCGGACGTTGTCTAAGCTGCAGTCGCTCGACGTCGGGTTCAGGCGGGAGAACTTGCTCGTGTTCAAGCTGAACGCTAAGCAAGTCGGCCATCGGCCTGGCGAACTTCCCGCGTTTTATCGTGCGATCGAGCATCGCTTGTCGACGATTCCCGGTGTAGTCTCCGTGGCCGAGGCAGACTCAGCGCTGATCGGCGATGGAGCGTGGGGTTGGGCCGTCGTCCCTTTAGGGCATCCGAAGCCGGAGCATGCTCCCACGGGTCATGGGTCGTTCGACGGCTGGGAGAACACTCATGTCTTGCAGGCCGATTCGCACTTCTTCTCGACGGTGAACGTTCCGCTGATCGCGGGGCGCGTATTCGACGAACACGATCGGGCGGGATCGGCGCCGGTAGCGATCGTGAATGAAGCATGGGTGAAGGCCAACCTCGCAGGCCAGAACCCAGTGGGCGATCGCCTGGTCAGCTTCGGGATGGACGATAAACCGGTCGAAATGGAAGTGGTCGGCGTGGTGAAGAACGCCATGTACAATCGCATCGAGGAGAATTTTCCGGCGACAGTCTATCTGCCCCTCGATCAGAATCTGGGCGTGCCGGTAGAGGAGATGACGTTCTTGCTACGAACTTCTGGCGATCCGCTAAAGTACGCGGGTTCGGTGCGAGAGATTGTGCATGAAGCCGATGCACGAGTGCCGGTAACAAACCTCGCCAGCCAGGAGCAACGGATCGAGCAGCACATCGGGGACGAAATTCTGTTTGCGCGGCTCTCCGCCGGGTTCGCGCTCCTCGCGCTATCGATCGCGTGCGTCGGGTTGTACGGGACGATGTCATATATGGTGGCGCGGCGAACGGGCGAGATCGGGATTCGCATGGCGCTGGGCGTGCCTCGCGGCCGCGTGATGTGGATGATTATGGGGCAAGTCGCGATGCTGGTCGCAGTCGGGCTCGCCATCGGGTTGCCGATGACGTATGCTGCGTCGCGCCTCGTGGGATCGTTGCTTTACGGCGTCAAGCCGGGCGATCCTGCGTCGATGGCGACGGCAGTGGCGACGATGTTAGTCGCGGTGATCGCGGCAGGGTACGCACCGGCGCGTCGTGCATCGCGGATTGATCCTGTTGTCGCGCTGCGGTCGGAGTGAAGCGGATCGCGCCGTTCGTGGTTCCACCCGGATCACTGGCCATGTTTGGTTTGGAGGATCTTTTGTCCGTTGAAAACCGTGACCGGCGAACCGTCAACGATGAAAGCCGAATCCGGCCGGCGGTTGAGAACCTCAGCAAACTGTGGGCCGTAGATGCCAGTCGGATCGCCCTCAAAGCCTGCCGACGAGCTGGTCCAAACATTCCAGGGCACGTGTGCCACTTCGTATTCGACTGTGTTGCTGTTGGCTTGCTTCGAATAACCCCAGTAGTGTTCGGTGATGAACTGTTCGAGACTCCCGTCGCTCGGCGTAGCAGGGACACCGGCCGACTGCGCGTGCAGTTTGCACCAGCTACCGCTCAGGCGCCATCGGTACTCGACCGCTTTTGTTCCGGCGTTGGCGACGGCCGAGTGTCCCATTGGAAGCCTGACGTAGTTTTCGCCGTAGGCGAGGCGCGCGAATTGCACGACCGCCCGCTTGGGAACAATCTCGGCGATGAAGACGACGCCTCGGCGGTCTTCCTGACGCTCCCTGCGGCGCACGTAGAATCGCAGGTTCACCTCCTCGAAGTCAGTGTGGAAAGGAACGGGCAGGCGATCGAAGAGTTTCGTGCGGAGAAAACGGAAGCCGACGAGGCTGAGGTACGTTTTGCCGTCGAAGGAGTCAAGAATGGTCCCGGGCGGGACGTATTTGGCGAGGAGATTCGGATCGACCTCGTAATTGAGCATCACGAGATCGCGCCACTCGGCGGAAAGGAAGATGCGTCCAGGCATTCCGGGGAATCGCGGCAACCTCCGGCGGCTCTAATCGAACAGTTTTTGAAGCCGAAGCTCGAAACCCGGCAAGAACTTCGATGTGAGCGTTCCGGCGTCCGCCAGCACGGGCTCTCGAAGGGAGCGTCCGGTCCAGATTTCCACCTCACTTGCTTCCGGATCCACCAGCCACACCTCTTTCACGCCGGCCGCGAAGTACTGCTTCACTTTGCGGTGAATCATGCGCGTGGTTTCAGAAGGTAAGAGCACTTCGACAGCGATCTCGGGGATGATGGGGATCACTTTGACATCGCGCAACTCTTGGGAGCGATCCCCCAGGATGATCGCGATATCGGGAGCCCGGCGAGTGTTTGGAGACAGTGCGTAGAGATTCTCGGAGTTTAACAATTCGCCGATTGGATTCCTGTCGAAGAATTTGAAAAGCTCGCCAGTCAGCTTCATCAGCACCCGATTGGGCTGATAAGCGGGACGCGTCATCTCGATCAACTCCCCTTCATCGAGTTCGTAGAGCTTGTCTTCCTCGAACGGGTAGTTATCGAATTCCTCGGCCGTCAGCAGAGTCTTCGCAGCACCCATACTTTTAGTTTAGGCTCTTTTGGCGCTGGCTGGCCGCGAAGATCAATGATCGCGAGGCCCGAGCAGATCCGCCCATGATGAGTGCGATTCGGGCATCAGGCGTTTCACTTAGTAAAGCGCGCACCGGCGTATGCGGGATAGTACTCGAAAAAACGCGACCACTTACCGAAAGCATTGACTCGCGGAAAAACTGCGAGTTTACTGGCTGTACCATGCCTAAGCCGCCACGTCAGGACGATCACGAGCACGAGCACAAACGCGAACACGGCCGCGAACACGATCGCAAACACGATCGCAAACACGGCCATGAACATGAACACGAACGCGAGGAGGGTGGCGACGACCCGCGACGCCACGCTTCGATCATCGCGCGCCGCTGGGAAGGGAGCCCGCCGCCGAACGCGGAACGCTACGCGAAGGCTCTCCAGCAGTGGCGAACACTGCCCGGCGCCGTATCGTCTCCCGCGACGGATCCACCCGCACCTAAAAAGAAACCGGGACATCAGGGACACTCCCTCGAGAAGGACAACGACAAATGAGTCTTAAGGGAACAGTGTGGGCTCCTATCGGTCCGAGTCCCATGCAGGAAGGCGGCCGTCAGGACAACGGTCTCGTTACGGCGATCGCAGTCAATCCGAATAACCAAAACGTAATTTATCTGGGCACAGCGCAGGGTGGGGTGTGGCGCAGCGCGGACGCAGGCACAACGTGGACGCCGCTCTTCGACCATCAGCCGGCGCTCGGCATCGGCGAGCCGGCCGGAATCGGCATCGATCCCGCGAACACCGACGTAATCTACGTCGGAACAAGCGGGCGCGTGGGAAGCGCCGAGCCGGACACGATTCACCAGCCGACGGCCGGCCTGTTCAAGTCGACCGACGGGGGCGCAAGCTGGATCGCGCTCGGCTCGGGATATCCGGCGGGCAACACCGGCAACGCGACGCAGTTCGTCAATCAGTCGATCAACGTCATCATCGTCGATCCCTCGAACGGCGTCATCTATCTCGCTTCGACCAGCGGTGTCTTTACTTCAAATAACGGCGGCCTGGATTGGACTCAAGCCACGGGGCTGAATGGCGACACGAGATCGCTTGCGCTGGATTTGTCGACGCCGCCAAATGCGCGCATTCTTCACGCAGGCGTTTCGGGCGTCGGCGTGTTTCGCTCGAAGGATGGCGCCCGCACGTTTACGCAAACGCTGAGTGCGACGACGCCAGTAGTGAAAGCCGCATTGGGCGCCACGGGAAATTTCGTGCGCGTGGTGGTTGCGCTGGCTCCGCCTACTTCGCCGCCCAACGTCAAAGGCATTCAGGTGCTGTACGTGGCGCTGTCGAGTACCTATAGCGGTCCGCCGCCCGATCCGATCCCGATTTTCATCAGTAAGGATCAAGGCGGGACGTGGGCGCAGCAGGCGTCGACCGGGCTTTCGGGCGGGACGTATGGCGGGTATGCGTTGGATATGGCCGTCGATCCGGCATCGCCGGGCGATGGGAACACCGACACCATCTACTACGGGTGCCTGGCTCAGTTTAAGTCCACCAACTCCGGTGCGATTTTTACGGGAATGAGCGTGGGGCATGCGGACACGCATACCTGGACGGTGGTGCCTCAGACCGGCGGACCGCCGAGCATCATCTACTGCGGCTGCGACGGAGGCGCCGATGTGTCCACCGACGGCGGCTCGACGTGGAATTCGATTAACGCCGGCGGGCTGCAGAGCGGTTTGTTCTACAACATCGCGCTGAAGCCTGACGCGGGCGCGTCGGTCACGGCCGGTGCACTGCAGGACAACGAGCTTCAGACGACGGCGGGTGCGGTGAGTCGGGCATGGAACGCGACTTTCGGCGGCGACGGTTGGGACGTGGCCTACGACGGCAGTAGCGTGCTCTACGGGACCAGCGGAGGGCCGGCGAGCTCGGTTCGGCAGTCGACTGACGATGGCCAGACATTTCCGACTGACTTAACTCCGCCGTGGACTCCCGCCGATACTGGCTCATTTTTTCTAACGCAGCTTGCGGCCGATCCCAGCGCGACCGGGATTCTCTACGCGAGCGGTTTGCAAAACTTGTGGCAGCGGCAGGGAGGCGGTGCGTGGCGCATCATTTTCACCCCGGGCACCAGCGGCAACGTAGACGTCGCGCCTGCAAATGGAAGCAACGTGGTGATTGCGGCGGGCAACAAGGTTTACGTCTCCACCAACGCGCAGGCCACTACTGTGGGACCCCCAACGGGCGTTACGTTTACCGACATCTCCAGGAATCTGCCCAACCGCAACGTGGCACGCGCCGTGTTCGATCCAGTGGATCCGACCATCATTTACGCGGTGATGAACGGGTTCGATGCCGGTACGGGGCAGAACGTGTTCCGCACCAGCGTGGCGGCAACGTCGTGGGCTAACATTTCTCCCGCCGTAGATGTGCCGTGTGGCGCGATTGCGGTGGACGGCACGACGACGCCGACCACGCTTTATGTCGGAACGGATCTTGGGGTGATCCGTTCCGTGGATGGAGGCGCGTCGTGGTCGGTTCTCGATGACATCCACTTTCCACGCGTGCCGGTGTTCGATCTCGCGTTCAACCCCAAGGCTGGCGCTCTGCGGGCTGCGACTTACGGTCGCGGCGTCTTCGGATTCGTCAAGCCGACGGGCCCTTCGATCGCCATCAATCTCGAGGACAACCTCACGTTCGGCACGGTCTGCTCGGGTCCGAAATACCTGACGCTCGAAGTTTACAACGTAGGCGCGGCTGACCTGGTAATCACCAGCGTGCAGCGCTTGCTTGGTTCTACTGATTTCACAGTGCTGCCGACACCAGCGACTCCGCTGGTGATCGGTCCTGGCGAAGAGGTGGATTTCACCGTGGAGTTCACGCCCAGCGTGGCGAGCGGGACCGAAACAGCGACCATTCGCATCATCAGCAATGATCTGGGTGCGCCTTTCGTCGATGTATCCGCGACTGGCGCGCTGGGTACCGGGAAGATTGCGACCGCGATCGCCAACAGCGGCAGCTTCGGTAACGTATGCGTTGGTTCGTTTGCGGACGAACTACTTACCATCAACAACACCGGGCTATGCCCGTTGTCGATAACCGGCATCACTGCGACAGGCGATTTCCAAGCGCCGGGCGTGCTTTCGTACCCGCTTGTCGTGGACTCCGGCGACTCCATCGACGTTGTCATCCGCTTTCAACCTTCGAGTTTCGGCGCAAAATTCGGCACGGTCACGATTTTCAGCAGCGATCCTGCGGGATTCCATTCCGTGTCGGTATCAGGCGTCGCGCCTGCGCCCAAGGCGAACTTAATCATCGCGGACACGGGGAGCTTCGGAAAGGTGTGTGTCGGGTCCTTTAGGGATGAGCCGCTGATTATTACGAACAGCGGCAAGTGCACCTTGACGATCGATTCCATCAGTTCGAGCTCTGCTGAGTTCATCGCGCCGGAAGTAATCTCGTACCCGATCACGATTGGTCCCGGCGATGCGCTGCCGGTGCCGATTCGTTTTCAGCCCGCCAGCTTCGGCGCCAAGTCAGGAACGATCACGGTGACGAGCAACGATCCGGCTAGCCCGATCAGTGTTCAGGTGTCGGGCGAAGCGCCGCCGGGCAAGCTGACGATCGCCGGCTCTACTACTTTTGGCGGCGTGAACGCGTGCTGCTGCGCCGATCGTACGCTGTCAATCTGCAACACAGGCGATTGTGCGCTGCATGTGACCAGCGTCCACTTCAAGCGCAAGAGCCGCTATTGGAAGCTACTGCATAATCCGTTCCCGGCCACGCTGCATCCAGGCTCGTGTCTGGCTGTGGTGATTCAGTATCACGCCGTCGAGCGATGCGCGCGTCTATGCGAGCTGATCATCGAGAGCGACGATCCGTTGACGCCGGTGAAGTGCGTCGAGGTGCAGGCCTACACGATTTGGGATTCGTGCTGCAAGGAGCACTGTGACGACTGCCGCAAAGGCTGTTGCGACAAACCGCATCGCGAGGCGTGTTGCCAGCAAGGCTACCCGTGCTGTTGCGACGACGATGATGAGGAAGACGAACACGAACACGAGTAAATCCGGCTAGGTCTCAGGCATTCGATTCGGTCGCTTTGACAGGAACGTCGCGCACGCCAGCACGGCGACGGATGCGCTCAGAACACTCGTTTCTAACAGCCGGCGAAAGTCTCCTTGCCATAGGAAAGACACCGCGCCCCAAAGCGAGGAGATCCCGGCGACTGCGAACGCGGCTGTAATAGTTCGTAGGCGCCACGGACCCATGGGAGGCAGCTCAGATTCGTTACCAGTGGGCGGCTTGTGGATGTATCCATTCAGCGCGGTTCCGGCCGCGAAATAAGCGATGCCGAGCAGCGACCACTTCGCAACCGACCATCGTCGCGTCGCATCGATCACGGACTGCGCTAAGTCGTAGCTCAAGAGCCGTACCATGTGTTGGTTTTCCTGCCAATCGCAGAATCCACCGGCCACGATTGTGAGCGCGCCGAGCGTAAGAAGCGCTTTCACCGGCGCTCGTGTATGTGCGCGCCACGCAAATGCAATCAGCGCGATCAACTGGAGCGGATAGAGGAACAGAAAGATGTTGTCACGGCCGAGTCCGACCAAATATTGTTTCCGCTGGAGCGGTTCCACTACGCCGTTCCCGTGCTGCATGAGATCACGAACCGATTGCGCGTTGCGCGGCGTTTCGAGCTCCACTACTTGGTTGTAGAGCTTGACCTCCGCGTGGTCCTTCGTGAACGCGGCTGTGCGCGTGTCCCAAATCGTGACGATCGAAAATGCGGCCGCCGCTAGGCTGACGAGGAACAGAATCCGCGCTCTCAATTGGGCGTTCATTTTAGGAACTCTACGAGCCGTGTGGCCTCGTCCATGATCTTTTGGTCGTGGCTCCAGGTTGTCGCCAGACAATCCCTCTGTGCCGTCGTGAATTTCCATGACAACGGTTGCTTTTCACATCCTTTCACCCCGTTGTAGGCAAACTGAAAATCGGTCGCCCCCTTCCAGTTCCGTGGAATACCTGCAACGCGACGTCGTCATCGCGAAGCTGGCCCTGACTGCGGACGTTTAATACGCCAGAAAGCGGGGCCGAACCTTGATAACTCCATCCCTGTATCGATCCGCCCACATCCGCTGGGTCGCCCCAGCGAATTTGAACCAGCGCGATCTTGTCCGGCTTCACCGCGCCTTCGAGATTGGCTTCCGTCAGCCAGTCGAGCGCAGAACGGATCCCGAAGTTGTCGTAGTAACCGCCGTCCACGAGGTGATAGTCGGGCGCGAGTGGATGTCCGTTGCTCCTCGCGGCCGGCGCCACGTAGGGAAAAGACGCCGACAGGCGTGCAGCCGTGGAGACGCGAACCCGCAGCTGGTGATGGTTCTGTTGATTGAACTCCTTCACGTCTCGCAGAAGCGCAGGATCTCTCGGTCCGCTTTCGCCAAATGCGGTGCTGGTAAAGATGAACGGTGTTCCATCCTCAATCGCTGTTGCGTTCATGATGAAAGCAGGTGCAGCGCCTTGGCCTGTGTCCTTCGCCAGATCGTCGAGGTAGAAATCGCCTGCGCCGGCAATCTGGTCCCACTTGTTCTCGAGCGCCCATCCGCGATCAACGTCGGAGTGCCAGGCGTAGGGAAGAAACACGCGCATCAAATCCGGCCCGGTCCATCCCCATGCAATCTCGTCGAGCGCGGGCTGGAGCGCCGAATCTCGCGCCTGCTCGAGCGAAACCGGGCCATGGTTCGTTGCTGCGTCGTGATAGGCGACTGCTGTGTAATAAGCGCCGACAGATCCGCCGGATATGCTGCTGATCAGCACGATTCGATTTGAGAACGGGACTCCCTCGCTTTTCGCCCGCGCCTCTAAGCCCGCGAGCACCTGCGTCGTCCATGCGGCCGCCTGAATACCTCCCCCGGCGGTCATAATCACTACTGGCGTGCCGACGTTACTCAGCACCTGGCATGGCTTGGCGAATTCCGGCACGCGATCTCCTTGTTGGGGTTTGTCTACACGGTACAAGTGATCCGTGCCTGGGGACGTTCCCACCAGCAGCGCATACGCGAGCACGGCCAGGCTGAGCGGGAAACGATAGCGGTCCAGAAAAAATGCCGCGCCCGCAAATAGCAGAAGGAAGATCAGAAGCGCCAAGAGCACGAACGCGAGCGAGGCGGCACTCACGGCGTACCAAATCAAGAGCACCCAGAGCACAACCGCAATGAAAGAAAACACCGCGTTGAGAATCATTCCTGGATACAGCTTGAATTGGTTTCCGGATAAGTAGAGGTAGCCGGGCAGCAGCGGGAGCGCGTAGTTGGCGAGCAGATTGGCGAACCAGTCAGTCAGACGTCGCGCCCAGGGAAGCGGATCGCTTGCGAGCAGCCGCTCGGCGAGCTTTCCCTCGTCGCGCAATTGCTGCGGCAGTGGGAGAACCAGCATGTTCGGCAACTCAGAGCAGGGATCAGCAAGCAGGATTTCCCCGATAACCGCAAGAGCAAGGACCACATGCGCCGCCGCCCATCCAGCCGCGATCGCCAGGACCGCGCTGATCCAAGCGTGCGGCCACAAACGCACACAGCAAGCAACGAAAAAGATCGCCGGGACTTGGCACAGCAGATAGAGCCAGAGCTTAGGCTCGTACTGGGGATAAACTGGCGGGAATTCAGGCTTCCGGCTCGTGCGCTCGTTGCCGTGTGCGAGGACGAGATTGATGGAGGCCGTCGCCCCCAGTGAAATCGAGCAGGCTGCCAGCGCGACGAGAAACATGCTGCCAAACGTCTCGAGTGTGAACAACCCGAGAAATGTAGGCTGGATCCCGGAGAAGAGGCTGAGGGACGCTAGCAGGACCAGGATCAACAGGAAGATGACGGGAACTCGCACCAACATGAAAGTGCGCATGGTCAATTTTCCTCCGTTGCTGCATTTTATAGCGTAAATTCCGCGCAATCGGGACATCTGTTTTGGGGAGACGTCGTTTGACACATTTGAGATAATCGAATTAGCAGCGGTCTGGGTGCCCGCTTCTCCCTGTTACTCTCTTGGAAGACTCGATTCTCATCCGTGGCTCGCGAGTCCACAATCTCAAGAACGTATCACTCGAGATCCCGCATAACAAACTGACGGTTGTTACTGGCGTCTCCGGCTCCGGGAAATCGTCGCTAGTCTTCGACACCATCTACGCCGAGGGGCAGCGCCGCTATGTGGAATCGCTCTCGGCCTACGCGCGGCAGTTTCTGGAGCGAATGGAAAAGCCGGACGTCGATGAGATCTCCGGCATCGCGCCGCCCATCGCGATCCGGCAAAAAAACACGACGCGGAATCCGCGCTCGACGGTGGCCACGTCGACGGAGATCTACGATTTTCTGCGCCTGCTCTACGCGCGGGTCGGCAGAAGCCATTGTCCCAATTGCGGGCGCGAGATCCGCCGCGATACGGTGGATCACGTCGCGCAGGAAATGCTGGCGCAGCCCGAGGGCTCGCGCTGGTACGCGCTGTTTCCAGTACGAAAAGGGTCGACAACGGATGCGCTACGCGACCAGCTGTTCGAGCTGCGCAAGAAGGGGTTCAATCGGCTGTATCAAAACAACCGGGTGTTCGAGTTTTCAACTCCCGAGTCGCTGCTGGATATCGATTTCAAGCAGCCGCTCTTCATCCTGGCGGACCGGTTTGTCATTTCCCCCGACCTGCACCAGCGCCTGGTGGACACGACTGAGATCGCGTATCGCGAGTCGAGCGAAGTCATCTTTGAGGAAGCGACGCCGCAGGCCCCGCCTCCGCGCATGCTACGCTTCAGCGAGAAATTCGCGTGTAAGAACTGCGACGTTGAACTTGCGCCGCCGGAGCCGGCGCTCTTCAGCTTCAACAATCCGATGGGAGCATGCCCGCGCTGCCAGGGATTCGGAAACACGATCGACTACGATCCGGGGCTGGTGATTCCGGATCCGGGGCTGTCGCTGCAAGGCGGCGCCGTCGAGCCTTGGACCAAGGAACAGTACAAATGGTACGCGGCCGAGTTCAAGAGAGCGTCGCGCGGAAAAGTGCGCTGGAACGTTCCGTTCTGCGATTTGACGGCGGACGAGCGGGCGGTTGTGCGCCAGGGCATTCGCGACTTCTTCGCCGAAGTGGAGACCAAGAAGTACAAAGTTCACGTCCGCGTTTTTCTGAGCCGGTATCGCGGCTATGCGGAGTGCCCGGATTGCAGAGGCTCGCGGCTGCGCCGGGAAGCTCTGTATGTGCGCGTCGGCGGGAAGACGATCGCGGACGTCGCGAAGATGAACATCGCTCAGGCCTGCCAGTTTTTTTCTTCGATCGCTTTGACACCAGAAGAATCCACCATCGGTGACAAGATTCTGGTCGAAGTGCGGCAACGTCTCAAGTTTCTGAACGATGTCGGACTCGAATATCTTACGCTCGACCGTCTGGCTTCGACGCTCTCGGGCGGCGAAGCTCAGCGCATCCAGCTCGCAACATGCCTCGGTTCGCGGCTGGTAGGCGCTTGCTACGTTCTCGACGAACCGTCCATCGGACTGCACAGCCGCGATACAGGACGGCTGATCCGGATTCTCGAAGAGCTGCGCGATCTCGGCAACACGATCGTGGTCGTCGAGCACGACGCCGACGTGATGCGCGCGGCCGATCACATCGTCGACATGGGCCCCGGTGCAGGCGAGCTGGGCGGCAGAGTGGTTTTCGAAGGCTCATATGGAAAAATTATTGCGGACCGCAACGGCTCGCTGACATCGCGCTACCTGCGCGGCGATTTGCATGCGCATCATTCGTCTGTGCGCCGCTCCGTGGATCAGAAGAAGGCCTTGAAAGTCTGCGGCGCACGGGCACATAACTTGAAGGGCATCGACGTCACAATTCCGCTGAACATCATGGTGGCCGTGACAGGCGTTTCGGGATCTGGGAAGTCGACGCTGGTGCACGACGTGATCTATCAATCGCTTTCGCAGCGCTTGCGGCAGCCTGCGCAAGAGGGCATGTGGGAGGAATTGCCGCAGCAGGCCGAAAAGATCACGTGCCGTCGCGTGGAGCGCGCGGAACTGTTGCGCGAGGTGGTTCTTGTGGATCAGTCACCAATCGGCCGCACGCCGCGATCGAATCCTGTCACCTATATCAAGGCGTTCGATCTGATCCGCGAAATCTTCGCCTCGACACCCGATGCGAAAAAGCGAGGGTACAATTCCGGGCATTTTTCGTTCAATATTCCCGGCGGCCGCTGTGAAAACTGCCAGGGCGACGGCACGGTCACGGTGGAGATGCAGTTCTTGGCCGACGTCGAGTTGATCTGTGAAGAATGCAAAGGAACGCGCTTCAAGAGCGCCATCCTGGACATTCGCTACAAAGGCCTGAATGTTCACGAGGTCCTTCAGCTCACGGTGAAGCAAGCGCTGTCGTTCTTTTCCGAGCATCCCCGTCTGGTGAGCCGCTTGAAGATTTTGACGGACGTGGGCCTGGGCTATTTGCGGCTCGGCCAATCAGCCACGACGTTGAGCGGCGGGGAAGCGCAGCGCGTGAAACTAGCCGCGCATCTCTCGCAGGCCAGCTGCGCGGGTACGCTGTACATCTTCGACGAGCCGACGACTGGACTGCATTTCGACGACATCGCGAAGCTTCTGGCCGCATTCCGCCGCCTTATCGAGAACGGGGGAAGCATTCTGATCATCGAGCACAACCTGGACGTGATTCGCAGCGCCGACTGGGTGATCGACCTGGGCCCCGAGGGCGGCGAGCGGGGCGGCGAGATCGTTGCAGAAGGCACTCCCGAGCAAATCGCCGCGGCGCGAAATTCGTACACGGGACGATATTTGAAGGAAGCGTCCGCGAACGCCGCACGCTGAGGTTCCGGGGCATTGCCTGACGTTGGCTACAATGCGTTTAGGCGACCATGAAAACGCGGGACGCGAAGCAAAAGATTCTGAACGACGCCGGATTTTCGTATAACTTGGATCGAGAAGTGTACGTTAATTGGCGAACGAAAAAGGTATTCAGCGTTGAATGTTTGGAGGACCACGACGAGAAGACGATTGAGCTTTGCGTCCGCGAAAACTCGAGTACAGGGACGTGGCGGTTCTACTTCAACTCGGCTCCGTCGGAGTCGGTGAGACGGGACCTCGAGGCGGTGCTTGCCTAGTTCAGAGCGAACTATTGAGGATCGACTCCGGGAAGAGTACTTCGATCTACTTCCAGAAATGCGGCGCGTTTCCGAACAACTAGACGCAGAAATTCGCTACGACTTGCTAACGCCATCATGCGAGCTAGGCAGGAATGAGCGTTTAGTTATCAGTTCGAGGATGAAGGACTGTGAGAGCGCTGTTCGAAAACTCAGGCGGTCTCAAGAAGGCCATCCTTTCGATCTGGAGCGATCGGAGCAGTACGGCTTAACTACGCTGAATGATCTGGCGGGTTCACGCGTTCTCGTGTTTCCTCGGAGGAGAATCGGCCAAGCTGATCAAGCAATGCGCAACTTTTTCAATGGGGAAGGCGATCCGATAAAGGGGGTGGCGACGTGCTTGCCTTCAAGTTTCGCGGCCACACCGAGGCGAGCACCCGGATCAGGGCGAATATCAAGTGACGTCGATCCTCACTGGCCTTTTCAGGGAAATCGAGCATTCTGCAATGTACAAACCGGATCCACGACTAAGCGGCATCGCAAGGCATAGTGGAATGATGCAGCGACGGGCGGACGTGCTGCAGGCTCTTAAGGCATTCGAGGAACGTTTGAATCGCTCATTGCTGCCGGCTGAGCTTGCCGGTTCCGAACGTCAGGTGCGAGAAAATAGGATTTGAAGTATGTGGTCTACCGGCCTTCTGATTCTTTTTTTTGGTTTCCAGACCAACTACGAGCAGGGAATCAAGGCGCTGGATGAGAAGCGCTACGACGCGGCGGTCGAGAATTTCACCAAGGCCGCAGCGGACGATCCCCACGATTACACCGCGTACTTCAACCTCGCGCTTGCGTATAGCCTGCAGGGCAAAGATGCGGAAGCGGTTCCGGCCTATAAGAAGACGCTCGAGGTGAAACCAGACCTGTACCAGGCGAATCTCAACTTGGGGATCACCTTGCTGCGGATGAAGCAGAGCGCCGAAGCGGTTCCTTACCTTTCCAGTGCGGCCGCGGCCAAACCGAGTGAGTATCGGCCGAACTACAATCTCGGCGCAGCGCTGCTCGGCGCCGGGGAAGCAGGCAAAGCCCAGCAGGCGTTCACGACGGCGCTGGCGGCGGATCCGAAATCTCCGGACGCCGAGCTCGGCCTTGCGCACGCGCTCGCAAAGCTGAACAACTTAAGTGAGGCAGAAGGTCACTATCGGAAAGCGGCCGAGCTGAATCCGGCGTATCGCAACGACTTGCTCGAACTGGGATCGCTCTATGAGGCACAGAAACAGGCCAAGGAGGCGATCGCCATTTACCAGGAGTTTCCGGACAACGCAGCGGCGCAGGAGCGTTTGGGTGTGCTGCTGGTCGGCGGCGAGAAGCCGGCCGACGCCATCCCGCACTTGGAATTCGCCGTGTCAAAGTCTCCGACGCCGGCCAATCGCGCTGCGCTCGCAACGGCATACCTGAAAAACAACCAGCCTGACAAAGCCCTCCCGCTGGTGGATCAGATGCTGGCATCGAATCTCAACGACTTCGACATACGGATGCTGCGGGGCCGGATCGTGCGCGATCAGCGCAAGTTCGCCGAAGCGGCGCAAGATTTTCAGCTCGCCGCAAAACTAAAGCCGGACTCGCCACAGGCCTGGAGCGAGTTGGCCGTATCTCTGGTTCTTGCGGAAAACTTCGAACCCGCGCTCGCGGCTCTCGATAAAGTCGCAGCGTTGGGAGCTGAAAGGCCGGGCCACGTTTACTGGCGCGCTTTGGTATTGGATAAAATCAATGACCGAAAAGGCGCGCTCTCGAATTACCAACGCTTTCTTGCGATGAGCAACGGCCAGAATCCGGACGAAGAATTTAAGGCGCGCCAGAGAGCGAAACTTCTCGAAAGGGAGTTGCATAAGTAGTGACCGTCCTGCTGGCGATTTGGTTGGCGTTCGGTGATCTGGGTCCGGCGAAGTCGGAACCGGACCTCGAGAAGCGATCGGAACTCGCGCTGGTTAACGCCGATCGCGACATCGACGATGCGCGCAAAGCCTACACGGACGCCAACCCGCCGGGCACGCAGGCGGCCTTAGATGAACTGGGAAAGTCCGTCGACTTATCGTATGAATCGCTGCAGCAGAGTCATAAGGAGCCGCACAAAAGCAAGTATTACAAGCGCGCCGAGATGCAATTGCAAGTGATTTTGCGCCGTTTGCGCGGGCTTCGCGACGACGTGGGCTACGAGTCGAGACCGGCGGTGGAAGCAGTTTTAAAGAAGGTGTCGGAGGTACACGATCAGATCATGGCCGACATCATGAGCCGGAAGAAGTAGGATATTCGTAAAGGGGCAGGCGATGAACCGTGGAATCCTGATCGCATTTTTGTTTGCCGCCGGCGCGTTTGCGCAGGGACGGGATTTTCTTACCGCCGACGAAGCGGACCAGATTCGCGAAGCGCAGGAGCCGAATGCGCGCCTGAAGCTCTACATTCATTTCGCTAAGCAGCGCATCAACCTGATTCAGCAATACATGGCCAAGGACAAGCCCGGGCGGTCGGCGCTGATTCACGATTCGCTCGATGACTACACACAAATTATCGATGCGATTGACACCGTCGCCGACGACGCCCTGAAGCGCAAGTTGCCGATCGAGGTCGGCATGAAAGAAGTTGCCACGGCCGAAGGCGAAATGCTGGCGACGCTGCAGAAGATCCAGGATTCAAATCCAAGAGATCTTGCACGTTACGATTTCATGTTGAAGACCGCGATCGATGCCACGTCTGACAGCAAGGAATTGTCGGAAGAAGATCAGCATACGCGCGCCACTGAACTGCTGGCGGAAGATAAAAAAGACAAAGCCGACCGGAAGGCGTTGAACAACGCCGCCGACAAATCGGAGAAGAAGTCTGCGGCCGCAACTACCGACGACGGAAAGCCGAAGCGCCAGGCGCCGACATTGTACAAGCCGGGCGAGAAGAAACCGGACGATCAGCAGTAGAGTCGACGACCCGGATCGGGCTCTAGATCACGCGACGAAGCAGGGTGCTGACGCGCGGACCGGGCAGAATGATTCCCGCCAGGTTCAGCGGATCCGAGTTTGCGACCTGGAGCTGATCAGCCGCGTCCGCGCCTTTGCGCCGGATGGCGCGCAACAGTTCGAGTGCTTCGGGACGCGCATACTGCTCGCCGCTGAATCCTGCAACGAATCGGCCTCCGCGGATTTCTCCCTGCGCTTCCTTGCGTCGGAGAACGGGCAGCAGATCGCGCCAGGGCGGTGCAAGGGATTCGCGAGCGAGGAGGTCTCGAAAGACGACGCCCCAGCGCAGCAAAAGCTGATCGGCGAAGAAGACTGCTCGCGCTTCTGTGGTTTGAATGCCCTGCGAGTGGCGCACGAGCGCCCAGCGGCCTGCAGCATGACGCGGCCGTGCCAGCTTGCCGCGGCCTTCGCCGCGCCGGCGTTTGGGATCGACTAGCGCCCGCAGATTTTCGAATCCGTCGGCAGTCACGAGTCCCGCAGCAACCAATTCCCACAAGCCGTCTTCCACTTCGCTCGCCAGGCGCCCGGTGGAGCGTACGAGATCGGCGAAGAAGGACGCGCCGTGCTGTTCGAGCTGTGTCAACACGTCGCGCGCTGGGTGCGAGAAAACTGGCGCGAGCGTGGATGGTTCGGGCGGCGTCAGCCAGTCGGCGCTCTCGCGCATAAAGATCGCGATCGGCGCCGTGCGTGTAGGACGGACGCGTCGCGGTTCGGGATCTTCGAAGGCAGGATGCGGTGACAGGCGCGCCCACATCACCTCACCGGCCAGACAGAGCTGGTCTAGAAATTCCGGCTCATAGTGCGCGATTCGCTGCGCAAGCACGTCCGGCTCCCAGGCGGCCGCGGCGATTTCATAACCCTGGAGCTGTTTCACAATTTGCAGCGTCCCGTCGACGCCATGCAGCCGCGTCCCGGGCACGACGTGTTGCCACTGATGCAGGAATTGCTGGAATTGCGCCGCGCTGACCGGTTCGATTTCGCGCCGGAGCTGTCCCAGCGTCAGCCGATGGATGCGCGCCAGAATCCGGCGATTGCACCACTCGGTTTCATCTTGCGGCAGGTCAGGATGAAAACGGCCGCGCATGACCTGGCCTTCGGACTCAAGTCGATAAAGCGCCGTTTCGATGGCTTCGGACGAAAGCGCGAGAGTTTCAGCTAGCGTTGCGATCTTCACTGGACCGAGCGACTCCATCCAGCCGCGCACGGCGGGCAACGCTTCGTCGCGCAGTGGAAACTTTTCCGTCGTCACCCAGAGGGTTTTTCCCGCCCGTTCGAAGCTGCGAACTCGCCCGGCGGTGGCCAGTTCATCGAAGAACGCCCGCCATTCCTCGATCGGCGGAAGCGCGATCAAAGTGAGCAGCGCGTCATGCAGCTCATCGGCATTGCGAACATCTGGCCACGCTTCGGAAGCAACTTGGGCGATGGCGGCCGGATCGAGAATGCCTGCTCCTCCCGAAACGTCGCTGCGCAAGGTCCGGCGCAATTGGACGGCGCGAGCGCGGCGTTCTTCGAGCGGCGCGTCGTCGAGATAGGCGTAAGGATTCGCGTTCAGAATCTCGTGCGAGAACTGCGACGGCTCGGCGGTGTCGATCGCGATTTTGCGAATCCCGCCCGATTCGAAGCCCTCGAGGATGCGCTTGAGGCCCTCGATGTCCATGGCCTCATGCAGGCAGTTGTCGATTGTTTCGTTGACTAACGGATGATCGGGAATGCGCGGCTCGCCCGTGAGATTTTCCGCGCAAGCGACCTGGTCGGGAAAGACGGACGCGAGGAGATCGTCGGAGCGCATGCGCTGAATCGGCGGTGGCACTTTGCGTCCGCCCTGGAATCGCAAAATCGCCAGCGCACGCGACGCGTTCCAGCGCCAACGCGCGGCAAACATAGGCGCATCGAGCATAGCTTGCGTCAACACGTGCTCGACAGTCTGGGGTTTCAGAAATTCGAACACGAGCTCGAGCGGAAACGCATGCTGTTCGGTGAGCGAGATGTTGATGCCATTGTCCGTGGCCGCGGCTTGCAGCTCAAAGTTAAACGACCGGCAGAAGCGTTTGCGCAGCGCCAGCCCCCAGGCACGATTGATTCGCGAGCCGAAGGGTGCATGGATCACAAGCTGCATGCCGCCGCCCTCGTCGAAGAATCGCTCGGCAATGACGCTTTGCTGCGTGGGGAGCGAGTTCAGTCCGGCTACGCCGGCCAGCACATATCCGACCGCTTGCTTTGCTCCGGCTTCATCCAGCCCGCAATCGGCCATCAAGAAACTCACAGCCTGGCTTGCGTCACGCACGATTTCCTGGCGAACGTTGGAAACAGCTTCGGATAATTCCAGCGTGCGGCCCGGCGCTTCGCCGTTCCAGAAAGGCACCGATGGGGGTGCGCCGTGGGCGTCTTCCACGCGAACGCGGCCGGGCTCGACACGCTTAATCCGCCAGGAATTGGTGCCGAGGAGAAAAATATCTCCAGCCATGCTCTCGACGGCCCAGTCCTCGTCGACAGTTCCTACGGTTTTGCCGTCCGGCTCCAGCACGACGTTGTAGTTGGCGTTATCGGGGATCGCGCCACCCGAGGTGATGGCCGCAAGGCGGGCGCCGCGGCGTCCGCGGATGCGTCCGTTCACCTGATCGCGATGCAGATAGGCTCCATTGCGGCCGCGCTGCGTGGTGATGCCTTCCGAAAGCATCGTCACGATGGAGTCGAATGTGGCGCGATCTAGGTCGCGGTAAGGGTAGGCGGTGCGAAACAGCTCATATAGTTCCTCCTCGGCCCAATCGCGCGCCGCGGTCTCGGCGACGATTTGCTGCGCAAGAATGTCGAGTGGCGCGGCGGGGATTTCGAGCCGGTCGAGCGCGCCGTGACGGATAGCGCGAACCAGCGCGGCGCACTCAATCAATTCGTCGCGCGTGGTGGCGAAGAAGCGGCCCTGAGGTTTGGCGCCAATCCAGTGGCCCGAGCGGCCCACACGCTGCAAGCCGACCGCAATC
>DASQJA010000090.1:0-12212 GCA_035631275.1 Bryobacteraceae bacterium
GGAACGCCAAGCTCATCTCAGGAAAGAAGCCAAGCTCGCCGCCGACGCAGCAGATCTCGGCAAGCTGATGGCCAACGTGAACATCACCATCGCGCAGAAGGCCGGCGAGAACGATCAGCTCTTTGGCTCCGTGACCTCCAAGGACATCGCCGAGGCGCTCGAAAAACAGGGCTACACCATCGAGCGCCGGAAGATTGTTCTGGACGAGCCAATCAAATCGCTCGGCGAGTTCAAAATTCCTCTGCGGCTGCACCGCGAGGTTACGGCCGAAATCACCCTTAACGTTATCAAGGAATCCGAATAGTTCGCGCGGATTTAATCCTGGCGCCGGACGCGTACTCCGCGACTCCGGCTTACAACTTGCTCGAAGCGGCCGCGCACGGCTACGTCGGCGTCGATCGCCGTTTTTTGCACGCGCTGCTCAATAGTCCAGAACGCTCATTGCCGGACCTAGTGCGGTTTGCGGCTGAAGATCGCTCTGAGAGCGTCGTCGATCTCGATCTCGTCCTGCTCGACATCTTCCGCTATCTCCGGACACCGGAGGCTGCGCCGTTTTTGATCGAATTAGTCCGCCGTGAAACGGACAACGTGAGCGATGAGCTGATCGAAGCGTTCGTCGAGCTGGGTGCGCCGGCGGTCGAGCCGTTGCTCGCTTTGTTGGGCCAGCTTAGGGATGACCCCGGCGATGTTCCATTTCTACTCGCATCGCTGCACGTCCGCAATCCGCGAATCCTCGAAGCCTTGATTCGCAGGCTCGATGAGGAACCCTGGGATGGGGCGCTGGCGCTCGAAGTCTACGGCGATGCGAAAGCGCTGCCCGCGCTCCAGACTGCGCTTGCGAGAGTCCCGGCCTCCGATTCAAGGACGCGGGGCTACGTGGAATCCGCCATCCGTTCCCTCTCCTCCAACCAGCCGGACATCGGCGAGGCTCCGCTCGAGCCGTACGACATTTGGCGCAATTATCCCAAGGAAGCGTCGCCCGAATTCGAGGAGCTTGATGAAGACGAGCTTCTCGCGATGCTAGGTCATTCATCGGCCAAGCTCCGCGCCGAAGCGGTCGGGAGTTTTCACGATGAGATTCCGTTGAAGCTCCGGCCGCGGCTGATCGAGCTTGCCAAGAGCGATCCGGAGATGCAGGTCCGCCGCTCTGCGTGGGAGGCTCTAGGAGACCTGAGCGACGAAACGGAAATCAAGCGCGCCATGCTGGCCGTGCTTGCCGATGAGCATGCGTCGCTCGAGGAAAAATCAGGCGCGGCGATCGCGCTGTCCCACGAGTCCGACCACCCGGCGATCCACCAGGCGATCGAGAAGCTATACCAGAACCCTGAAAGCCGCGCCGCGGGTTTGAAAGCCATGGCGCGATCCATGAATCGCTGATACTCTGGTTATCCGCCTAAGCACTTGGACGATCCGGATGACGAGATCAGGAATCAGGCCATCTGGGCAGTTGGCTATCTCGGCGTTGCCTCAGAAGCCGGGCGCTTGGAGACCTTCTTCAAAGACCCGAAACATCGCACGCCCGCGTTGTTTGCGTACGCGCTGGCAGTTCCCGGCGAGACCTCGCCCGGTCACATTCACGCTTTGCTAAGAAAGATCGAGTGGGTGGCCGGTGAACTAGACTCCGACGAGGAGGAGCTGGTCAGGATCGCGCTCGACCAGCGCTTGATGCTGCGCGGGCATAAACCGGTGTTCTTTACCGACGATAAGGATGAAGTGGAAGAGAACGAACCCGCGCCTCTCTCTGCGCTTGCCTTGAAGGCTGGCCGCAACGATCCCTGTCCGTGCGGCAGCGGCAAGAAATTCAAGAAGTGCTGCGGGGCGTGAGTCTGTGCCTGAGCTGCGTTGAGTCGGTCTTCAGCGATTACGCAGCGGTGGCTTGGCGAACGATCTCTTCGGCTTTACGCCAGTCTTCGCTGGCTGTTCCTTCGGGGCGTCCGGCGTTTTCCCACAGCAAGCCGGCAATGGAGCGAACGCAGTCCTCGTGGGCGCGTTCAACATCGCTCGGCTTCAACGCGCCCGGGAGCAGTTGCTGCACCCATTCGTCGCGGCGCAGGTTGTGTTGGACATGCGCACGCTCGAGCTCCAGTAATGCCGCTTCGAGCGCGCGTGGGTCGGCATTCTGTTGCTCAGTAAGCGCTTGTACATACTGCGCTCTCTTTGCAAACTCGGCGAACGCCTCCCTATATAGTTGTTCCGCCTGTCTTATGCGCTCCATGTAGTTTTAGACGAAAGAAGTACGGAAAAGGTTCGGAAATGTCTTAGAGCGGTGCGCTCCACTTAGTGCGAGTGACTGGATTTGATTAAGAGCTTCTAATTGTAGAAGTTTGCGAACAGCTTGTTCTTGAGCCGGAAGTCAGTGTCTTTGGAGGTGGTATCCAGCTCGACGCGATCGAAGTGCACTTCGACGCCGTGTTGCTGGCCTTCCGCCTTTATAAGCATGCTCTTGGGATACCAAGCCTGGCCGACGAGAATATAGTCGCTATAGTTGATGGCGAGCGATCCCATTCCAGTCTCGGTCACGATTTTGACGCGCAACGGCCGCGACTCTGAATCGAGGTCGACAAAGATCTTGTTAGTGGCGCCTTCGGCCGTAAACGAGAACTCCGCTCTGGCGGAATCGCCATCACTCGTTACGAACTTGTATTGTTTGGGGTCCAACCGGGCCATGAACGCCGCAAACTGATTGTCGCGGATCATTCCAAACGCCAC
This sequence comes from Bryobacteraceae bacterium, assembly GCA_035631275.1. Taxonomy (GTDB): domain Bacteria; phylum Acidobacteriota; class Terriglobia; order Bryobacterales; family Bryobacteraceae; genus Palsa-89. The sequence goes on from DASQJA010000090.1 coordinate 2,710, forward strand.
AGGCAACTCAAGGGCGTCCTGTCCTTTGAGACTCTTGCTGGTGGCGATGTCGTTGCCGGTGAAGAGAACCTCGTGTTCGATGGAACCGGTCTTCACTTGCACCAGCGCGTGATTGGTTCGCGTTCGAAGGCGCATAGACCAGCGAATGGTTCTGCCATCGCTGATAAATGTAGTCGTGTTGCCGGTGGCTTGCAGCGCCGAGAGCAGAGCGAAGCTGGCTTCTCCGCCGAGCGCGCTCATCATCTTTCCGTACAACTCTGCTCCTAATTTTTCCCGAGTCTCGCGGGTTGGCGCGAGCGTGGCCGACATGGGAACTACCTTGTCCACCTCCACCTTGATCAGTTCCTGTTTGCTGACATAACCTTCGCGCGAAAGATCGATCGTGTAGCTGCCGGGGGTTAGCCCGGCGAGATCCACGCTTCCGTTGCTGGTGGCTGCGCGGCGCACGCCGTTCACGGCAACGTCGCAGTCAACCGGCGCGCAGCTGATGCGGATGTTGCCGGTGGGCGGCGGATTCGGAGGCGGAGGCAGAGGTGACGGAGGCAGAGGCCGCGCCTTGGTTTGGATCAGCTCGATCACATCGTCGGTGGCTCCCACAGCCTTGAGGTGCGCAACGGCTTCCGGGGTCATCGCAAAGTCGACACCGCGGTTCTGAATCGCTTCTCTGCGGCGCTTGATTGGGATCGCGTCCTGGCCGATCACGCGCAGCACTTGATCGAGCGTGAACGGCGGCCCGCTCAAAAACGAATCGGACTTGGCGTGCACGGCGCGCGCGTTTTGACCATGCGCCATCGGTATTCCCAGCGCGGGAAAAATCAGCAGATAGAATGTGATTCTTCGCATGAGGTCCTACTTCATCGCGGCTTCGGCATCCTGCGCGGCACGGATTTTCTTCTTCCACGCGCGAGCCTCGGCGTTCGCGGGACTCTGAGTGAGAACTTCGTCTACCAGGCGCATGGCCTGAGCGTATTGGCCGGCCTCCCACAGCGGCTTTACCTGGTCGCGCAGGACCTGCTCAGGATCGATCTGCTCCGTCGTTACAGCGCTTGGCGGTTCAGGGACGCGAGCGGGAACGGCTTCGGACGGAGCCGGCTTGGCACGGTCGGGAACGCTGACTACCGGCTCCGACGGCGGGGTTGCCGCAATCGTCGTGGCGGGCGTCGTCGTAGTGGCCGCCAGCGCTGTGCCTTCATGGACGGCGCTCGGCGCGCCCTGGTTCTGACGGACCACGATCACACCGACCATAGAGAGTGCCATGACAGCGATGGCAAAGGTAACCAGGCGCCGGTTTCCACGCTTTTGAGGCTTGGCAGGCGGTGCTGCCGGTTGCCAGAGCGCGGTGCCTGCAACACGAGCCGGCGGTGCCGCGGCTGCGGCTTGCGCCACGGTCATGGGCGGCGCAGCAGGGGGCGGAAGCGGGATGAGGGCAGACGGAGCTGCGGCTGGCGCCGGTGTTGACGTAATCGGTGGCGGCGCGAAAGCAGTTTCTGCAAGAACCGGCTCCGGCTCGGGCGCTAGAGTTAGCGTCGGCGCAATCACTTCCATCGGAGGCGCTTCAAGCCGACTGAACTCGACCGGAGCGGATTCAACGGCGATTTCGGACAGCGCCGCGGGCTGGCTTTCGACCGGCGGCGGTGGACTCGGCGGCGTGTCGAGCGCAGGTGCTTCGTTTCGCGGAGCCGGCGGTTCGCGACGCAGGTGTTGCGCCAGGACGTACAAGTTCGCCGCCAGGTCATCCGCGGTCTGAAAACGGTCTTTCGGATCTTTCTTCAGCGCGCGCACGACGATCCCTTCGAGTTCCGCCGGGATCTGGTTATCCCATTTCCGCAAAGACTCAGGCTCGGCATGGACGATCTCGCGCGGGACCAAACCGGGCGGCGCCTGGAACGGATATTCACCGCGCAAAGCTTCGTACAAAATGATGCCGACGGAGAAAATATCGGAACGGCCATCGAAGGGCTGTCCAAGAATCTGCTCAGGCGCCAGGTAATTTGGCAGCAAACCGTTCAAGCGCACGCCGGAGGAAAGGAGCAGTGTTTGCCAGGTGCCGGTTCCAAAATCGAGCACTGCCGCATTGCGGGAGTCGGTAACGAAGATGTTGCCGGGCTTGATGTTCCCGTGCGCGACCCCTTGCGAGTGGGCATAAGCTAGGGCTTCGCAAACTTGCGCTAGCAGCCCCAGTTTTTCGCCGATCCCCGGCGTCTGTGTCGCCAGGAAATGAGAAAGTGAACTGCCGACCAGCAGATCGGTGGCGATGCAGACACCGCCTTCCAACTCGCCTACGTCTTGTACCTTGGCGATATGGCGGTGGGACAGTTCCCAACTGGTAGCCAGGTCGCGATAGAGCTGGTCTTTGGCAACGGCGCTCAATGCTGCTAGCGGACTCAGTATCTTAAGCGCGAACTCCCGATTCTTGAAGGGATCGCGCACGCGGCAGGTTACGCCTGCGGGACTTCGGCCGATCTCATCGGCTACCTGGTACTTACCAATTGTCTTCATAATGCGCCGTCGAGGATTCCGTAGATGTTGTATGTATAATCGGTGGGCTGGATGGATTGCTTCAGTCGGAACCCCTAGGGCTAATGGTTTTTCCGACCAGGCATCAGGGTGTTGCCGTAGAACGCTAACACCGGCCGGTTGAGGTACACTACCACACAATATGCGCATCCAGAAGCTTCTAACTCTGTTCTCACTGCTCGCTGGCGCATGCCCGGCGCAGACAATCGTGCTTAAGACCGCCACGATCCTGGATGGCCGCGGGCGCATTCTCCACAATCAGGAAATCGTGATCGAAGGCCATAAGATCGTGCGCGTGGCCGATGCGCGAGATGCTGTGACCTACGATCTGAGCGGACTGACCGTCATGCCGGGCTGGATCGATACGCACGTCCATATCGGCTATTTCTTCAACGCCGAGGGCCGCTATGACGATGGCGGACGAGGCAGCAAAACATCCCCGCGCCAGATCGCGCTTCGCGCGGAGGCGAATGCCTATGCGACCCTGCGCGGCGGGTTCACGACGGTTCAGTGTTTGGGACAGGAGATCGACGGCGATCTGCGAGGCTTGATCAACGCCGGGTTGCTGCCAGGTCCGCGCATTCTCACTTCGCTGCGGGCAGTGACCGAAAACACTGGCACGCCCGATCAGATCCGCGCCTATGTACGCAAAATGAAGGCCGACGGAGCGGACGTAATCAAGCTGTTTGCGACGGCGAGTATCCGTGACGGCGGCAAGCAAACCATGACCGACGAACAGATTCAAGCCACGTGCGGCGAAGCGAAAGCGTTGGGGCTACGAGCCGTCGTGCATGCGCATGCGCCCGAAGGTGCGCGGGCGGCGGTGATGGCCGGATGCACGTCCATCGAGCACGGCGCTTTTCTCGATGATGCGACCCTGCAACTGATCGCCGATCATGGCTTGTACTTCGACCCGAATTTCCTGGTGCTGCACAACTATCTCGACAACAAGCCGAAGTTCCTTGGCATTGGAAACTACACCGAGGAAGGATTCGCCTACATGGAGAAAGGGATTCCGATGATGGCCACAGTGCTGAAGAAAGCCACCGGGCACCACCTGAAGATTGTGTTCGGCACGGACGGCGTGGCCGGAGCCCACGGACGCAATGCCGAGGAGTTCATCTATCGGGTGCGCGATGGCGGGCAAGCGCCCATGGATGCGATCGTGAGCGCGACGTCAATGGCGGCCGAGTCGCTGCGCTTGCAGGACCAGATCGGGACGATCGCGCCGGGGATGGAGGCAGACCTGGTGGCAGTGCGAGGCAATCCGCTGTACGATATCACGTCCGTTCGCAACGTTGTGTTCGTGATGAAGCGCGGGCAGGTGTTCCGCAACGAGGTGAATAGGTAGCGCGCGAGAAACGCGGGCCGGGATCGGCGCTACGCTAAAAGCCTGGAAGGGAGATTCCGAATGAAGGCCGGTATCTCAATAGCCTCTGCGCTTCTGTGGGCTATCTGTTTGAACGCGCAAGTCGCCACCACGATTAGTCGATTGCCTGACGGCTCGACAGAAATCAGAGTCCAGAACAACGGGCCGGTCGAATTGGTAGCGCTCGCGATCGTTGCAAAGATCCATGGCTCCTCTCATGCGCCCTTCGAAGCTTATGACGATTCGGCCACGCGACTGGGACCTAATCGGGAGACGACGTACCAAGTCTTATTGACCCCACTGGCGCCAAATAAAGAGGTCAAGGTCCAAGTCGTCATGCTCTGCGGCACGGACCGTGATGTCATTGCTGTTCCCCCGCGAGCCGACAAGAAAACCCGGGCCTCCTGTGAACTGGAACAGCCGATCACCGCCGCAATTTTTGCCGACGGTTCGACAGCTGGGGAGGCGTCCTTGCTGACGCGGATGGCACTCCGGCGAAGCAACATGCTGCTGGCGGTGGACACGACGCTTGACACGCTATCCGATGCCGGCCACCGCAATTTGCCGAGACAGCAATTGATTGAGGAGTTCAAAAAGATGGCTGACGCGCTGAACCGTTGGTACGTTGTTCCAGAGCAGCGGGTTGGGCGAGATCTCTATGAATCGATCGCCGGCAAAATGATGAATCTGGCAGAGGTGGCGGCCGGAATGCCTTTCCCACCCGATAGTTTTGTTGAGCAAGAGACTCGGGTATTGAGAGAGCAGCGTGCTGTGTTGTTGCAGTCCCAAGCCAGCTTAGCGGAGACTGGTCTGTTCGCGAGGTGACGGCGTGTACGGCGCCTAGGGCAAGTCTTCCACAAGGAGATCGCGGAACACGGCGTCCCCGCGGCCGAAAACGGCCATGCCGATCATACCGTAAGGCAATGTGCCGTCATGGGCGCTCGCAAGACGCTGGCCATCCAGTGCAACGACGATGTTCCCGGCTTTGTACTCGACCGAAACGTTTTGAACGGCGTTGGTCTTCCCAGCATCGGCCTCCGAGAGTATCGGCGTCCAAGGAATCAATTCTGCTTCCTCTCCGGCGCCATCGTCTGAGAACATGCGGCGGATGAGCGTGAACGCGCCCCGCGTGAGAAGCAACGCATAGTAGCCGCCTTCGCCCAAGTGAAACACCAGTCCCGGCGCCATTTCCGCGGAGGAAAACAGGCCGCCGTGAGGGCGGGCGGTCTTCGCCCAGTCAGTCTGTACCGAGACGGAAGCGCGCATGTCTCTCCAGGATGGCCCGTAAGCCACCACGGTGCCGTCGGCGACCGGTCCGGTCATCGCGAGTTCGGCCGGTGCATGACGCGAGATCTGATAGCCGCCCGGAACGTAGCGTAACCCGGGCCGATACTCGTTCGCGACGAGGACAGCGGGCACACGGTCGCGAATAGACCCTTGCGGCCTGGAGGGGACCTGTTCGCGGCGGATCGGCCAGCCGCTTGTGGAATTTGCGAAATCCTCGCGATAGAACAAGCCGCCCGACACTGCGCGAGTACTTTTCGGCTCCCAAGGATAGGGATGGTCTTCTGCGGATACGATGCAGGAGGATGCCTCAAACCGTACTGGACCGTTGGCGCCGGCGGCGGAACCCACACCGTGGCGGGCGAGCACCTTTGCGCCGCCGCGGCGTACTCGCACGTCGATCTTGCGGAAGCGATCGGCGTTCTCGGGATAGTACGCCAGCGTGTACTGCGCGTTCAGCATCTCAGAAATGCGGCCGAGCGCGGCTTTCAAATCCACGCCGGACAATGGGAAGAACGACTCGGCGCCGGACTCCTTGGCTAGGCGATTGAACACCACCATCGGGTTGTCGATGTCGTGCTCGCCTACCAGCGTGACGGTGTTGCCGCTCGCGCGATAGTCGCGCGCTTCGGCGCGGCTGAAGAATCCAATCATGAAGATCTGGGAGTTCGACAGGCGAGCGAGTTCGATGAGCTGCTCCAGATTCAGGCGACTGTGCTGGTCAGCGCCGTCGGTGACCGCAACGATGGCTTGTCTCAAATTCTCGGCAGTCCGCATGCGGCAAAGAGCGGAAGCGAGGGCGTCGTAAAGCGCGGTGCCACGCGCCGTTCCTCCGCGATCGGTTTGGATTCGTTCGGGATGGCGCCGCTCGTCCTCAGTGAGTTGCTGGAATCCGGCGATGCGGTCGGTGAACGGCGCGAAGAAGATCTGATCGTTCGATTGATGGCCCGCGATGAGCGGCGCGAGCAGTTCGCGGGCCCGATCGAATTTACGGCCGAAATCCATGCTGCGGCTGGAATCGAGCAGCAGCGCCAGGCTGACCGGCTGCTGGTCGGCGCCAAAGAATGCGATTTTCTGCGGATGCCCGTCTTCGAGCAGCGTGAAATCGGCGGCCGTCAGGCCAGGGACGAAGTTTCCTTTACCGTCGACCACCTGAACCGCGATGGACTGCAAGCTGGTAGTCGAGCGGAAGACTGGTGTTTACGCGAGGACGGCGCTGGCAACGAAAACCGCGAAAAAGAGTGGAGTTTTCATGCTAGGGAGCTGGTGTCGCGAGGGGCTTGCCTTTTTCGACAACATAAACGGCTGCCAGCCGCAGGGGCTGCGTGCCGGTATTGCGCGCGTCATGCTTGGCGCCGTTCGGGACGATGAACCCGTCGCCGGCTTTGACCTTGAGAGCGGGCTGGCCCTCGACCAAAATCTCGCCCTCGCCTTCCATCACGTAGCTGATTTCTTCGCCGGGATGTGTATGCCGCCCCGCTGCCGCGCCGGGCGCGATCTCAACGCGTACGATCACGGCCTCGCGTCCGGGCACGGATACATCGTTGCGCTTCACTACGGTGCGTTGGATTCCCGGATTCTGCGCCCAAAGCACGGCTCCAACGATGGCAAGAAGTAGGTAACGGCTGTGCGTCATGTGCACAGCGTATCATTCGTTGGATCGGAGCCGGGGGTCAGTCGGCGGCAGGGCTGGATTGAGTACGAGCTTTCGGCGGGCAGCAACCGTTCTTGGAGACCAGAGGCTCCAAAATACCGGTGATCTCTTCGAAGACATAGCCGGGCGAGCGATCGCCGCGAATCTGGTGATAATTGGCGTCCTGATAATGCGCGAGTACAGGACGGCTCTGGTCGAGATAGGTCTTCAGGCGGTTCGTCACAACGTCTTCCTGGTCATCTGCGCGTGTGATCAGCGGCGTGCCATCGTTATCGCAGAGTCCGGCTCTCTTGGGGGGCTGATGGAGCAGATTGTAGATGGTTCCGCAAGTGGGACACTGGCGGCGGGAGGTCAGGCGGCCGACCAGGGCATCGAGCGGAACGTCGAGATGCAGGATGACGGGCTTTGAAAGGCGGCGCTCTTCGAGGAGGCGATCCAGAAACTCGGCTTGGTCGACAGTACGCGGATAGCCGTCGAGCAAGAAGCCGCGCCGCGCATCGGGTTGCGACACGCGCCTCGCCAGCATCTTATTGACGAGATCGTCACCCACCAGCCCGCCGCTGTCCATGACGGCCTGTGCAGCGCGGCCCAAATCGCTGCTCGCCTGTCTTTCGGCGCGCAGCATATCTCCGGTCGAAATACCCGGAATCCCCAACCAGTCGGTGATGAGTCTCGACTGCGTTCCTTTGCCGCTGCCTGGCGGTCCAAAGAGCAGAAGGACCAAGTTACCTCCCATCGCTTACCAATAAACGTTAAGCCTACTTAAACAAACCTTTCAGGTCAAGCTGGCGATAGTACAGACCCCAGATGCCAAAACTTCATATATTCTCCCTCATGGAGGGGCCTAATGCCTAGCACGTGAGGACCTAGGACGTTGGCGTTAGTTCTAGCAGCATTCACTGGTACTCACTTGACTCGGCCACCGGCAGACGGTGCACTTTGGATGCCAGCTAACTCAGGGTGGCTCCGCAGACGAGTTGGGGGTGGGAGGCGAGCGCCTCCCATCGTTTTATCACTTGCAGCAGGCGCAATCGGCGCAGCCGTCCTTGCAGCAAGCCGCATTATCGCTTTTGCAGCAGCCGCAGCATTTGTCACCGGCCATGAGGGAAATGCTGCTCGCAAACAGCGTCGTCAACCCTAACGTCATCATTACCTTTTTCATTGCAGCTCTCCTTTTCTGAAATCTCGCGCTACATCGAAATTGCGTTGCGACGGGCGCGAGATTTCAGATCCGGAGATCTCGGAAGCGCAGGTAGGAAGCGGACGAATCCGCCCGGCGCGATGAAAGACTGGGGGAACAGAGCCAACCCGCTGCGCAAAGCGCCTCAATCTGGCCGATTGAAGCGCCCGGAAGCAGCAGCCCGGACAGCCCGGCTTGAGCCTGCGATTTTTCCAGCAGAACGTACGGGCAGTTGTTCGGCGTGGTATCGGTACAGGGCAAATTCTGACCGTGCGAATGCTCGCAACAGGATTGAGTGGCGGGCACTTGATGCGCAAGCACCGGGCAGACGCTGATTGCGTTGGCGAGTGCGAATACAAGCATTCCCGCCAGAGCGAATCGCAAGCTCCGGATTGATAAAAGCCCATTCATCTCAAACCGTCGGCAAAGCCTACGGTTTGGCCTGGAGCACTTTATATGCCGTCTCGACGCCTCGAATCGGCAGCGCGGGGTCATCGAGCAAACCGATCTGCTTGAGGACCGAGGCCTGGTCCCAGTAGATGTGTTCATGAGCGAGTTTGCCGTCGCGAAACCGCACGATCGCCACGAGCGGCACCTCGACATGCTTGTTGGTCGGCGCGACTCCCGGCAGCATCCAGGGCATCTCGATGGTGTGGGTGAAAGAAAAGATCATCTCGTCCACCAGTTGATCCTGGCCGACGGTGCGTGAGATCGGAGTGAGCTTGGTGTCGGGGGGCATCTTGGGGATAAAGTCAGTCGAGTAGAAACGGCGCAGATCGCTTTTTCCGCGCCCGCCAGTCAGGACGGGCACGTGATTCACGTATGCGTCGTCCACCATCGTGGCCAGCGTGGCTTCCGTGTCGCGCGTCGAGAACTCGTGCGCGGTGTGTTCTTCCCACAAACTGCCCAAGTCCGCCATAATCAGCCCTTCTTGCATGCCAGCGTGAGTCCATCACGGATAGGCAGCATGCTGAGCCAGATGCGCTGGTCATTCTTGAGTTTCTCATTAAAGGCGCGAATGGCGCGCGTGTCCTCGTCGCCAACCGCCGGGTCCGCAACTTGGCCAGACCAGAGCACGTTGTCGACAGCGATTAGCCCACCGGGACGAATCAGCGTCAGACAGCGCTCGTAATAGTTCGCGTAGTTGGCTTTGTCGGCATCGATGAACGCGAAATCGAACCCGTTGCCTTGGCCGAGCACGATCAGATCATCCAAGGTTTGGATGGCCGGGCGCAGTCTCAAATCGATTTTGCGGTCCACTCCGGCTTCGCGCCAATATCGCCGCGCGATGGAGGTCCATGCTTCATTGACATCACAGGCGATAACGCGTCCGTCTTCGGGCAGCGCGAGCGCGACGGCGAGCGAGCTATAGCCGGTGAACACGCCGATTTCCAACGTTCGTTTGGCATTGAGCATCGCAACCAACAGCGCCATGAACTGGCCCTGCTCGGGCGAAATCTGCATGCTCACCATGGGATGACTGGCCGTCTCCTCACGCA
>DASQJA010000091.1:0-4210 GCA_035631275.1 Bryobacteraceae bacterium
CGATGGACGCGGCCAGTGACCATCGTGGCAGAGAGGTGATGCGGGCTAGTGACGACGTTGGCGATGATGTCCGTGTCGGCGGGATAAGGCACAGAGGGTTCGAGCACGCCAATCACGGTGCCGGTGCGGTCGCCAATGCTACCGAGGCGGACCGTTTTGCCAATCACGTTGGGATCTTGTTTCAGGACGGTTGACCAGAAACGGTAAGTGAGAACTACGACGCCGGGCGCGTTCGGGCCGTCGTCCTGTGGGCCGATGAGGCGTCCGAGAACGGGACGGAGGCCCATCACGTCGAAGTAGCTGCCGTTTACGACGCCGCCTTGAATTTCGCGCGGCTCGCCGAGCCCGATCATGGTGAAGCCGACGACGGAGAAATCGCCGAACTGTTGGACGGAGTGGACGCTGGATTCAATGTCCTTAATTTCGGGGACGGAGAAGGTGGTGTCGTTGTCACGCAGGCCGGGCGCGCTCTGGCGGATATAGATGAGGCGGTTTTCGTCGCGATTGACCAGTGGTTTGAGAAGAACACCGCGCACGAGCGTGAAGATGGCGGCGTTAGCGCCGATGCCGAGCGCGAGCGTGAGGACCACGATGGTCGCGAGAGCCTTCGTGCGCATCAGCGAATGGAATGCGACTCTTAGATCGCGGAAAAATGCCATGGGCTCCTTCCGTTTTGCGGCGAACGTGGCGCGCCAGCCGTGCCAGGGTGATCGCCTGATGATAGATCATTTAGTACGCGATTGTCGCGCTATGGGGCGCAGTTGGCATCCGCGACGTGATTGTTGAACGCGAGCGGTTGCGCAAGGTGGCGCAAGCTGCGATGATGCGACGGTTTAGTTGCGGACACTTCGACTGTGAACCCTCAGAACATTTCGCTCAAGGCTGGCGATCAAATTGGCGACTATGAAATCCTGCAGCCGCTAGGCGCGGGCGGGATGGGTGCGGTCTACAAGGTGCGGCACGTGATTTCGCACCGCGTGGAAGCGCTGAAGATTCTTCTCACCGATGCGTCGTCCGCGCCGGAGCTGCTGGATCGTTTTCTGCGCGAAATCCGACTTTTAGCCAGTCTGCAACATGTGAACATTGCCGGGCTTCATACCGCGATCCGTCAGGGCGATCAAGTGGCGATGGTGATGGAGTTTATCGAGGGCGTGAGCCTGCGAGAGAAGTTGAAGGCGCCGGGGATCACACTGAATGAAGGCCTGGAACATGCGCGGCAGATTTTGGCGGCGCTGGCCTACGCGCACGCGCACGGAGTGGTCCATCGCGATGTGAAACCGTCAAACGTAATGGTGCAACCCGACGGAGTGGTGCGGCTGCTGGATTTCGGGCTTGCGACGGCGACGTCTGACGCAGAGATCACGAAAGCGGGCACGGTGCTTGGATCGCCCTACTACATGTCACCAGAGCAAGCGCGGTGCGAACGGGCGGATGCGCGATCTGATGTGTATTCGACTGGCGCTATGCTCTATGAGATTGCCGCGGGTAGGCCGCCGTTTCACGCGCCGAATACACACGCGATTCTCTATGCCCATTTATATGAGACGCCAAAACCGCCTAGCGAATGGAATCGGAACGTACCGGCAGGACTTTCGCGGATCGTGCTGAAGGCGATGGCAAAAAGACCAGAAGAGCGTTTTCAGACTGCGGGAGATTTCCTGAAGGTGCTGGAGGCGGTGTGGGCTGAGGAAAATGGCGCGACTCTTTCGGAGATGGTGCGGCCTGTGCATCTGGGCAGCGGCGCGGAGGCGACGCCCACTGGTAAAGGTTCGACATTCTCGCAATCGGAGATCGATCAGGCGAGCAAATCGCTGGCACTGCATATCGGGCCGATTGCAAATATCATCGTGAAGCGCGCGGCTACGCGAAGCCGGTCGCTGAGCGAGCTTTATCGGATTGCATCCGAAGAGATTAGTTCAGCTCAGAAACGCGAGCAGTTCCTCAATGCAATGCCCCGCCCTGCCACTAACCGTTGAGCAGTTGGAACGCCTTTTGAAGGCTCACGTACATTCGGTTGAAAGCCGCAGTTAGAACGGAGATTTCGTCAGTGCCCTTCACTGGAAGTTCAGATACGCCGGTGTCGCCGCTGCTGATGCGGTCCGCTACGGATGCGAGTTTGCGAACGGGACGAATCACGATGGAAATAAGAGCTGCGTCGATGAGGACGATGGCGATGACGAAGATCGCGATGAGGTAAATGACGAGGCTGCGAAACGCGCTCTGCGCGATGCGGATCGGGACGGACATCGGCACCGAAACGATTTGAGCGGCGGCAACTTCGTTTGCCTTCCATCCAAAACCATTTATAACGCCATATTTGTGGATGATCGAGAGCGGAGCTGCGCTTGGTTCGCCATGACATTCAAGGCATGAAGGTTCCGCTGAGATAGGATAGGCGATGAAGAGCATGCGACCCGTGGGCGAATCTCGCTCGCCGGTGAGCGTCTTCGAGCTTGGATTATTGCGGAAGTAGTTGATGACGTCTGCCTCCCAGTCGCCGGCGCGATCGCGGAGGTTGGTGGGATTCAACGCGGCTTCTTTGTAGGCATAGTCAGGATAATTTTTGCGGAGATAGTCAAAAGTGGTTGTGGCGGCGTAAAACGGAATTGTTTCCGGCAAGAAGCGCGTTTCATGATCGGGCAATTTGTTCAAGAGCGGCGCGAGATCATCAGCGGTGTATTGCCGCGTGGAGCGGGCACTTTCGATCATCAGCTCGGCCTGCTGAACGACCTGGTTTCGGGCGTTTTGCATGAGAAATTGATAAGAGGCGTACGCGATCAGGAGGGCGCCTGCGGCAAAGAGCACGATCAGGATGAGGTTGAATTTCGCGAGCAGTTTCAAGCGGAACCGTGTCCTGTTGAACTTCAACGCGAACCATACGACAGGGTTGGGGCGGTGTCAATGCGCGCGGAGCCTAAAGAAAAGCGAAGAGATGGCTGTGCTGATGTCAGGTGGGGGCGAGGTAGCGGGCGATGAGGATGGTGATGTCGTCGTTCTGCTTAGCGCCGGCGGCGAAAGAGTTTAAGGAGGCGAGGATTGTCTGGTGAAGATGTTCGAGGGAGGAGCCGTGGTGGCCGTGGAGCGCCTCGCGTAAGCGCGTTATGCCAAACATGTCTTCTTCCGCGTTGGAAGCTTCGGTGACGCCATCGCTGAACATGACGAGGACGTCGCCCGGCTTGAGCTGCGTGTTGGATGCGTTGTATTGAGTGCCGGGGATTAAACCGACGGGCAGGCAGCCGTCAGAAAACGGCTCGAGGATTTCTCCGGCGCGAAGCAGCAACGGCGAAGGATGGCCTGCGTTGATGAATTGCAGATGGCCTGCGCGATCCAGAAGGCCGAAAAACACGGTGGCGTACCGGCCTACGCCGGAATGATCACAGAGAAAACGGTTGATGTGATTGAAGACGCTTGCCGGATCGGCGCCCATGTTTATCCCGGACAAGGCACCCTGCAGCATGGTGGTGAGAAGAGCGGCGCCGAGGCCTTTGCCGGAGACATCGGCGATGAGGAACGCGGTGCGGCCGTCGCCGAGCGCGAAAACGTCGAAGTAGTCGCCGCCAACTTCGAGGCAGGGCGAATTCGCGCCACGTACCGCAAGATGCGGAAAATCGCGGAGGCCCGACGGAAGCAACGCCTGCTGGATTTCACGAGCGATGCTGAGTTCCTGCTCGAGGCGCTGACGTTCACGTTCGCGCTCGACAAGATGCGCATTGTGCAAAATGCTGGCGGCCTCGGCGGCGATGGCGTCGAGAATCTGGCGATCGAGCGTGGAGAAAGCCGCGCGGCGGCGAGAATCGAGATACAAGACACCGAGAAGCTGACCTCGCGATGCGGAGGCCGGCGCGGGCTCGGATGAAGCGGACTGGGCGGCGGCGTACAAAGGTATGACGACGATGGCGCGGAGCTGTAGGGCGACGACGCTTTCCGCTGCTCGGAGTGAATTGTCGGCTTCGTGAAGATCTTCGGTGATGACGCTGGTGCGGCGATCGAGAGCGAACCTCAAGACAGTCTGGCTCGGAGAGAAATCGTCGAGAGCGATTGGCGAAGCGCCTCGCGCGCGGGCCAGGCGGCTGCGCAGTTGTCCGGCGGAATCGGATTCGAGGAGAAGGCCGCGATCGGCTTCGGTGACGGCAATGGCGTGGTCGACCATGGTGGCGAGGACGGCGTCCAGAGGTAGCTGCGAATGCAAAAGCATCGTCGCCTGCAGCAG
>DASQJA010000092.1:0-4930 GCA_035631275.1 Bryobacteraceae bacterium
TTCGTTTCTGCGCGCCGCGCTCCAGGAGCAGGACTGCTCATAAAGATCGCGGTAGGGCCGCTCGGTCACCGGGTACAACAGCGTTGCGACGATGTCGGCGGCTGTGTCGACCGGCTTGATCAGATCCACGGCTTCATGAAAGCGCGGCGTGTAAGCCGGCAGATTCTGAGCAGCCCAAACGCGCAGATCGGCGCGGCTTTGCGAAAAGTATCGATCCTCATCCACATGACGCGCTAGTGTCGGCGCCACTGGGTCCGCAGGCACATTGGCTTCCCAACTGCAAGCAGGCGGCGCGGCACAGGCGGCTGCAATCTCTCCCGCTAAGTCGCGCACCTCAAGATACTCGGAAGCTTTCATCCGCCGGATCTGCCGCTCCAAGGTCCGGATGCTGGTCACCTGACCCACGCCGGTCGAAATACCGAGACAAAGAAGATAGCGCGCGACATCGAACGCGCGGGCGCGAAGATTGCGCTGATAGGCGTCAGCCTTCATCGACTCTGGCCGTGGGAGTTGCTCGGCGAGCGCTTCGAGAACTCTGGCGTGGATGTGGTGGTAGCCCGCGAGCAACTTGGAAGCGGCGGCCGCATAAACACCAGCCTGCGCCGCGTCCAATTCCGACGGGGTCACGAATCCGGATTTCGAAAAATCCTGATAGCGCGACGATCGTGCCTGGCCGTCCCAAAGCTGCTCATCCTCAATTTCAGTAGCGGCCAATTCGGAAATGCCTTCGAAGCACATTACGACGTGGCCGAGGTCGGCGATGGACGCGTGGCCGTATTGAAAATAGAAACTCTCTAGAAATTTGGCGGAATCATGCGTCCGAACCCACTCAATCGAATCGCGAATGGAATCGGGCGATCGGCTATAGCGCGCCAGCGCGTAAGCGCACTTCTCCGCAGGCATCGGTCCAATGGCAATGACGCGCTTGGGCGGCCCATCGACGCTGTCGGGCTCGGGAGTCACGACGGAAGCGATACCCGCTGCATCGGTAATCTCCGCCATCAGCCTTTGAACTCCCCGGCGAGCCGACTCGCCAATGGCCGAGTCTGCCCGGCGTACTTGTTGCCCACTTTTTTCGAATACGGCATGGACGATGGCGACGAAAGCTGCTCAAAAGTGAACGAACAAATCCGCATCCCCGGATAAAGCGCCACCGGCATGCGGCTCAGATTGCTCAACTCCAGCGTCGCCTTCCCCAACCAACCCGGATCGAACAACCCCGCCGTCCCGTGCACAATGATTCCGATGCGCCCGAGACTCGACCGTCCCTCCAGCCTTCCGAGCACATCGTCATCTAACTCGAGACACTCTTCTGTAATTGCGAGCACAAACTCGCGCGGCTGCAGAATAAAAGGCTCGCCGGCGGCCACAAGAACGCTTTGCATCAGGCCGTCGATGCCCTTACGATCTCTCAAATCGATGTATGGATGGCGGCTGTGTTCAAATACACTGAATTCGTTTCCCAATCGAAAATCCACGGAGCAACTGCCGAATTGCTCGGGCGGCAACTCGGGTGTGATCCGGATTTTTCCGCGCTCGATGTAGCGCTTGATGTCCACATCGGACAAGACCATAGGCTTCAAGTTAGCACGCCGCTCGGATCGCGCACGCCGCAGCGCGTTATTTTTCGCGGCGGCCTTGACGCGCAGCCGTTTCCTCCGCGCGAGCGCCTCTCAGGATGTCTTCCATCGCGTAATTACCTTCATGGCAGGCGTACTCGTAGATGGGTTCGTCGATGCGAGTCATCGGAACCGCTGCCGTCCAGGGCCGGGTGTAAGTGGTGGGATCATCCACGGTGTAGCGGAAGTCGATCGTGCGGTCGTCGATGCGGCGAAACTTCTCGATAATATGCAATCCCGCGCCCGCCGGCCCGCAGCAATTGAAGGATGCAAAACGAACCTCATCGCGATAGTTCGTGGTGTCCACAACGAGCGTATCTCTTTCCCAATGCCCTACCGCGTCGCCCTGCCACAGCCGGACACTGGAAGGAACATGCTCGCGCCGGTCCAGATGAATCACGCGCACCTCGTGCAGCATTTCCGACATCATCATCACCGCGTCCCGCGCCTGAACAATTTGCACATTATTGTTGTAGCCGCCGGGCAGCTTCGGCGATCCGCGCGTGATACAGCGCTCGGCCAAGTTCAGATCGAGCCAGGAATCGAACGGGCCGTGCTTGGCGCGCTCGGCTCTGCGTGTTGCTTCCCGTTTCTGCGCTTCCGGCGTGAGCGCCGGGATGCGGCCGTCGGGAGGATCGATGATCAACGAGGTCAGGCCACGTCCATCTAACCGCGCGAGCTTTGTTCCTGCATCCCAGAAGACGTAGTTGTAGCCCAACCCGGTGCCGGGCTGCGGCGGCGCCCCGGGACGATCCCAATTTCCTTGGTCCGCCAGCCGCTTTTCGAGCGCAAACGTTTCCTGCTCGCTCAGGTATTGCTTATTCGCGAACTCGCGCGGCCGCTGAAGTTGTGTGAGCGTGGAGTTGTTCCAGATACCCTGAAGATCCGGCTGACCATCGGGCGTGCGCGGTTGCGTCCAGCGTGACTGACTATGAAGCGGCGCGCAGATCACGGCAACCGCAGCCGCGCCGGTCAACAGGAGCGCTCGCTGAGTCATCGGAACCCTCCGTTCGCTGGTTGCAATATAACAGATCTGCTGCAACGCGAGTATTCTGGATGGCTATGGAACCATCACGCAGGCACTTTCTGGCAGCCGCGGTCGCCACGGTCGCGAGTCGTTCGCTTGGGGCCGCGGGTCAGGAGCTTGCAGGAATGACCATTGAGCAAGCCTCTGTGCTCCTGCGGCGCGGAGCCGCCACGCCGGTCGACCTCACCGAAGCATGTCTGAATCGGATTGAGAAATTGAATCCACGGATCAACGCGTTTATTGCCGTGATGGATCAAGCACTCACTCAAGCGCGCGAAATGGCGGCCGAACAAAGCCGAGGTGAGTGGCGTGGACCGTTGCACGGAATTCCGATCACGCTGAAGGACAACATCGACATCGTGGGAGTCCGCACCACCGCCGCGAGCGAGCTATTCAAGGATCGAATCCCGACGGAGGACGCCGAAGTCGCGAGGCGCCTCAAAAACGCGGGCGCGATTATCATCGGGAAAACAAATTTGCACGAATTCGCGTATGGCACTACGTCGGCCGTGACGTATTTCGGCGCGGTGCATAATCCTTGGGCGCTCGATCGAATCCCGGGCGGATCTTCGGGCGGATCAGCTGCCGCTATTTCCGCGGATCTCTGCCTTGGCTCGCTGGGAACCGATACAGGCGGTTCGGTTCGTATTCCCGCGTCCTATTGCGGCGTGGTGGGATTTAAGCCTACTTACGGCCGAGTGAGCTGCCGTGGCGTGATCCCCTTGTCCTGGACGCTGGACCACGTGGGCCCGATTTGCAAAACCGTGGAAGATACCGCGCTCGTGCTGGACGCTATCGGCGGATACGACCCGCAGGATCCTGCCAGCGCCGATGTGCCAGTGCCATCCTACACACGCGCGCTCGATCTTCCCGTGGCGAAGCTTCGCCTCGGCATTCCTCGCAGCCCATATTTCGAAGGGCTGGACTCGGAAGTTCAAAAAGCGGTCGAGACGGCGATCGGCGTTCTTGCGAAACTGACGTCCGGTGCGCGCGACGTGACTCTTCCACCCGCCAACGGCGTGAACTTGATCGGGCCGGAGGCCTACGCGTATCACGCCAAGTGGATTTCCGAGTCGCCGAACCTGTACCAACCGGCGACGCGAGCGATTCTGCAACGCTCTGCAGACAGCAAAGCGCCCGCCTATGCGGACGCTCTTCACCGGGTCTACTTGCTGCGCCGCGAAATCAGAAAAACATTCGACTCCGTGGACGTTCTGATCACGCCGACGATGCCCCTGCCGCCGGTGACGATCGAGGCAAGCTCAACTCAAGCCGTGACCACACGAAACACTGCGCCGTTCGATATCTACGGTCTGCCGACGATCTCGGTACCTTGCGGATTCACCAGCGCCGAGCTGCCGATTGGTGTGCAGATCAGCGGAGCGCCATTTGCCGAGCCAACCGTGATGGCTTTAGCTCATGCCTATGAACAGGCGACCCCGTGGCACACGCGGCGACCGTCACTGTAAGCGACGTTTGACAACGATCGTGATCGCGGCGATGCCGGCAAACAGGAGGCTCGATGGCTCAGGCGTGGCTGGAGGGGGGCTGCTCCGCGCTCCCGCTAATATTCGGCGCACTATTGCAAAATACGCCATTGAAGTGATCGCAAATGTTGTCGCCCTCGCTCAGCATATAAACGTAGGTTCCCGCTGAGCCCACAAAACCGATTTCACCGACCGCAATGCCGCAAACACCCCAAGCGGAGTTGGCCAGAACGCCAGCGGAGGCTGTGCCATACAGTCCGATCGGAATGGAAATGCGATCCGAGGCGAACACAACGGCGGTGTCCTGGTTCCACCCGATCGTCGGCAGGATGAAAGGCATGCCGTCCACCGTAATCGATCCGCCGTTCTGTGGGTAATGGAATCCGCCTGTGAATGTGGTGAGGTCACTATTGGCGAAGGAATTCAGGTCAATCGTTACATAGTCTCCGCGCCGTCATCGTAAACAACATCACGCATGTAAACAGGACAATGATTCGCAGTCGCGATTCTGTTTTCATGGCCCGCCCGCTTATGCACACGGGCAGCCATACGAGTGAGTAACGGAAACAAAAGGGAAAATGGATCGATCAGCAGCCGCAGATACTATCCGATTAATGAGAACGAACTAAAGTGTTTGGTGGACGGCATGGGATTCGAACGTCCTGGGAGGTTGCAATGGCGGAAGATGTTGACGAGGCGAAACGGCAAAAGCGTTAGAAATGGCACATTAGACGAGCCTGCGTACACCCACGTACACGCATTCGAGACGCCTCCTGTCAAAGTAGGCGCCCTGCGAC
>DASQJA010000093.1:0-8737 GCA_035631275.1 Bryobacteraceae bacterium
AAACGAACGGTTTGCCAGGATCCACGCCAGCCATAAGCCGATTCCCGCGGCAAGCACGGTGGAAATCACAGCCACGCGCAGGCTGAGCCACAGCGGGAACCAATCGATGGACATGGAAACATCTCATGTTACCGTAGCGGACAAAACCCTCCCCCGGTCTCGCGCCTGCTCGAACGCATGCGCCATCTGCAACAGCCCAAAATCATCTCGATGGCGTCCCACAATCTGAATTCCGACCGGCAGGCCGTCAGACGTGAATCCGCACGGCACCGAGATGGCCGGACACGCAGTGAGCGAAATGTAGTAACACGATTTCATCCAATCGATGTATGTCTCCATCTTCACGCCTTCGATTTCGGTTGGATAGTGCTCACGCACATCGAAGGGCAAAACTTGGCTGACGGGCAAAACAAAAAAGTCACAATTGTCGAAAAAATGCCGCATGCGATGGTAGATCTCGGTCCGCTTCATTTCCGCGCGCATGACATCCGCGCCGGTCAGTTTTTCGCCCTGGTCAACCTCCCAGAGAATCGTGTCCTTCACGAGTTCCCGATGCTTGATTCGCTCGGGAAAAACGACCGACGCGAGATGCGACGTTGCGAATCGCAACGTCTTGAACGTTTCGTCGGCATCAGTGAAGTCTGGCTCGGCTTGTTCGATCACGCATCCGAGCGATTCGAACACGCGGCACTGCGCATCCATCACTTCACGCACTCGCGCATCCACGGGCAGCCCGCCCAAATCTTTCCACCACGCCACACGGACGCCGCGAAAGTCGCGCCCCAACGGTTGTGCGAATTTCGCGCCGGGCTCATCGATCGAGATCGGCGACCGTTCATCCAGGCCAGCCAGTGCCGAGAGAAAGAACGCGACCTCCGCCACCGTTCGCGCCATCGGCCCCTCGACGCTGAGCGGCGACCATCCCAGTGCAGTCGGCCACGCCGGAACCCGCCCCGGCGACGGGCGAAATCCAACTACGTTGCAAAAATTGGCTGGATTCCTCAGCGATCCGCCCAGGTCGCCTCCATCCGCAATCGGCAGCATCCGGCACGCCAGCGCCACCGCCGCGCCTCCGCTGCTTCCGCCGCAAGTTTTCGTCGTATCGTATGGATTCAACGTCGCGCCGAAAACCTCGTTGAACGTCTGCGAGCCGGCGCCGAACTCGGGCGTATTCGTCTTGCCGACCAGGATCGCACCTGCCTCGCGCACGCGCTCCACCAGTAGCGAATCGAACTGCGGCACGAAATCCTTGTAGATTCGCGAACCAAACGTCGTACGAACGCCCCGCGTCGGTTGCAGATCCTTATGCGCGATCGGAAGCCCGTGCAGCGGTCCGATGCGCTCGCCGCGCGCCTGCCTTTCATCCGCCGTTCGAGCCCGCTCTAGCGCTTGTTCCGCGATTAAAGTCACAATGGCATTCACGCGAGGGTTCACGCGCTCGATCTGCTTCAGGTGCGCGGACATTAACTCATGCGCCGAGAGTTCCTTGGCGCGAATCTTGGCCGCCATTTCCACCGCGGTGAGCAGGCAAATGTCGGGTGTCGCACTCACAGGTCCCTATAATATAACAGCATGTTAAAAAACAATTCGCGCGGCCGCTGTGCCTTGGTGGGCTTGGCGTGCGCGGTACTTGCATTTCTCTGGCAATTCTTGACCGTCGACGCAAACTATCGCGGCAATTGGACCGCGTTTTTCTATACCGGCGCGAAGCTTCAACAGCCTCCGCAGCTCGCTTCCGAAAACATCTATCGTTTCGACGGCAGCCGCGGTTACGACGGTCAGATGTATCACTATATCGCGCACGATCCGTTTTTTTCCCGCGGCTTAACAGCGTATATCGACGCGCCACGTATGCGGTATCGCCGCATTCTTGTCCCGGTCAGCGCTTACCTACTCGCGCTCGGCAGAAATAACTGGATCGATAAGGCATACGCCGCCGTGATTCTGCTCTCGATATTCTTGGGCGGGCTTTGGCTAAGTGCCTTCTTCGCCCAGGTCGGCTACCGCGCCGAATATGGTCTCGCGTTTCTCCTGATACCGGCAACGCTGGTCTCGATTGACCGTTTTACCGTGGATGCCGCGCTTGCCGCTCTCTGTATTGCGTTTGCGATTTTCGCGACGCGCGAATCGCTCGCGGCTCTCTACCTCACGCTTATTGCCGCCGCATTGGTTCGCGAAACCGGACTCCTGCTCATCGTCGGCTACGTCGTGTGGCTGCTCTGGAACCGCAAGTTCTCGCGCGCGGTCATATTTGCCACTGCGGCCTTTCCCGCGTTGGTTTGGTATCTGATCGTCGAACTGTACACGGAGCCCGAGGCATTCTCCTTCGCTTCCCGTGTTCCGTTTCACGGACTGGCCGAGCGCATTGTGAATCCGTACCAGTATCAGTTTCCGGGCTGGATTAGCGCAGCCTCGACGCTGCTCGACTACGTTGCGCTCGCCGGGATCGCGGCCGCAGTTGCGCTCGCGTCGTGGATGCTCTGGCGCCGCGAGTTCAGCCCGGTCGCCGCAGCGATCTACACGTTCGCGTTCCTCGCAATGTTCCTGGACTCACCGGGCGCTTGGACCGAAATCTACGCCTTTGCCCGCACCCTCTCTCCGCTCCTGATCCTGCTCGCCCTATTTGGGCTTTCGAGGCAAAGTTGGATTTCTGCCGCACCGCTCGCGCTGGTCGTACCGCGAACTGCCATCCAGCTTGCGCCGCAAGCCGCCGGCGTGCTGCGGCACCTGATCTAGCTACTTGGTCGAGGTGCTGGTCTCTAGGGCTTTCGGAAGCGGTTTCCGAGGCAGCATGTCGGGCCGCGTCGCGGCGTCGTAGACGACCGACGCGATCACGGCGGAGGCCTGCATCAAGTCGCCGGCAATGGCGTGGTCGTAGGTGTCCATATTGGAATGATGAGTGATGCTCGAATAGTCCAGTGGATCCTGAATGAACTGGAATCCGGGGAGTCCGACGGCGTCGAACGAAAGATGATCGGTACCGCTGGTGTTGCGGATGGTGATGGTCGAAACGCTGAGGTCGCGGAACGGCTCAAGCCATTGTGCGAACAACGGCCGCATCGCATCGTTGTCCTGAAGATAAACGCCGCGGATTTTCCCGCTGCCGTTATCGAGATTGAAGTAGCCCGAGAGCTTGGCGTGAGCGGCAGTGAGCTTCATGGTTTTCGGATCGCCGAAGTGCTCTTTGACATACGCCTTCGAGCCGAGCAGACCTTCTTCTTCGCCACTCCAGAGCGCGATGCGCACGGTGCGATCCATCTTGAGGTTCAGCGCTTTCAAGATCCGCATCACTTCGATCATCACGGCGCTCCCCGCGCCGTTGTCGGTGGCACCGGTGCCGGTGTGCCAGGAATCGAAATGCGCGCCGACCATGACCACTTCGTCTTTCTTCGAGCCGCCCGGGATTTCTCCTACGATGTTGTAGGCATCCAGGTCGCTGTCAGATATTTTGGCTTGCATGGTGACACGAATTTGAACGTCGGTTTTGTTTTCGAGCAGGCGGACGATGCGGTTGTACTGTTCGGACGTAACGACGAAGGTCGGCGGCGCAAGCGGGTTCTTGGTATCGTGGCCGCCGGCGGCTTCGGCAAAAGAGATCGCATCGCGAGCGCGACGATCGTCTTGGACGACAGCCAGCACGCCCTCATCGAGCAGGAACTTGGTGCGCTTGGCTGTTACATCCTCGCGTCGGCGGCGAAATTCGTCCTGAATTTCAGGAGGGAGGCTGGCGTTGAAGCGCAGCCGCTCTTCGAGATCTTCGGGCGGATTCAAATTGCTGGGGTCGATCTTGATGTGCGGGATGGGCGCGGGTGCGATCGCGAGATCAGCCAATTCGGCATCGGTGAAACGATGCAGATCGGCGCGCGATTCCGCTTCGGCGATGTTGTGCATGACGTCCGACATTAGAACCACTTTGCCGTGCAGCTTGCCCCTATACTTCTCGATGTATTTGGCGAGGTTCTCTTCCGACCGGTTTACGGCCTGGCTCGCTGCGAGCGGCGCGAAAATCGGTTGGCCGGTTACGGCGCCGTTGCTGTTGGAACTCCAGGCCAGCGGCCATGCCGAAAGCAACGAATAGCGCGGCTCAGTCATTTCAAGCGCGAATTTTTCGAGCGTCCAGCTTCTGCCGAACGGTCCCCAGCTCTCGAGATGCACGTTCTCGATGCCGTATTCCTTGAGGCGCGCGGCGGCCCAACCTGCGGCTTCCTTGAACTCGGGCGAGGCGGTGAGTCGCGGGCCATAACGGTCGGTGAGCAGCTCTAGCGTATCCATCACTTTCGAGCGCTCGAAGGCTTCGGACTTGATGCGGTTGACGACGGCGAGGTCGACCGTGTCGGTGGCGGCCAGCGGCAAAGCGAAAACCAGAGCGAGAAGCGAGCGTTTCATGAGGTCGATGATACCAATTGCGTTGGTGCCATCGATTCGGCAATGGCTTCGGCGATTTTCTTGCCATGGAAGCGGCCGTTTTCGATGAATATCTCATTGGTGTGCATTCCCGCGACGATCACTCCGGCGAGGAAAATACCGGGGCGGCCGCTTTCGAGCGTTTCGGGATTGGTGCGCGGTTTTTGCGATTCGGGGTCCAAGCGGATGCCGAGCGAGGCGAGGAATTCGAGATCCGGCCGGTAGCCGGTCATGGCAAAAACAAAATCATTCTTGATTGTCTTTTCGCCCTCTGGCGTCGCGAGCACTACAGCTTCCGGTTGGATTTCGACGACGCTGGTGTTGAAGTATGCCGGGATCTCGCCGCTCTTGATGCGGTTTTCGATGTTGGGCTTGATCCAGTATTTGACGCGGTCGGAGATGCCCTTGCCGCGATGAACGAGCGTGACGCGGGCTCCGGTCCAATGGAGTTCGAGCGCGGCGATGGCGGCGGAATTCTTGGCGCCGACCACTAACACTTCGTGGTTGTAGTAAGGATGCGGCTCTTTGTAGTAGTGGATGACCTTGTCGAGATCCTCGCCGGGGACGTTCAGTTTGTTCGGAACATCGTAGTAACCCGTGGCGATGATGATCTTGCGCGCTCGGTATTCGGTTTTGCTGGTGACGACGTGGAAGTCGCCATCGTTGCCCTGAATCGAGAGCACGCGCTCGTACTGATTGATCTGGAGCTGATAGTATTCTGCGGCGCGTCGATAGTATTTGAGCGCTTCGGTGCGGCCGGGTTTTTCGTTGAGGGACGTCATCGGAAGGCCGCCGATTTCGAGCAACTCCGGCGTGGTGAAGAACACCATGTGCGTGGGGTAGTTGTAGAGCGAGTTGACCACGCAGCCTTTTTCGATGAGCAGCGCGTTGACGCCGCGGATTTTGAGCTCGATGCCGCAGGCCAGGCCGGTGGGTCCGGCGCCGACCACGATGGCGTCGTAGCGCTGCACGGTCAGAGCAAGGCCTCCATTAAAGTAACTCCGCGACGGCCGTGTAGACTGCGTCGAGCGCTTCAGGCAGCGCGGCCGGATTCTTGCCCCCGGCTTCGGCCATGTCAGGACGGCCGCCGCCTTTACCGCCGACGGCCTGCGCGACGGCCCCCACGAGTTTACCGGCGTGGACTCTGTTGGTGAGGTCTTTGGTGACACCGGAAACGATGGAGACGTTCGAGTCTTCGGTGGAAGCGAGCACAACGACGCCGGTTTTGAACTTTCCGCGTAATGAATCGACCATGGTGCGCAACTGTTCACGATCCATGCCGCGGACTTGTGCGGCGAGAACCTTGACGCCTTTGATCTCTTTGACACCGCTTGCGACGTCGCCGACCTGGGCGCGGGCCAGCTCGTTCTTGAGCTGATCGAGCTGGCGTTCGAGCGAGCGTTTTTCTTCGGTCAGTTTTTCCTGGGCCTGCTGAGAAGCGTTTTGGTCGTCGCGCAGTTTGTCCAAGACGGCTTCGCCAGTGATGGCTTCGATGCGGCGGACGCCGGCCGAGATGCCGGATTCGTGCGTGACTACGCAGAGGCCGATGTCACCGGTGCGGTGGACGTGTGTGCCGCCGCAAAGTTCCTTGCTGAAGCCGGGAATAGAGACGACGCGCACGCGGTCGCCATACTTTTCGCCGAATAGTGCCATGGCGCCGGTGTTAACGGCTTGGTCGAGATCCATGATGTCGGTGTGGAGCGCGATGTTTTTTAAGATCTCGCCGTTGACGAGTTTCTGGATTTCGGTGAGCTCTTCGGGATCGGTGTGAGCGTAGTGCGTGAAGTCGAAGCGGAGACGGTTGGGGTCGACCACGCTGCCGGCTTGTTTGACGTGCGTGCCGAGCACGGTGCGCAGGGCGGCGTGCAGCAGGTGGGTCGCGGTATGGTTGCGCATGGTGGCTTGGCGGCGTTCCTTGTCGACGCGAGCAGTCAGTTCGTCGCCTTCCTGGATACCGGCCAGCTCTTCGACTTTGTGCACGATGGCGTTGGGCGAGGGCTTGTAGGTGTCGAGGACCAGCGCGATGCGGTCTCCGGTCGTGGGTGAATAGAGGGCGCCGGTGTCGCCCACCTGGCCGCCCGATTCGGCGTAGAAGGGAGTGCGGTCGAAGACGAGTTCGTGTTGGCCGCCGTGCTCGATGACGCGCAGAACTTTGACCGGAGCTTCGAGGGTTTCACGTCCGATGAATTCAGTTTGCGGGAGGTCGCGATAGACCGCCGGGATCTGGGTTTTGTCGGCCCCTTTCCAGCTTGCGCGAGCGCGAGTGCGCTGCTTCTCCATTTCGTCTTCGAAGCCTTTATGATCGATCTTGAGACCAAGCTCGCGCGCCATTTCGTCCTGTTCGTCGAGTGCGAGGCCGTAGGTGTCGTAGAGCTTGAATGCGTTTTGACCGGAGATGAAGTCGCTATACGATCCGAGTTGCCCCTCCCGAGCCTTCTTGATCTCTTCGAGGGCTCCCTTGGCTTCTTCGAGGAAGACCTTTTCCGCGACTTGGAACGTGGTGGCGTAGCGGTGTTCTTCCTCTTTCACGACGCGGGCGACCCGCTGGATGCTCTCCATCATCTCGGGGTAGCCGGGCTTCATCAGTTCGGCGATGAATCCGGTGAGCTCGTATAAATAAGGCTCCTGGCGGCCGATCATGCGGGCGTTGCGAATGGCGCGGCGCATGATTTTTCGGAGCACGTAGCCGCGGCCTTCGTTGGACGGCACGACGCCGTCGTGGATGAGGAAGGCGGTGGCACGGGCGTGATCGGCGTTGATGCGGAGCGCGACGTTGGTGCGATCGTTTTCGCCGTACGAGACACCGAATAGATCAGCAGCGCGGTTGATGATGGGCTTGAGTAAGTCGGTATCGTAGTTGGAGATCACGCCTTGCAAGGCGCAGGCCGTTCGTTCGAGTCCCATGCCGGTGTCGATGGAGGGGCGCGGGAGCGGGGTCATCTTCCCATCTAGCGATCGTTCAAATTGCATGAAGACCAGGTTCCAGATTTCAACGAAGCGCTCGCCGGGGCTCGCGGGAAATTCGCCCGGGCCGGCTTCCGGTCCGAAGTCGTAGTAAATCTCCGAGCATGGGCCGCAGGGACCGGCATCGCCCATTTGCCAAAAATTGTCGGCTTCGTCCAAGCGGAAGATGCGGCTCTTCGGTACGCCTGCGACTTGCTGCCACAGGTTTTCGGCGTCGTCGTCTTCGCGAAAGACGGTGATGTAAAGCCGGTCCTTGGAAAGAGCGAACTCCTTGCTGACTAGCTCCCAGGCGAAGGCGATGGCGTCCTTTTTGAAATAGTCACCAAAGGAGAAATTGCCGAGCATCTCGAAGAAGGTGTGGTGGCGGCGGGTGTAGCCGACGTTGTCGAGATCGTTGTGTTTGCCGCCGGCGCGGACACACTTTTGCGCGGTGGTGGCGCGGGAATAGTCGCGTTTTTCGAGGCCAGTGAAGACGTCCTTGAACTGGTTCATGCCGGCGTTGGCGAACAGCAGCGTGGGGTCGTTGGCAGGCACTAACGAGGAGCTGCGGACGATTCGGTGGCCGTGGGAGGCGAAGTAATCGAGAAACTTCTGCCGGATTTCGTTGCCTGTCATGTCTAGTCTTTCTATTGTGACAGGTGAGGGGAGGAGAGCGCGCAAAGAGAGCGCGCTAAGATAGACCGCGAAAAGGCCCTTTTAGGCGCGATTGATTTCAAAGGGTGATGACGCATATCGCGTTTTCGCGGAGGGTGGCGTTAAAACTTTAATGAATTTTCGTTCAGGAGTTGAGCGGCGTAGGCCACGAATGGTTGGCTTAGAACTAGCTAGTTGGAGGCGTCGGGCAGAGCGCGAGGCGCGAGCGTTAAGTTACAGATTACTCGCGCGAAAAATTTTAGGTTCAGTGGTGATTCTAGGTCACTGGGAGTCGTTGAGAGGAAACGTGAAGTAGACCACCTTGCGAGACGTCCCGCCGACGGAAGCATACAAACGTTGCGCTGGGGCGTTCTCTTCCTCGGTGACGACCCACGCCTCTGCGCAACCTAGGGTACGGCCGTGGGACAGCATCGCGGTCAGCAGGCGCTTTCCAATTCCCTGACCACGATGGGATTCGGCAACGCCTACTTCGTTGATCCAGAGTTCCGGCGCTTTATCGGGGTGGACGTAGTGAACTGCTGAGGCGAAACCGATTAAGGTTCCCTCCTCAATTGCCGCAACGATGTGATGCCTGGCGTCGCCCAGGAATTCCGTGGCCAGCTCCCGAGAGATGGCGTTGTCGAAAACGTCGTCGGTGCAGGCCTGAAGCAGTGCTGCGTCGGACTCGCCAAGAAGACGAATATGAACTCCACTGTTCATGGCTTAACCGCTGCTC
>DASQJA010000094.1:0-4132 GCA_035631275.1 Bryobacteraceae bacterium
CTTGTTCCAGAATGAACGCCAGTACGCACGCAGACAGGAACTGCACCCAAAATTTATACGGTACCCGACGGATCCTCTCGAGAACCGAGGTAACGTATCGCATGCATTTACCGAAGCTTTGATTGTAGGCTAAGGCGGTCGATAAGGCAGCCGGGCCCGGCTATGACTCGAGAATCACGATGGCCGAGCCTTCTCGCGTGGTGTGAGTGATGGACAAGGCGATGTTGCGAACGCCGAGACTTTGCGCGATCCTGTCCGCAACGCCGTGCAACCTCAGGGTGGGGCGTCCGGACGGCAGGTTCGTCACTTCGAAATCCTGCCAGCGCACGCCGCGACGCCAGCCGGTACCGATCGCTTTCATTCCGGCCTCCTTGGCGGCGAACCGCGCGGCATAGCGCTCATAGCGATTTGCTTTGCGCTCGACGTAAGCAATCTCCGACGCACAGAAAATCCGCTCCACGAAGCGGCGGCCGTGCCGCTCGATCGCATCCCGAACGCGGTCCACTTCAGCGACGTCGATACCCAGCCCTACAATCACAAGTCGACGCCTGTCGATGCCAGGGTGAGCTGCCCGTGCTTCACGCCCTTGGTGCTGATAAGCGTATCGGCCAGCTTTTTGACTGCACCGGCCTTTCCTTTGATCACAAGAACTTCGAGGCAGTTGTCGTGATCGAGATGGACGTGGAGGGTTGAAAGAATGTTGTGAAAGTGCGAGTGCTGAAGCCCGGTGAGCTTTTCGTTCAATAGACGGACGTGGTGATCGTACACGAGCGTGACGGTTCCCACTACGCTGCTGTCCGGCCGCTCCCAGCTTTTTTGCACTAACTCGTCGCGGATCAGATCGCGAAAAGCCTCCGACCGATTCGTGTAGCCACGCGCTTCGATAAGCTGATCGAACTTCTCCAAAAGGTCGGAATCAATGGCTACGCCGATGCGGCTGAGTTCGCTCATTTGTATTGAGCGTAGCAAGGCGGTCCGTGGGCGAGGGCTCGGCTGGCGTCTCGTGGCACGCTTTTGAGAATCGTGATACTGTGAAACCGTCGGCACTCGATGCACATTCCGGACAATTTTCTGTCGACCCCGGTGTGGGCCGCGCTGGATGGCGTCAGCATCGCCGCCATAGGGCTCACCATCCGTCGCGCCGGTCGCGAGCTGCCGGATACGCGAATACCACTACTCGGCGTGATGGGCGCGTTCGTCTTCGCCGCGCAGATGATCAATTTTCCCGTCGGCCCAGGTACTAGCGGCCACTTAGTGGGCGGCGCTTTACTCGCTTGTGCTCTGGGCCCGGCGCCGGCCGTGCTGGTGATGACAACCATTCTCGCCACCCAGGCATTCGTCTTTCAGGACGGCGGAGTGCTCGCGCTGGGCGCCAACGTTTTCAATATGGCAGTGCTGGGCGTGCTAGCGGGATATTTGCCGTTCCGGTTGATCGGCGCAACCCGTCGTGGACTCGCGATTTTCTCCGGCGGATTTCTGTCAGTCCTCGCGAGCGGATCGCTGGCACTTTCCGAGCTGCTGATCTCGGGCGTGCGCATGCCGCGGCCGCTCATCATCACTTCGCTCGGCTTTTTTGCGGTGAATGCTCTTATCGAGGGCGCGATCACGGTGTCGGTGATTCAGGCGCTCGACAAACTCAATCCCGGTTTCGTGCAGAAGCCGGCTGCCGCGCGGAGCCGCGTTCTGGCTGCGTTGGGAGCTGCCGGCTTGGCGCTCGGCGTGGCCGGATTCCTGATCGCATCGAGTGCGCCCGATGCGATTCAAAACCTCGGCCAGACACTGGGAATCTCGGAGAAATCTGGTTTTCAAACTCCCATGGCGAATTACACGGCCGGAAATTTCGAGTCTGCGTGGCTACGCCGGGCAACCGCCGGGCTCACGGGACTTCTCCTCATTTGGGCCGTCTGCGCCGCGGGCGCTCGCATGATCGCGCGGCGAAGGAGCGCCTGAGTGCACCACGTCCTGATCGATCATTGGAGCCAGGGATCGAGTCCCCTGCATGCTCGCGATCCGCGCGCGAAGATTCTGGTGCTGCTGATATTTTTGATCGTTCTCGCAACTACCCCGGCCAATGCCTTCGTGACGCTTGTGATCGACATAGCGGTGCTAACGTCGGGAGTTTTGCTGGCGGGACTTCCACCCGTCGGCCTGTTCCTTCGAGCGGCCGCGATACTTCCCTTTTCGCTAACGTTCGCTTTGATCACTTGGCTCGCCGGCGACCTGTGGCGTGCGGTGGGGCTAGTCGAAAAGAGCTATCTGTCTACGGCGGCGGTACTGCTCCTAGTCGGGACCACACCGCTGACGCGTTTACTCGGTGCGCTCGAAGCTCTAGGAGTTCCGCGCGTTCTGGTGTTACTCGCGCAGTTTCTCTACCGCTATCTGTTCGTGATTTCAGAGCAGGCGCAGCATCTTCGGCTGGCAGCCGCGTGCCGCGGCGGCTCAGCCGGACCTCCCCGCTCGCGCCTTCAAGCCGCTGCGGGTGCGATCGCGGTTCTCTTCGCTCGATCCTATTACCGCGCGGAAGGAATCCATCGCGCGATGCTGGCGCGCGGATTCGGTGGACGCCTATCGCTACTGAATCCATTGCGCTTCGGCGCACGCGACGCAGCTTTTACCGCGACTATCGGCCTGCTGCTGGTCCTGGCCCGTGTTCAATGACGGCTTCCTGTCCAATGAAACCAGTCATCGAGGTTCGCGATTTACATTTCTCCTATGCTGACGGCACGCTCGCACTGGATGGAGTTAATTTCACTTTGTATCCTGGCGAGACAGTAGCTCTGCTAGGCGCCAACGGATCGGGTAAGACCACCTTCGCCCTGCAGCTCAACGGAATTCTACAAGGAGCCGGAAGCATCGAGGTTTGCGGTCTCCCGGTGATCAAAGAAAACCTCCCAGCGATCCGATCAAAAATCGGAATGGTGTTTCAGGACTCCGACGAGCAGCTCTTCATGCCCACCGTGTTGGAAGACGTCGCGTTCGGACCGCTAAACCAAGGCTGCAATCCTGATGAAGCGGTCGCGAGAGCCGGAGCTACGCTGCAACAAGTGGGAATGGAGCACGCGCTGAGCAAAGCGCCCTATCACCTGAGCGCGGGCGAGAAGCGCAAAGTTGCACTCGCCGGTGTTCTTGCCATGCGGCCCGAAATCCTGGTTTTGGATGAACCCACAACCTTTCTTGATCCTCCCGCGCAGCACAATCTGCTGCACTTACTTCAGGATCTGCCGCAAGCTAAGCTGATCGTGACTCACGACATGATGTTCGCGCGAGCGTTGGGACGCCGCGCGGCATTCTTCGAAAGAGGCAAGTTAGTAGCGGATGGCCCGATCGATGAGATTATCGGCCGCTTTCAGTGGGACTATTCGGCTTTCGATGCGGCCTTGCGATACTCAGCCCAACGCCGTCTCTGAGCCGCGGCAATTCGCCGTCGAGCTGCGGGACTGAGCCTGCTACCACCATTCTTCGACGCCACAACCGCATGCGCTCTGCGCCCAGGGGCGCTACCCAACAGCGCGCGCACTTCGCGGATCTGCTCATCGAGCTGCTGCCTTTTGAGTTGGAGCCCTGCGAGAGCTGCTTCCAACAGTTCGTTATTCTGCATCAATTTCTTCGGGCGGGGCATCATCAGCTCCTACTCCTACTTAATAATAACTAAGTGTCGATCTTGCCGATAGGTTACAGGTTGTTACCGTTTGATTTTTTGACTGAATCTACGATAAAGGTAACTGGGCCATCATTAACTAGAGAAACTTTCATCTCGGCTTGGAAGACGCCGGTTTCCACGGCGCTGTTACTTCTTCGCATACACTCCACGAAATAGTCGTACAACTCGCGCGCCTGTTCGGGCGGTGCAGCGTCGTCGAAGCTCGGCCGGAGGCCCTTCTTACAATTTCCGTACAAAGTAAATTGTGAGACTACTAACAATGCTCCGCCGGCATCTTGAACCGACCTATTCATTCGGCCAGTCTCGTCGGAAAAGATGCGCAATAGAAGAATCCGATTCACAAGATAGTCAGCGTCGGCGCGCGTATCGGAATGCGTGACGCCGAGGAAGACCAGCAGCCCGCATCCAATGCTACCGACCGTTCGGCCCTCAACTGCAACACTCGCTTGCGTAACCCGCTGGAGAACAGCT
>DASQJA010000095.1:0-4551 GCA_035631275.1 Bryobacteraceae bacterium
AATGACATGAAGATGCATGTTGGCGCGTTCGCCAAAAACAATCCTGTCGCAGCTTGAATAGCCGATCGCGCGATCGTCCTGCAGCCAGATCACCGGATAGAGTTGCCGCTGCTGGACGGGAAGCGCGAATTCGCTTTCCAGCCTGGCGTACCACGCTTGCGGCGACAGCAGCCGAGACGGGTCCACTCCCATCATCTCGAGATATTCGGGCGTCGCAGAATAGAAATAATCGATGACGAGGTGGACCTCATCCAGTCTCATTTCCCGGACGGTCAAACCCATTTGTCGGCTCCGGATTGCGGCGCGGCAATATTAAGCGAGTAGTCGCGGTGTTTGAAAAGTCACTCATTCCCCCTCCGTCCTGCTTCGCCCTTCGGGCTTCGCGAAGACGCGTCCCCCGTAAACGGGGGAGGAAAACGTACGGCTCGGGCCGTATCGCGCCGGAAATCACGGTCGACTGACCGGAGCGTGATCCGATTAAATGTAATCGGATCACGCTCCAGATTCCTTTGATTGTCGCGCAATCTTTCGGCGAACCGCTCACACTTCGCCGGATTGCGCTCTAATCCGCCGGGACTTCTTCGAGAGAAACTTCGTAACCCCAAAGCCGCTCGATATGCGGGACCACCTGCGTTTTGAGTGTGGCGTTCAGCGGCACACCGCGATGCATCCGGTGTTCGAGAAACAGTTTGCGGTTGCCTTTGAGATTGGCGCCCGTGACCTGAATATTTGGATCGGATACGCCGATATCATATTGGCGGGCGAGAACGGATCTGAGGCGGCGATACCCGCTTTCGTCGTGGATCGCCGACACCGTCACGGCCGGCGCTTCGGCGCTGTCGGATAGCGCGAAAAGCCGGAAATCGCGTATCAGTTTGGGCGACAGGAACTGCTCGATGAAGCTTTCGTCGCGATAATTCGCCCAGGCGTCCTTGAGCACGTCGCGCCAGTCGCCCTTGCCGGCAAATTCCGGAAACCACTCTTTGTCTTCTTCGGACGGCTGCTCCGAGATGCGCCGGATGTCCGACATCATGCCGAAGCCGAGCGCGTAGGGATTGATGCCCGAATAGCGCGGATCGTCGAATTCCGGCTGAAATGCCACAGCGGTGTGACTCGCCAGGAATTCCATCATGCTGCCCTCGGTCAGCAAACCCTTGTCGTACAGCGCGTTGAGGATGGTGTAGTGCACGAAGGTGGCGCAGCCTTCGTTCATCATCTTGGTCTGGCGCTGGGGATAGAAATATTGCGCGAGGCGGCGAACGATGCGCAGGATTTCGCGCTGCCAGGATTTCAGCGACGGCGAATATTTTTCCAGAAAATACAGA
The DNA here is from genome assembly GCA_035631275.1 of Bryobacteraceae bacterium. Lineage (GTDB taxonomy): Bacteria > Acidobacteriota > Terriglobia > Bryobacterales > Bryobacteraceae > Palsa-89. The sequence goes on from DASQJA010000095.1 coordinate 1,326, forward strand.
ATATTCTCTTCCGGAAGCTTCAGGCCGCCGCGGAGCTCCTCCCCGTCATTGTCCCACAGGTCGGGTGGTGGCGGCGGCGGTTCGACGCCCTGCGGAAGTGTGCGCCAGAGCTCATTGTAATCCTCTTCGGCGAAATCGGCGCGGCGGCGATGCTTCTCGATCAGCCGCGCGCGGGACGGACGCGGCGGGCGGCTGTAACGGAACACACCCTGATCCATCAGCGAATGCGCGGAGTCGAGTATCGCCTCGACATCGGTCTGTCCGTAGCGCTCCTCGCAGGCGGAAACATAACCTTTTGCGAATGACAGATATTCAAGAATGCTTTCGGCGCTGGTCCATTGCTGGAAGAGATAATTGTTTTTGAAGAAATGATTGTGACCGTACGCGGCATGAGCGAGGACGATGGTCTGCATCGTCATCGAATTTTCTTCCAGCAGATAGGAAATGCACGGATTGGAATTGATCACCATTTCATAGGCGAGGCCGATATGGCCGGCGCGATACAGGCTTTCTTCGCGCGCAAAAAGCTTGCCGAACGACCAGTGATTGTACATCAGCGGCATGCCCATCGCCGAATAGGCATCCAGCATCTGCTCGGTGGAAATGATCTCGATCTGGTTGGGATAGGGATCGAGCCTGAGATCGCCCAGCCCGACCTCTTCGACCGCCTTGAGCACACGGTCGAGGGTTTGGAAATTCCACTCCGGTTCGGTGAACAGCGGCGCCGCCACGTTGCTCAGCCCACTTCCTGCTTTTTGAACAATTCGTGGAAGACCGGGAAAATATCCGAAGGCTTGGCAATCCGCTTGGTCGCGAAGTTCTTCCAGTGTTCGGCGACGGTCCGGTAGGCGCGCCACAATTCGGCGCCCGCTTCCTCGCTGGAGAACACTTCCATTTCTCGCTCATCGAGGATTTCGATATACGCATAGTATTGGCAGATCGGCATCAACAGGCTTTCGAGCAGTTCGACGCAGCGCTTGGCATCCCCGGACTGCGTATAGCCGTCCGAAGCCTGCGCGGCGTAAATGTTCCAGTCCGAGGTCGTGTAGCGTTGCTTCTGGATCTCGAGCATTTTTTCGAGCGCAGTGGACACGATCGTTCCGCCCGACTGCCGCGAGTAAAAGAAGGTCTGCTCGTCCACTTCCTGGGCGTCATGCGTATGGCGGATGAAGACGATGTCCACCTTTTCGTAGCGGCGGCGGAGAAACAGGTGCAGCAGCACGAAGAACCGCTTCGCCAGATCCTTTTCGCGTTCGCCCATGGATCCGGACACGTCCATCAGGCAGAACATCACGGCCTGGCTGCTCGGTTGTGGCTGTTCGGTGAACGCGTTGAACCGAACATCGACCGGATCGATATAGGCCACCCATTTGCGGCGCGCATTGGCGCGTTCGAATTCGGCTCTGAGCAGTTCCAGGCGGGCCTCGTCACGTACTGGCGGCTCCGCGGCTTCCAGAACTGCGATTTCTTCCTCCAGCGCCTTCATATCGGACAATGACGGCCGCCGCATCGCGAGCCGCCGTCCGAAGGAGTTGCGCATGGTGCGAAGCAGATTGATCTGGTTTGGCGCTCCGGCCGTCGTGATCCCCGCCCGCTTCCAGCTCGACAATTGAACGTCGTTCAGGGTCGTCCGCACCAGATTTGGCAATTCCAGATCCTCGAAAAATATGTCGAGGATCTCGTCTTCCCGCATGGTGAACTCGAAATCGTCCTCCATGTCGCCGGAGGTTGCGGCATCCTTCCCCGAACCTCCGCCCTGGCCCGGCGGCGGTTTCTTGATCTGGTCGCCGGCGACGAAATGCTTGTTTCCGGGCAGCACGAAATCGCGCTGGCCGCCCTTCGTCGGATCGAGACGGAATCGCGGCTCCTTGGTGCCCTGATTGGAAATGCGGACTTTGCGATCCTTGCCGGCATCCGCGACTTCGGCGTCCTTCAGGCTTTTCTGCACGGCTTCGCGGATCTGCGCGCGTGCGCGGCGCAAGAACCGCTGCCGGTTGGCGAGGCTCTTGCCCTTCGGATTCAACCGTCGATCGATGAAATAGGCGGTCATGGTGTTGCCGGGATCAGCCCGCCTTATTCACCCGCATATACCACTCAACGAGCCGGCGCACCTGGCGCTGCGTGTAACCACGCGCCAGCATCCGCTTGACGAACTCGTTGTGCTTGGTCTCGGTATCGCTGTCCTTTTTGGACTCGAACGAGATCACCGGCAGCAAATCCTCGACCTGGGTGAACATCCGCTTTTCGATGACGTTGCGGATCTTCTCGTAAGCGGTCCATTGCGGATTCTTGCCGTCGTGCTGCGCGCGATAGCGCAGCGCGAATTTCACGACCTCGTTGCGGAAGTCCTTCGGATTGGCGATGCCGGCCGGCTTTTCGACCTTCGAGAGTTCGCCGTCGAGCGCGTTGCGGTCCAAGAGCTGGCCCGTATCGGCATCCTTGAAGTCCTGGTCTTCGATCCAGGCATCCGCATAGGCGATGTAGCGGTCGAACAGATTCTGTCCGTACTCGCCATATGATTCGAGATATGCCTTCTGGATTTCCTTGCCGATGAATTCAGCATAGCGGGGAGCCAGCTCAGCCTTGATCAATTCGAGATATTTCTTCTCGGTTTCGTCCGCGAACTGCTCCCGCCGGATCGACTGCTCGACGATATACATCAGATGCACGGGATCGGCGGCGATTTCGGAATGGTCGTAGTTGAAGGTTTCCGAGAGCGTCTTATACGCGAAGCGCGTGGACAATCCGTTCATGCCCTCGTCCACGCCGGCCGTGTCCTTGTATTCCTGCAGTGTCTTCGCCTTGGGATCGGTGTCGCGCAGCTTCTCGCCGTCGTAGACGCGCATTTTCGAATACAGATTGGAATTCTCGTGCTCCTTGAGACGCGTCAGCACGCAAAAGCGGCCCAGCATCTCCAGTGTTTCGGGCGCGCAGGGTGAGCGATCCAGCTGGCTTTCGCGCAGAAGCTTCTTGTAGATCTGCACTTCCTCGGTCACGCGCAGGCAATAGGGCACGGTGATCACGCAGATACGGTCGAGGAATGCCTCGTTATTCTTGTTCGCCTTGAAGACCTGCCATTCCGCTTCGTTCGAATGCGCAAGGATGATCCCGTTGAACGGGATCGGTCCCAGCGTTTCGGTCCCGATGTAATTGCCTTCCTGGGTTGCGGTCAGTAGCGGGTGCAGCACCTTGATCGGCGCCTTGAACATTTCGACGAATTCGAGCA
>DASQJA010000096.1:0-2514 GCA_035631275.1 Bryobacteraceae bacterium
GGTGGATTCGCCGGAAGCAGTTGTCGCGATCACGTTCACTCGCAAAGCCGCGGGCGAGATGCGCCGAAGGGTCTTGGACGGTTTCCGCAATGCGCAGTCCAAACCCGCCCCGAAAGCCGAACACGAGCGCGTCACGTTCGACATCGCGCGCACGGCGCTTGGACATCAGAGCCGCTTGCGCTGGAATCTTCCGGAGAATCCGGCGCGGATGCGCATCGAAACTATCGACGCGCTGTGCGCTTCCATCACCCAGCGCATGCCGTGGCTGGCGCGTTTTGGCGCGATGCCCGAAATCACCGAGAAAGCGGCCGCGCTATACCGGGGAGCAGCGAGGAACACTCTGCTTCACGCGGGCAGTGAGGACCCGCTTGACCGCATCCTGCTGCACCTGGACAACGATTTCAACGCCGCTGAGCGCCTGATCATTGAGATGCTCGAGAAGCGCGACCAATGGCTGCGTCACACAAGTGCAGCGTCGGTGCGCGCGCATTTGGAGACGGCGCTTCAGAGTCTGATTGCACAACGGCTTCGCGAACTACGTGCTGTGTTTGTCGCGCAACTGGGGAGCGACGATGGCTCGGTTCCAGGCATTGCTCCCGAAGCTCTACCCGAGTGGTTCGCGCTGGCGGAACTTCTCCTGACGGCTAAAGGCGAATGGAGAAAACGCGCCGATAAGGGATTTCACCAGGACGCTCTCCTTCAGAAGCTGCGGTCGAACCAGGCGCTCAGCGAGGCTCTTCACCAAGTGCGGCGCCTCCCTTCGCTCGGGTTCACGGACTCCCAATGGCAGGCGATGCAGTCAGCCGTTTCCGTCTTGAAGCTCGCCGTAGCCGAACTGCAGATCGTCTTTCGGGAACACGGCCGCGTGGATTTCGCCGAACTTGCGATCCGCGCGTCCCAGGCGCTCGGGCCTAAAGAAGCGCCCACTGATCTTGCGTTAGCGCTTGGCCATCGCGTTCAACACGTCCTGGTGGACGAGTTTCAGGACACGTCTTATACGCAATTCGAGCTGCTCGAAAAGCTCACCGGCGGATGGGAACCCGGAGACGGCCGCACGTTGTTTTTAGTTGGCGACCCGATGCAATCCATTTATCGGTTTCGAGAAGCTGACGTCAGCCTCTTCCTGAAGGCGCGCGACGAGGGACTGGGCTCAATTCGCTTCGAGGCCCTTGCGCTGACTTCGAATTTTCGTTCCCGGCGCGAAATCGTCGAGTGGGTAAACGCAAGCTTTCCGCAGATCTTGCCGCGCACGGACGACATCGAATCGGGCGCGGTCGCATACCTGGCTAGCGTTCCTGATGCCGGCTCGGGAGGCAGCGTCGAGGTGCATGCGTTTCTGGATTCGCAGGCCGAGGCGAACAAAGTGGTAAAGCTCCTTCGCAGCGAAAATGTGGGAACTACCGCGATTCTGGTCCGTGCCCGCTCTCATCTAGCCGCCGTGGTAAGTGAACTGAAGCGGAATCGAATTCCGTTTCAAGCTGTTGAGATCGATCAGCTCGGCGAGCGGCCGGTAGTCGAAGATCTGATGGCTTTGACCTTTGCGCTACTGCATCCAGGCGATCGCGTATCGTGGCTTGCAGTTTTGCGTGCACCGTGGTGCGGGCTATCCCTTGCGGATCTCCATACGCTGGCGAGCGGCGATCCAAACGCGGCCATTTGGGATTTATTGCACGCGCCCATTCCCCAACTGAGCGACGATGGCGAGGCGCGCATCCGCCGCGTCTTGCCAGAGTTCGAGCGCGCGCACGCTATGCGCGGCCGGTGGTCCCTACGCGATTCGATCGAAGAAGTGTGGATGCGCCTCGGCGGCCCTGCGTGCACCGATGAGACCGGCGGGAAAGACGCCGCGGCCTATTTCGATCTCTTAGAAGGCATCGAAGAAGGTTCCGACTTGGCGGACCTCCACTGGTTTCGGGCACAGGTCAGCGAATTGTTCGCCCAGACCGATGTCCGGGCCGACGGCCGGCTCCAGCTCATGACAATCCATCGCGCCAAGGGGCTGGAATTCGACACCGTGATCTTACCCGGGCTCGGCGAACGCGGCGGAAGCGATTCCGAGGGCCTTTTGATCTGGTTGGAGCAGCGAGGCGACCTGCTGCTTGCGCCGATCAAGCCCGCCGGCACGGAATCGGATCCGATCTACAAATACCTCGCGCGCATGGAGGGACAGAAGGTGGAACATGAGAACGGACGCTTGCTGTATGTGGCCGCCACACGTGCACGAGAGCGTCTTCACCTGATGGGCACTCTGAAGCTAAGGGGCGATGGATCGGTTACGGAACCGGTGAGTGGCTCGTTCCTGAAGCTGTTATGGCCTGTGTTTTCCGAAAAATTCGCGGATTTGCATCAGCCGCTGGAACCTGCAGCGCCGCCGATGCCGCGGGCAATCCGGCGTTTGCCGGTCGATTGGGAACCCCCTCGGCGTACCACTCCCATGCGGCTCCCGCCGCGCCAGGTGGAATTTTTAGAGTCCGCGCGCGTCACCTATGAGTGGGTCGGCGACCTGCTGCGTCA
>DASQJA010000097.1:0-5905 GCA_035631275.1 Bryobacteraceae bacterium
ATGGGATCAGGAACACGATTCGCCCATTCGTCTCGAAGTGAGCGATCGCATGCTCGGCCGATCCAATTCGCGGAATCACGATATGCGAGCCTCGAACCAGCCGCAGTGCGCCGCCGTCCATCCAGGCCCCGCGCGCGTCCACCAGCTTGCGCGCCCCCAACTCGAATCGTCCGCCGTCGAGCATGTCTTGGCATTCGACGAACCAATTTCCAGCGGTACCGCGATCCCATGTGACTGCGCGAACGTAATTCGCCGCGAATGCACCGTGCGCAATCGCGTCCAGAACATTCTCCACCACGAATCGCGCCGAGTGAACCGCGCCATCGTAGAACAACGCAGCCGACGTGAGTCCGGCACGAGTCAACCCCGGCTCGATGCGCGCTACTTGGGAGAGTGGAATGATTCGATGCCGAGCGATCGCGTGCGAGCCAGCCAGAAGATCGTACATCGCGAGCCCAGTTCCGTACACCATCCGCGATTTCAGACCATACATCGGAAGCAGAAACTGGAGCGGCTGGACAAATTGAGGCGCGACCTTAAGCAGAATGGACCGCTCACGCAACGATTCGCGAACGAGGTGAAACTGAAAATACCTCAGGTATCGCAGCCCGCCATGGATAAGGTGCGAATTCTTGCCGCTCGTGCCGGAAGCGAAATGGGCTTTTTCGATCAACCCTACGCGCAGCGCCGAGGCCGTATGCTCTGCGCGCAGTGCCAAGTCGCGAAGGACGCCTGCGCCATTGATCCCGCCCCCGATGACCAAAACATCGAGCGGCGCTTGTTTCAGTCGCGCGATCTGGTCGCGCCGCAAGTCGGTCTCAGGCACTCGTATATTAGGATCGCGCACAACGCATCGAGCCGCGATCATTTCGCTGCCCGGTGAGCACGTCTCGCGCTTGTGCACTCAATTCAGCTCGCAAAAAACTTGTCGCGCATGAACCCTGCCAGACGGCGGGCGCATGCGCGACGGATACCTTCAGATTGAAATCTGAAATTAGCTGGTGGACTTGTCGGAGCCCTTTTTCTTGCCCTTCTTCTTGGAGGACTTCTTCGAGGTGTCTTTGCCAGCATCGTCGCCGAATAGCGAAGTGGCGCCCAGAATCAAGGACAAGCCGAGCATCAAACTCATCAGTTTCTTCATTGAGATCTCCTTGGAGTATAGAAGCTATTAGCTTCGGCTTCTATCATTCCAGTTGGACATGAAGGTCGGCTTAAGAGTCTATTAAAATCGCTTCATTCGCGATATGCGCGGCCGGCCGGTGACGCTCGCTCAGAAAATTTTCTCCACAGGCTATACCCATGTTTCTCGGAGACTTCTATGGTTGGCTGCCACTCCAGCCTTCCATTGAACCGCTGACTGGTGTCATATCATCCCGTGGAAAATAAAAAATAGGAAATCACGCGCCAGCTGGCCAAGGAGTCGCGCGTCTCGACAGTTGTCGCGGCCGACCAATTGGATCGTAAGCGACCTGCTGATGTAGAGTCCGAAAAGGCGAATCCGCCTCGCTCCCAGGACTAGGGAGCTTCCAACCGTGTAGCCAGAAAGAATTTCAGTTCGACCGCGATCGCGCGACGAAGAGCCCGCAAGACCTCCGCCCATGAAGGAGCACAGTGAGCCGGCATTTGACTCCCGCGAAGCACGTAGCCCGCATCGTTCGCCGTGCGCTGGAACGGGGCGCCGCGGTCGAGATCGACGGTCTTGGGACTTTTCTCCCCGGCAAGAACCCGGGGTTTCGCTTCATTAAGCAGAACACTCCTCGAGTCTTCATCGCCTACGTGGAAGAAGACCTGGCGCAAAAAAAAGCTCTACGCCGCCTTTGAGAAGCATGGCTTTCGGCCATGGCTCGATAAAAATAAGCTGCTGCCGGGCGAAAACTGGCCGCCGGCGATCTAGATGCCATCATGACTTCGGATTTTTTCGTCGCGTGTTTCTTCGAGTGCGCCTCCACCAAGCGCGGGAGCTTCTCTAGCAAGCTGCGCTATGCGCTTTCCTGCGCATCGAGCGTCCCGCTGGACGAGATATTCTTTATTCCGATCCGTTTTGAGAACTACATCGTGCCTGCACGCGTCCCTGGTAAACTCCAAGACGTCGATCTGTTTCCCGACTGGGACGGCGGCCTGAAGAAGGTGGTCGCGATCATCGCGCGTCAGGACGGAATCCGCCGCCGAAAATCGCTCCCGCTGGCGGTTTAGACTGTGCTTAAGGTCCCCACATCAAGGCGACACGGTCGCGATCGGCGTTGTTCCGGTCGTCGTGATATGCGCTGCCCGTTCCACCCCACGCTTCGGAGCCGGTCGCAGGCCAGCTCAGCACCAGAAAGTTCGTCAAGAAGCTGTCATCCGCCGGGTTGGCATTGATGAGCCAGGACGCGCCATAAGCCTCGCGAAAAGAGGCCAACAAATTTCGCGCGAAAGCGGATTCCAGGTCACGATCCATCACCGCGTTGACAACCGTGCGGTCCGAAATCGCCCCGACGTCGCGAAAAAACTCGGTGGTCACCAGCTCGTCCGGTATGCCTTTGCCGTAATACGTGTCGACGAACGCAAATTCATAGTGCGTATGCTGTCTCGCCATTCTGCGCACAGCAAACCGCGCCGATTCCGGAATGAAACGTACCTTCGAAGACAGCGGCGCTCGTAAGAACTCCTGCTCCGCGATTCGTTTCACCGACGGGTCGACGTCCACGGCATCCACGCGCTCAACTTCGGGCAATCGCGCAATATCGCGCGGAAACGTAAACCCGGCCGCACCGATTACCAGCGTGATCGTGGCGCCGCTCTCGCGAAGCAGCCGCTCGGCCGCGAGCGTGTATACGAACGAAGTCTCACCGGTCGCAGCATAGATTCCGGACGCTCCGCCGCCGCCCATCAGGAGCACACGCTCCATCTGGCCGTTTCTGCTTCGTTCCTCCCGTATGCGAATGGTTTGGTATGCGCTATCGAAGGAGAAAAGATCGCCGCGCGGAGAGGCTGCCATCTGCATCCCGATCCCGGCTGCGACCGCCAGGCAGCCCACCGCTGCCGATTGAACCGCCCGAGTCTGATTAGCCGCCATCATCACCGCCGCAACCACCAACACCGCGCACACCAGATACCCTGTTCTCGCAACACCCAGATTCGGGAACAGATAAACCGGCGTGAAAACGCCGCCCGCCACCGATCCGAGCGTCGAAAAGAACAGAACCTTCCCCGATGCCCGACCGGCATGCCCGTCACCTCCGTTCAATTCCGCGAGCATCGGCACGGTCTGCGAGGCGAAGTAAACAGGCGCGAGATAGAGCAGCGACGCCGTAATCGCGATCGAGAGCGGCAGGTTCAAATTGTCGAGTAACCGGTCGAGCAGCCGCGCTTCGAACGGAAACGCGGCGACACCGTAAATCGCCGCTGCTACAATCAGGTTCCGGCCGAGCAGCATCCTGATCCGCTCGCGATTCCATTTCGACGAAAGCTCGCCGCCGCGCCAGTAGCCCGCGCTCAGCGCCAGCAGCACGATTCCCAACATGACGCCGGTGAGGATCACGCTCGATCCCACCACAGGCACGGCCAGCCGGATAGCAATGACCTCCACGGCGAGCGTCGAAAATCCTTCTAAGAACGCGACCATCCATGGAATCAAGCTGCGAGGTTGGAGAGCTGGCACGCCTTCTATTCTGGCGTGTTCACAAAATGCGGGTAACTAATGCTTGGCGATAATCTTCTTTTTGATCGCGTCGGAGTTCTTCGAGTCTGGCGCAAGCTCGAGGTACTTCTCGTAGGCGTCGCTTGCGGCCTGCTTGTCGCCCATCTTGTCCTCTGCGTCGCCGAGCCGGAGGAACGCCTCCGCGAACGACGGATTGAAGCGCGTCGCGTCGCGGAAGCGGTTGATCGCAGCTTTGTACTTGCCCTGTTTGAAATAGAAGTTGCCGACCTTGACGTCGTTTTGCGCTTCGAGGGGATTGAACGGATACTCGCGCGGCTTGACATTCTCGTCTTCTTCCGGCGGAGCCTGCTCCTGCACAACGGGTTTGGACGACTCAGTGGATTTGGACTTCGTCTTGTCCTGCTGCGCGAAAAGCGCGGCGGCCAAGCCGAGCGTAAAAAGCAACTTGCGTGGCACGCTTTCAGTATATCGGGCTGCACGAGCTTCATCCTTTACGAATCAGCCTACAAACTGCAACGCGCGACTCTCGCGCCAAGCCACCGGCGAAACGGAAAGATTTGTTAAACTCTTCGCTTCCACCCCTATCGAAAGCGCCGCCGGCCGGCAACCTGTCGACACCAGTCGAAGTGTGGGTGGGCGGCGTTTCCGCCTCTGTAGTCTATAGCGGCCGCTCGCCGTGCTGCTCCGGTTTAGACCAGATCGATTTCGTAGTTCCCGCGAATGCGCCGCAGGGCTGTTGGGTGCCGGTCTCCGTTAGAACTTCCCAAACAACATTGAGCAATTTCGCGAGCCTGGCGATCGGCCCGAATGCGGGAGCTTGCTCCGATTCGGCTAGTTCGCTGGCTGCGCTGTTTCAAAGCGGCGGTTCACTAGCTTCCCTCTCATTGAATCGCATGCTGATACATGAAGATGTGGGCGTGAACGCTCCAGTAGATGTATCCAACGATTTTGTCAACTACTCAGCCCTGAAGCTCGCCGGGGGGCCTTTCGCCTTTCTGCCTTTTTACTCGCCGCCGCCGCCGGGGACCTGCACGATCTATCCGGGTGTGGGCGACTATTTTCAGACCGGGAGTATTCCCCAATCTCCGCCCAAGGCCCTAGACGGCGGCACCCAGGTGTCGATCTCTGGGCCAGGCGGTCAGAAATCTGTGACCATCGCCCAGAACTCGGCTCCACTCGGGTCTTATGTGCCGCTGTACCAGCTCCCAAATCAGCTCTACCTTGGGCCTGGCAGCTATACAGTAACAACGAACGGAGGCGCCGATATAGCCGGGATCACTACGCAGGTGACGATGCCAAGCCCTCTCAGCTGGACGAATCGCGATCGAATTACTTCGGTGAATCGATCGCAGCCCCTCACCATCAACTGGTCCGGCGCAGCTACTGGTCAAAGCTTCGCCATCCTTGCCGTCGGCTCAGATCTGCCAACCAACTCGAGCGCTGTGTCCTTCTGCTCTGTTCCGTCGGGGGCGACGAGTTTCACCATTCCCTCGCAAGTACTGGCCGCGTTTCCGGCTTCACGACTAAATCCACTTGCTTTCAAAGATGTCATTTACCTGCTTTCCGTGAGTTCGGCAGCCATCGACGCGTCCGGTCTTTCGCAGGGTGCGGCGTCCAGTGTATATGTGCTGGGAAAGACCGTTACTTTCCAATAGGAGCGCGAAGCCAATGAAGCGATCATTTCAAATTGCGGTCCTGCTGGCGTTGCTGTCAACGAAGAGTTATGCGCAATTTCAAGGAGCTGCCGGGCTCGCGGGCGCCGGTATCCTCCTCACCGGTATTGCTCTCTTCCTCCATGGATCCGTCACCGAACAGGAATGCCACAACGGACAGTTGTGGAACGTCACGTACCTGACCGCGCTTGGCTTTGGCAAGGTGAACGTCGTAACGCAGGTCGAGGGGCCGCTGGGACCCTGCTATTGCATGGTTGGCGGAGGTCAGATTTCCCCATTTCGCCCACTCCTGGTTGACGGTTTTTCGTTGGTGCGAGCTGAGGCTGAGGGCAACTGCACAAGCGCCGACAATCAGGGAAATCAGCAGACCATCCCAAGCCAGGCAGCCGCGGGTTCGACGAGTGGCTTCGGAGGTTCGTCCTCCGGGGCTGGCAACGGTCCTTCCCCCGATCGATTCGGTCAGCCGCGTCCCCTGTTCGATGCGCAGGCGCTTGGTACGCCGACCGCGCTCCTCGCGACCCGCGCTGCGCCGGCAGGATCCGCTTTCACCTACACACTTCCTTTTCGAGATCTGCCGTGGGGTCCGCTGCTT
>DASQJA010000098.1:0-3131 GCA_035631275.1 Bryobacteraceae bacterium
CAAAGGAAATATGGTCGACCGCGACCGTGCGGGCGTATTTCTTCGTCAGGCCTTTTACGGTAATCATAGATGGGCTCGGAGAAAACTACGACGTCTGGCCGGAAGCGCCTCCTGGGAGGCTTCTTTCGAACAGGCTGCTCGAATCACATGATAAAAACATCGTTACGTCTATGTCAATTGACGGTTTAGCTCACCACTGGGTAGCCCGCCGGCGCGCGCTTTTACTCGACGCCTGCGAATCCCATGATCTGGATGCCGGCGTCCACGAAAAGCACGTTTCCAGTGACGCCGCGTCCCAAATCGCTCGCTAGGAACACGGCCGTATCGGCGACCTCCGCCGGATCTGTGTTCCGGCGAAGGGGAGCCATCTGGGCCGCTGCTTCCAGCATTTTAGAGAAACCGCGAATGCCGCGGGCGGAGGCGGTTTTCACCGCTCCCGCGGAAATGGCATTCACACGTATATTGGACGGCCCTAGGTCGCTTGCCAGGTACCGCATTGTTGCCTCGAGCGCCGCTTTTGCAACCCCCATGACGTTATAGTTTTCGACAACGCGGGTCGAGCCGAGATAGGTTAACGTAATAATGCTTCCGCCGCCTTGATCTTTCGGCGGCATCAGGGGCGCGACGGCTCGCGCGACGGCGACCAGCGAATAAGCGCTGACGTCCTGCGCGAGGGCGAAACCGGCACGCGAAGTTTCGGCGAATGGGCGGCTTAGGTCTTCGCGATTGGCGAAAGCGATGCTGTGGACGACGGCGTTTAGTAAAGTGCCCTGTGCGCGAAGGGTTTCGGTGAGCGCAGAAAGTTGGTCGTCTTGTGTGACATCGCAGGCGATCGCCTGTGAGTGGTTCAATTCGGCGGCGAGTTCTTCCACCGTGAGCTTTTGGCGATCGCCCTGATAGGTGAGGATCAGCTTGGCGCCTTCGCGGACAAAAGCTTGCGCGATTGCGTAGGCTAAACTCCAGCGATTGGCGACGCCGAGAATGAAGGCAGTCTTGCCCTCCAGAAGTTGGGGCATGAGTCAACATTGTAACGCGGGCGTGACGGCGGTCTTTTCCTATGAGGGAGATAATGAGATCCAGATGCCAATCCACGAAAGTGTCGAAAGATTGATTGAACTTGTCGAGCGCGGCGAGTTTTTAGAAGCGATCGAGAAGTTTTATGCTCCACAAGCGACTATGCAGGAGAACCTGCAGTTGCCACTGCGCACCGGACTGCCGGCACTCCTCGAAGGCGAGCGACAGGCGTTGGCTCGCTTCAAGATTCTGCATCAGCACCGGGCGGTATCGTACGTCGTGGACGGAAACCGCGCCGCAATCAATTGGATTTTCGAAATCACCGAGCAGAGTGGAAGGCACTACACTCTCGATGAGGTCGCATATCAGGAATGGCAGGACGGCAAGATCGTCCGCGAGCGTTTTTACTACGACCCCAATCTTCGGCAAGCCGAAGCTAGCAAGCCGTGACCGGCTACTGGAACCAGATCAGGATTTGAATCAGATTGCTGTAATCGTCGGTCCACGGGCGCAGGCCCGGTTTGGTTTTCGCCAGCGTCGAGCCCTTGAACAACTGGTCGCCGAATATTGTGCGGTCTGAGGAAATCAGGATCCAGTCGCTCGATGAATAATACTCTTCCGTTTCGCCGTCATCGCTGACCAGCATGCCGATCTTGCCGAGATCGACGGCGTTTCTTGCCACCACCGGACCGAGGCTCAAGTATCGGTTCGAAATGTGGACCGCTAGAATTCCATCGGGCTTGATGTGCCGCACGTAAACCTCGAATGCTTCGCGCGTCAGAAGATGAACGGGGATCGCATCGCCGGTGAATGCATCGATTGCCAGGACGTCGTATTGCTGCGAAGGCTGCTGTTCCATGGTCAAGCGCGCATCCCCGAGCAGGACCTGGTGTTCGCCCGGGCAATCGTTTAAGAACGTGAACCAGGACGTCGCGATGTCCAGCACTAGTGGATTGATGTCGTAGAAGCGGAACGTGTCGCCTGCACGGCAATAGGATGCGGTGACGCCGGCGCCAAGGCCTACCACGCCCACGCGAACGGGGCCTTGTTTCTGGAAGTAGCGAATCGCGCGGCCGAGACCAGAGTCGGGGCCGTAGTAACTGGTGGGCGTACGGCGCAGGTTCAGCCGAGTAAGTTGGATGCCGTGCTCGATGGTGCCGTGTACCAACGTTCGTGTTCCCAACGTGCCCGGCGATTCCTTCACGTCGATCACACGCAGAACGCCGTAGTAGTTGCGCACCGATACGATGTAGCGCGCAATATCAACTCCTTCGAGCCGGATCAGATACACCGCCAGCCCGACGGTGAGCACGGCCACCACGCAGCGGGCGATTCCCAGCCAGAACCCGCGTTTCCATTCGCCTGACGCGATCCACAAAACCAGGCTCGCCAACGCGCACGTGATCACTAGCAGCAGGTCGAGCTCGCGATACGCGTCGAAAAGGTGCGGCGCGCCGACCGCCACAAACAAGCCGCCGATCGCGCCCCCGAGCGAGATCATCAGGTAGAAGCTCGTCAGGTGCCTGGGGTGCGGCTTGAGACGGACCAGCTCGCCGTGACAAACCATGCAGCACACAAACAGCGACGCCAGAAACACGGGAATCGCCCAGCGAATATCGGGAATGCCTTGCTCGAAGTAAATCGCGAACGCCGAGGCGCCGGCTGCGGCCGCCAACAAGGGCAGGAAGATTGCGCGATTGTAGATCCGCTCGCGCTCGAAGCACAGAATGAACGTGAGCAGGTAAATTCCGAGAGGGGCGACCCAAAGCAGCGGGATCGGCGCGACGTTCTGGCTGACATGCGTCGTGAATGCCAGCAAAAGCCCCGAGGCAGAGCCCGGCAGCGCGATCCATAACAACCGGATCGTCCAGGCGGGCGGCGCATCGCCGGATTCGATTCCGGCCGCGAAGGCGGCGAGCGAATCTTTCGAGCCCCGCATCGCCATCCACGCAGCCGCCGAACAAAGCGCGACGAATATGACGTAGAACGCCGACCAACTATAGGCCTGGGCGTGCGTGGCGAGCAAGGGCTCCGCCAGCACGGGGAAGCTGAAAAGCGCAAGAAACGAGCCGACATTGGAGAGCGCGAACAGCCGGTAGGGGATCGTGCCCGGTCTC
>DASQJA010000099.1:0-8630 GCA_035631275.1 Bryobacteraceae bacterium
TTGGCTCCTCAGGTAGGACTCGAACCTACAACCCTTCGGTTAACAGCCGAATGCTCTACCATTGAGCTACTGAGGAGCAAGGCGGGTGAGATGCTATCGAATTAATTACATCAAAGTGGGCGCGCTGCTGTCAATCTGAGACGAAAAAACCGCCCGGTTGGGGCCAGGCGGTTCTCCTTCTTCCCTCTGGTTGCGTGCTGGACTAATCTCCGCTGTTTTAATCTCCGAACGACCCGACCTCTTCGCGCCTCTCTTCGGACGCTGCAGCGGCCTTGGCTTTCGCCGGCGCCGGCGTCAACTGCACCAACGCCTCGCCTGGCTCTTCCTTCAAAACGTGCTGGCGATACAGCTTCGCCATGCGCTCGTTTTCTTGTTGCTTGAGTTTTTCATCGCGCGCGCGAGTTTTCTCTTCGCGTGCTGTCTTGGCGATGCCAAGCTTATCGAGATCCTTCTGCTTGGCGTGATGCACGTCTTCATCGCGCAGCACCAGCGAGTGCGACTTGTTCTGCATCGCCACCGCCTTTCCACCCGCGAAAATCTCGTGACGTCCATGCTCGTCGTACCATTTGGTGAGCGTCGCGGTCATGTGCATCTTCTCGATGATATTGCGCCAGCCGACGCCGGTATTATACGCGCAGAACGAAATCTCGCCTTCCTGCGTCGCGTATGGAATGATGCACTGTTCAGTGCGGCGGAAATCGTAGTTGAACAGATCCTGGAACCACATCCCCGCTACGAACAGGAAGTTCCAGCGATCCTCGCGGCGCTGCGTGATGTCGGCCATGGTGCGGTCGCCTGTGACCTTGCCATACGCCCCAGTTTGAGCCTTCTTCGACATGCCGAAGCACTTATCGAACTTCGCGATCAAATCGGTCAGCTTGAAATGCGTCGGCGCATTGAACGGATTGTAGTTGCGCAGCAGCGCGAGCGACACGCCCATTACCGATAGGAACCGGCCACGCGCCGCATCATTGATCCGCGCCACGTCCTTCGCCAGCTGATCCGCGTTGAGGAACGCGGTCACAGGTACTGCTTCCTTGGTGTGCTTGTCGCACATAACCGCCATGCCGATTCCGCAATTGGGATGGCACCCGCAGCTCAACTGCCCCCAATCGGCTTGCGGACCATGCACTAGATCGGCGAAATCCGAGAAAGTGCTCATGAACGAGATCGGGAACCAGTCGCGGACCGGTTCGCCGAGCCCCACTTGATCCTTCACATCGTGCGCCAGGTGTGACAACGTATAACGTTGAGCCTTGCGCCTCTCGTCCGTGACCGCCTCATCACGGCCGGTAAACGAAACGGGCTGGAAGCTCAGGAACGGGATCTTCTTCGGATTGTCGAGCGCGAAGCGGACAACAGCGCCCACCTGCTCGTTGTTGATCCCGTTGATGATCGTGATCACGGGAACGATGTCGACGCCGGCGCTCCACAGGTTCTCGATCGCCCGCATCTTCACGTCGAACAAATTGCCGACGGCGCGATGGGAATTGGCTTCGTTGCCGATACCGTCGAACTGCAAATACGCGTAACGCAGGCCTGCTTCCGCCGCCTGCTTACAGAACTCGGGACTCTTTGCGAACTCGATACCGTTGGTCGCAGCCTGGACGCTGTTGTAGCCGACTTGGCGCGAGTAGCGCACTGCATCCAGGAAATATGGCGACAGCGTCGGCTCGCCACCCGAAAACTGCACCGACATCTGGCGGCGCGGCTTAACGGACGCTGCATTGTCGAGCAGCGTCTTGATGTCGTTCCAGCTAAGCTCGTGTACGAAGCCAACCTGATTCGCGTCCATAAAACATGGATCGCACATCATGTTGCAGCGGTTCGTCAGGTCCACCGTTAGCACCGACCCGCGCCCGTGCGTAATAGTGCTCGACCCGTGATTGTGCAGCTTTTCGTCGTTGTGCGCGCGGATATCGCGGCCAGGAAAAACGTCTTCCAGGTGTTTGAAGAACGCCGGATCGATCGCCATGATGTCTTCGAACAAACCGTGCTTGGGGCACTCCTTCACCATCATGATCTTGCCGTCGCGCTCGACGATGGTGGCCTTCAGTTCGCCGACCTTCTGGTCGAGCAGGATCTGGTGGGGGAGCTTGCCGTCGATAATCTGTTGGCGAATCTCGGGCACGCAGCGCGGGCACAGCGAATCGGTCTCGCGCGGCCATCCGAGCTTGGGCTTCTGCTTTTCGTAGCTCTTGAGCAGAGGTTTGTCGGACCAAGCTGGGGTGAATGACGGGTTCTGGTTGATTTGGTTGAGTTTATCGAATACGAACCACGCCGCACTGGCCCCTGCCGTAACCGCCTTTTCGACGTACTTGATAGGCTTATGCATTGGTGAAGTTTGACCTTTCCGAAAAGTATAAGGGAGCGTGCATTATGGCCGCTACATGAATGGGCTGAAAGGGCTTATTTGACGGCTCGACGGGGATTTCACCAATCGAACGGCAGCCGCCGGATGCGGCTGGTCCTCGTTGAAAACGTTAGGCTTATGATAACGTTGCCAGTACAAATGCCAGGCCGGACGCCTCAAGATTGCTGCGTGAAGGGCCCAAGTCTTGTTGCCGTGTGGTCGTCGCAAAGTTCACACTAGAATCTCCCACATGCGGAACCCGTCTTGGGCTCGATCACCGTGGCTGTTGCTATCGAACGCGGTGCTGATCTCCGTGTTCGCGATGAACGTCTACCGGGCCGCGACTCAATGCATCACGATCGACGAGGCATTCAGCTACCTCAGCTTCATTTCAACTCCATTCCGCGAGATACTCAGGCGGTACGACGCGAATAATCACGTGCTCAATACGCTGCTCGCGAAGTTGAGCACGGCCGTGTTCGGTGTTTCAGAGTTTACTCTGCGGATCCCTTCACTCGCCGGCGGGGCGCTGTTTTTGTTCACTTGCCAGCGCTTCCTGTTTCGTGTCTTCCCCCAAAGCTGGCTGGCGTTTCTGACCTATTGCGCAATGATCCTGAACCCGATGGTATTGGATTATCTTTCGGCCGCGCGCGGTTATTCGCTTGCGCTCGGTTTTCAATTTTGCGCTTTGTGGCTATTAGAAATAGACGCCAAGGGCGTCCGCAGCGCGATCATCGGCGCATGCCTCGGTTTATCGGTCGCGTCGAATCTTACTTTTCTCATTCCAAACACGCTCATCGTTGGTATTTGGTTCGCGCTTTCTCGCCGAGAACAACCGGGGGTCTTCAAACGGACGGCCCAGATCTCCACCGCTTTTGTGCTGACAAGCGCTGTGATTCTCGCGCTGCCGTTGAGACACGCGAACTCCAGAAATTTTTACGTCGGTTACTCTTCTGGGGCGCAAAGCTTGGCCGTCATATTAAATCGGTCGTTCGCATTCCCCGATTTTTTGTTCGGCGACAAATCGGCTGAGATATTGACGCGTGTCGCACCGGTACTTTTGGTGGCGAGCTCGCTGGTGGCGCTCATTGCCGTGGTGGCCGGCCGCCGATCGACGCTTCTGGCGCCCCTCGTGTTTGTGGGTTCGGTCGCATCGTTGATTGCGCTGCATGTCCTCGTTGGTCTGCTGTACCCGCACGAGCGGACCGGACTGTACTTGATTCCTTTCGCCACGATCACTCTTGCGGTGCCGGTGCAGATCTTTATCGAGAATCGAAAGGCGAGGACGATTGGCCTCGCATGCGCGGGAGCGGTCTGCGTATTTATGGCTGCAACGGTGTTCCAGTATCTGATCGAGCTGAGAGTCAATCGATATGAGGAGTGGGCCTTCGACGCCGGCACCAAACGCGTTTTGCTTAAACTGCGGGACATTCGGCGAGGGCAGTCGCAGCCGGAACACCTGGGCGTCTCCTGGCTATTCGACCAAACTGTGAACTGGTATCGCGTGGTGTACCACTGGGATTGGCTGGAACCGGTAAGCCGCGCCGATCCCCATCAAATCTCGTTCGATTCTTATTACCTGACTCGAGATGATTTCGACGTCATCCGTTTGAAGGGCCTCAACGTGGTTTACACCGATCCGGTCAGCGGTTCGGTGCTGGCTCTGCCGGTTAATCAGTAAACTGAAATCGTGAACGCGACCCAGGTCAAATCGGCCGCGCGCGAATGCGGATTCGATCTCGCCGGCGTCTCGCGTGCTGAGCCCCTGCCTGACGACAATCGCCGTTATCTCGACTGGGTGCAGCGCGGCCTGGCGGGCGCGATGGGATATCTCACCGATCATCGTGCAGAGGTTCGGACGGACCCACGCCGTTTGCTGCCGAGCGCACGCTCGATCATTTGCGTAAGCAAGCTATACAACCGGCCCGAGGCGCGCTCCACCGAGTACGCAGATCCCGATCGTGGCTGGGTTTCGCGCTACGCCTGGGGCGAGGACTACCACGATGTCTTGCGGGCTAGCCTGGAGCGGCTAGCTCGAATGATTGGGGCAGGGCAGGAGTATAAAATCTGCGTCGACACCGCGCCGCTGCTTGAACGTTCTTACGCGCGACAGGCCGGCCTCGGGTGGATCGGAAAAAACACGTGCCTGATCAATCAAACCATCGGCTCGTGGATTTTTCTAGGCGAAATTCTCACTTCGCTCGAGTTGGAGCCGGACGCGCCTCCGCCAGATCGCTGCGGAACCTGCACGCGCTGCATCGACGCCTGCCCGACGCAGGCCATTGCTCCCGAAGGGTTTCGTATCGACGCGCGGCGTTGCATCCCATATTTCACCATCGAGTTGCGTGGCTCGGTACCTGAGGAAATGCGCGCCGGCGTCGGGCAGCATGTGTTCGGCTGCGACATTTGCCAGGACGTTTGTCCATGGAACAGCGGAGCGCCGGTTTCAGATGAGCCGGCCTTTGAGGCGCGGCACTTCGCACCGGCATTGGAGGATTTGGCGGCGCTCAGTCTGGAGGAGTTTCGCGAGATGTTCCGCTCGAGTCCCATCCAGCGCGCCAAGTACACCGGTTTTCTGCGCAACGTGGCAATCGCGATGGGCAATAGTGGTCAGGCGAAATTTCGCGAGCCGCTCGAACGCTTGGCGGCTTTTTCCGACCACCTGGTGTCCGAGCACGCGCGCTGGGCGTTAGAGCGCCTGGGAGGCGCGAGCTAGTTCCGGCCTTCCCTCATTTCGGCTCGCGATCCAATTCGCGGGAACGCTGGATCATTGCGTCCAGCCAATCAATTCCGGAATCGGGCACGCGCAGGTGGATCGCAGCGAATGTTCGAAGCGACATACCTTCCAGCTCCGTTGTTTCGTAAACCACGGGAACGGATGGTGCCGATGAGTGAGCCTGCTCCGGCCGATCAGGGCCTGGAAACTCGGGTGGGAAGCCGTATAAGGGCGTAACAGAAGACGTAGACGACCGCATCGGTTGTATCTCCCTGCTTTTACGCTAACGCTGTTCAGGCGAGCCGGCACGCGCCAAATTTTTTCAGGTTTCTTGGTAACCGCGCGCGAAAACCTCCGTATAAAGGACGTGACGAATTTGCTGCTGGACCTCAGGTTCGCGCTGCGGGCGATTCGCCGAAGTCCCCTATTTGCATCAGTGGCGATCCTCTCGCTCGCGCTCGGTATCGGCGCAAACACTGCCATTTTCACGTTGATGGACCAGCTCATGCTCCGCCGCCTGCCGATCAAGGATCCAGATCAGCTCGTCATGCTGTTCCAGCGCGGCGCGCACAACGGCAACAACATGGGCTACCGGATGCATTCCTATCCGATGTATCAGGATTTCCAAAAGCGCGCCGAGCCGTTTTCGGAAGTGCTGTGCCGCCGTTTGCGATGGGCAGCGATGACTGTAGACAACCAGACGGAGCGTGTGCAGGCCGAGATGGTCTCGGGCAATTTCTTCAGCATGCTCGGCGTAAAGGCGGAGGCTGGCCGCGTGCTCCGTTCCGAAGAAGACGACCGTGTCTACGGCGGGCACCCGGTGGTGGTGCTGAGCTACGACTACTGGGTGACGCGTTTCTCGCGCAATCCGAACGTGATCGGGAAAAAGATTCTCGTGAACAATTACCCGATGACGATCGTCGGCGTGTCAGCCGCCGGTTTCGCCGGACTCGATCCGGCTGTGTCGCCGCAGATTCGCGTGCCGATCCTGATGAAGTCTGTGTTGGCGCCCGAATGGGACTGGATGGATCCCGGCAGCCGCAGAAGCCGCTGGGTACAGGTATTCGCGCGCTTGAAGCCCGGTTATACGGTGGAATCGGCGCGCGCGCCGTCGCAGGTGCTTTTCCATCAGATCCGCGAGTACGAGGCGACATTGCCGGAAGCGAAGAACTGGACTGCTTACGCACGCGATCAGTTCTTAAAGGGCACCATGAACGTGGATCGCGCTAACACTGGCTACTCCGATCTGAGGCGAGATTTTTCCACCGCCCTGGTCGTGCTGATGTGCATGGTGGGGCTCGTGCTGCTCATCGCGTGCGCCAATGTGGCGAATCTGTTGATCGCGCGCGCGTTCGCGCGGCAAAAGGAGATCGCGGTGCGGTTGTCGATCGGCGCGTCGCGCGGTCAGTTAGTCCGGCAGTTGCTTGTCGAAAGCATGGTGCTCTCGGTCGCCGGCGGACTTGCAGGAGTGGGCCTCGCAATGGCGATGACGCGGGGGCTTCTGATGCTTGTTCCTTCGGAAGGCTCCCCGCTGCTGATTCGTCCGGAGCCCGACCTGCGTATTCTTTTGTTCACGCTCGGCCTGACGTTTCTGACGGGCTTGATATTCGGGCTGGCGCCCGCACTTCGAGCCAGCCGTCCCGATTTGTGGAACACGCTCAAAGATGCAGTCGGTTCGATTGCCGGCTCGGGCGGCTCGATTTTCTTGAGAAAGGGTCTCGTGACCGCACAGGTCGGGCTCAGTTTTCTGCTGCTATTCGGCGCGGGTTTGTTCGTCCGCAGTCTTCAAAACCTAAAATCCACCGACACCGGGTTCCGCGATATCGACAATCTGGTTACGTTTCAAGTCGAGCCGGCATCGAACGGTTACGATGCGCCGCGTACTGTGCATTTCTATGACGAGTTGTTGACGAATATTCGCGCGATTCCGGGCGTGAAATCCGCGGCGCTCGCCACTGATCCGCTGCTGAGCGGGGATGAGTGGGACAGCACCACTCAAGTAGAAGGTCATCAGGCCAAGGATGGCGAGGACATGCAGGCTTTCATGAACGCGCTCTCGCCCGGTTATTTCCAAACCATGGGCATCCCGCTGCTCGAAGGCCGCGATTTCGATCGCCGGGACATGCACAAGGATACGCAGGTGGCGATCGTCAATGAAAAATTCGCGCGGCATTTTTTCGGCGATAAGAGCGCAGTCGGCCGCCACATCGGCCGCGGCGCCGGGCCACAAACGAAATTGAACATCGAGATCATTGGGGTCGTAGCGGACTCGCTGTTCGAAGGTCCGCGCGAGGGCGTCCACCGGCAGGTGTTCATTCCGAACTGGGGAAACACCAGCGTAGCGTTTTACGCCCGAGCGTCCATGGGAACGGCCTCAGTATTCCGCGCGGTGCGCAGCGAGGTAAAAAAACTCGACGCTTCCATGCCGGTATATCAGGTCAAGACGCTGGGCGGGCAACTCGATGAGAAGCTGCTGACCGAACGTTTAATCGCGCTGCTGTCGGCCGGCTTCGGTTTGCTCGCTACCATGTTGGCCACCATCGGCCTCTACGGTGTGATGGCCTTCGTTGTCGCGCGGCGCACGAAGGAGCTCGGAGTTAGGATGGCATTGGGGGCGCGGCCGACGTCTGTAATTTGGCTGGTGATGCGCGAGGTGCTGGTCCTGCTCGCGATCGGGCTCGCCGTCGGCATTCCGGCGGCCCTTGGACTTGGCCGCTTCATCGCCGCCCAGTTGTACGGAGTCAAGGCCAGCGATCCAATGATCGCTAGCGTCAGCATCCTCGGGCTGGCCGCGGTGGCTGCTCTCGCGGGGTTGATTCCGGCAATGCGCGCCAGCCGGATCGATCCGATTCTCGCGCTGCGTTACGAATAATTCACCGGATTTTTCCGCAAAACCAGAATTTTCCACAAAACCTGGCATCGCGTTAACTTTAGGGAAGGCTCTGGCGTCTAATCCCAAAAGTCCGTCGTTCTGCGCGATGGAGATTACAGCGGTGTTACTGTTGGCTGCTTCTCTGGCCGGGTTCGCGAACGGGCAATTTGTCCCTCAATCGATTCTCGCGGTCACTCAATCTCTATCTCAAATCGATTCGGCTGGGCGACGCGCCGCTTAGTGAGAATCGCCTCGACCTCACCAAGGCCTCTCCCGATCCGATTACCGTTGTTGTGCGTGCCCGACGTCGGCGAGATCGAAGGCACCGTAAAGCAGGCCGATGGAAACCTCGCGGTTCACACGCGCTTGACGCTATTTCCGGAAGGCGCTAACGCGAATCGGCCCGACCTTTTCAAGTTTGTGTTCTCCGACGATGAGGGTCATTACAAATTCAAAGGACTCGCCCCGGCGACTACAGACTCTTCGCTTGGCAGGATGTGCTCGCAGGTATGCCGCAGGACCCGGACTTCCGGAAGCGCTTCGAAAAGCAGAGCATCAGCGTAAATGTCGCGCCGAACGGCCACGAAAAAGTAGACGTCACATCCATCTCGGTCGCAGCCACGGCACGCGACGCCGATCGACAGCGCTCACGGC
Source organism: Bryobacteraceae bacterium (assembly GCA_035631275.1). GTDB lineage: Bacteria > Acidobacteriota > Terriglobia > Bryobacterales > Bryobacteraceae > Palsa-89. The sequence goes on from DASQJA010000099.1 coordinate 8,596, forward strand.
TGGAGCCCGGGCGCGACGTAGGCGTAAAACAAAAC
>DASQJA010000100.1:0-21972 GCA_035631275.1 Bryobacteraceae bacterium
CAGGCGCCGGAGGCGCTATATCATCCCGCCGAGACGCTGCGCGCGGTGAACAAGCTGTTTTACGATTCGACGCCTCCGGAACATTTCGCGACGTTGTTTTTTGGATACTACGATGATCGGACGCGTCACCTTCGGTATGCGAACTGTGGGCATTTGCCGCCCCTGCTCGTGCGCGCCGACGGATCTCTCGAGCGGCTGGAAGCGACGGCCACGGTGCTTGGCGTGTTTAAACAGTGGTCGAGTGATGAGCGGAGCGTGGAGCTGCGGCCGGGCGACGCGGTGGTCTTGTACACCGATGGGGTGACGGAGGCGGGCGTGGTTAGTGGGGCGGAGTTCGGCGAAGATGGCTTGTTGTCCTTGGTTCAGCGTAGTCGCGGCGAAAGCGCGGGGGAGTTGGTGGAGCGCATCGTCAGCGCCGTGGAAGGCGACCGGCACGATGACGTGACGGCTGTAGTGCTGCGCGCGCGATAATAGCTGCTGTGCGATTTCTCCTTTGGATGGCGTTGGCGGGAGTTGTGTGCGCGCAAGAGCTGAAGGTGGATCATGTCACGGTTGCCGGTCGCGATCTGCGCGCGATGCAGAAGGCGCTGGAGTCGGCTGGTTTGAAAGCCGAGTACGGCGGGCCGCATTCGAATCATGCGACTGAGATGGCCCTGGTGAGTTTTCCGGATGGATCGTATCTGGAGCTGATCGCGATCCAGCCGAATGCGGATCCCAAAGCTGTGGCGGCGCACGAGTGGAGCAAGTTTCTGGAGGGGGACGCGGGGCCGACGTCGTGGGCCGTGCGTCCGGCGGATTTTCCAGCTGAAGTCGAGCGGCTGCGAAAGACCGGCGTCGCCGTGAGCGAGACGCGGCCAAACGGGCGAAAGCGACCGGATGGCGTGGAGCTGAAGTGGGAGACGGCGCAGGTTGGCCCGGGGAACGGGACGTTTTTTCCGTTTTTGATTCACGATTTCACGCCGCGTGAGAGAAGGGCGTATCCGAGCGGAAAACCGACGACGGCGACGTATACCGGGATCGCCTATGTCGTCCTGGCAGTTAAAGACCTTGATGCGGCGGTCGCACAGTACCAGCGAACATACGGGTTTTCTTCGCCCTATCGTGTCGATGACCCCTTATTTGGGGCGCATATGGCTTCGTTTATGCCGGGCCCGGTTGTTTTGGCAAGTCCGTTGTCGCCGAACTCGTGGTTGGGCGAGAGAATCGAGCGCTTTGGCGAATCGCCTTGCGCTTTCATTTTAGGATTCAGCCTTGACAGCGAGGTGGTCGGCATTCCTTGGGCTGGCCGAAAGATCGTCTGGTTCGATTCATCCAGTCTCGGCTGGCGTCTAGGTTCGTCGAGATGATCCGGGTACTCATTGCGCTGCTGGCGATTGGTCGCTCGGCCGCGCAACTCCCGATCGATTCGCAGCTTGCTTCCGAGATCGCGAAGATCAAAGCCATCGACAACCATGCGCATCCAGTCCGGCCGACCTGGGACAACGACAAAGACTCCGACTACGATGCGCTGCCCGTAGAAACTATGGATCCCTACACAGAGCCGGTGCGGACGCGCGATGGGTCCGGCCTGGCGCTCGAAGCTTCGCGCGCACTGTTTGGGCAGGCGTCCGACTACAAAGCGCGGCGCAAGCAGCTTATGGAAGAAAAGCGCGAAGGCTACGCCAACTGGGTGCTCGATCAGTTGGGGATCGAGACGATGCTTGCCAATCGCGTCTCGATGGGGCCGGGGTTAAAGGCGCCGCGATTCCTGTGGGTGCCGTTCGAAGACGCGCTGATGTATCCGCTGGACAACAAGAATCTCGCGGCGAAGAATTCCGATCGGAAAAGCTTTTTCGACGATGAAGACCGGCTACTGAAGCGCTACATGAGAGAGTGCGGGCTGGCCGAGCCGCCTGCGACGCTCGATTCATATTTGCAGAAAGTGGTCACGCCGACGCTCGAGCGGCACAAGCGCGGAGGAGCGGTCGCGGTGAAGTTTGAGGCGGCGTATTTGCGTCCGCTCGATTTCGCCGATGTGTCGCAGCTGGAAGCGGCGCGGATTTACTCGGGAGCGAGAGCGACGCCTGCGAGCGAGGCGGCGTACAGAGCGCTTCAGGATTTTTTGTTGCGGTACATCGCGAAAGAGTGCGGCCGGCTCGGAATGGCCGTGCACTTTCACGCGGCGGCCGGCGCGGGCGGCTATTTTCAGATCGCGGGAGCGAATCCGTTGTTGCTGGAGGCGCTGTTCAACGACCCGAAACTGCGCTCGGTGAACTTTGCAATGCTGCACGGCGGATGGCCGTTCACGCGCGAGATCGCGGCTCTGCTTTCGAAGCCCAACGTCTACGCAGATTTTTCTGAGCAGAGTTTCAACAACTATCCGCGAACTCTGGCGCAGGTAATACGCGAATGGCTAGAGGTCGCGCCGGAGAAGGTTTTGTTCGCGACGGATGCGTACCCGTTTTCCGACCAAATGTCGTGGGAAGAGGCCGGATGGGTGGCCGCGACAACCGGTCGTCAGACGCTTGGGTTGGCATTGACCGACATGATGCATGATGGGGAGATTACGCGCGAGCGGGCGCTCGAGATTGCGCGCATGGTGCTGCGAGAGAATGCGCGCGAGTTATATAAGTTGAAATAGTTGTGTTCGCAGGAGTGCGTGTGCCACGCAAGCTGCGAACTCGAACTGAAATAGGACGGATGGTATCCTAAAAGAAGTTCACTCCTGCGGAATCACCCTTGAAGATCGGATTTGTAAGTCTCGGCTGCCCGAAAAACCTTGTGGATACCGAGGTCATGATGGGCCAGCTTGTCGAGCGCGGTCACGAGCTGACGCCGGATCCGAAGCAAGCCGAAGTGCTGGTCGTCAACACGTGCAGCTTCATCGATCCGGCCAAGAAGGAATCGGTGGACACGATTCTCGAGATGGCCGAGTACAAGAAGTCGGGTGCGGCGAAGCGGCTCATCGTTGCGGGGTGTCTGGTGGAGCGATATCGCGACGACATTCGCAAGAACATCCCGGAAGTGGATGCAGTGCTCGGCACCAATGAGCTGGAATCGATCGTCGGTTTGTGCGAGAGCGACGGAGCGGCGGCGAATCCGTTCGAGCCGTATCTTTATCACGATTTGACGCCGCGCGTGCTCTCGACGGCACGGCACTTTGCGTACGTGAAGATCGCCGAAGGCTGCGATCATCCTTGCTCGTTTTGCGCGATCCCGCAGTATCGGGGCAAGTTCCGCAGCCGTCATTTTGAATCGGTTGTGGTGGAGGCGACGCGCTTGTTCGCCCAAGGCGTGCGCGAGATCAACTTGATCGGCCAGGACACGACATCGTACGGCGAAGATCTCGGGATTAAAGACGGCCTGGCGCAGCTCATGGCGCGGCTAGCGCAAATCGAGACGCCGTTTGAGAAATGGATCCGTTTTCTCTATTGCTATCCGAACCGGATCACGCAGAGGCTGCTCGATACGATTGCTGAGCACGCGGCGCTGGTGAAGTACATCGACATGCCGCTGCAGCATGCGAGCGCGGGAGTTTTGAAGCGCATGAAGCGCGGCTCGCACGGCGATTTTTTTCTGAAGCTATTGGAGCGCATTCGGACGACCATCCCAGGTGTCGCGATTCGCACTAGCATAATCGTCGGCTTCCCCGGCGAATCCGAGACCGATTTCGAAACGCTGTGCGATTTTGTGAAGGCCGCACGGCTCGACCGGCTCGGCGTCTTTTCGTATTCCGACGAAGACACCAGCGCAAGCTTTCAGCTGGATCAGAAAGTGGACGCGCGCACGATCTACAACCGCAAACGCAAGCTGATGGCGGTGCAGCGGCGCATTTCCCGAGCCCGGAATCGCGAGATGATCGGCCGCGAGGTCGATGTGCTCATCGACGGGCCGTCGGAGGAAACCGATCTGCTCTGGCAGGGTCGTATGTCGACGCAGGCGCCTGAAATCGACGGCATCTGTTACATCAACGATTTCGAAGGCGCGCCCCCCGAGCGCGGTGAGATACGGCGCATGCGGGTCACCGAAGCGCACGATTATGATCTGGTGGGCGCTATCGCCGCGCCGCACGGCGAACGGCACGCGGTGAAGGGCGATCCATTTCCGATCCTGACTGCGACTCGATGAAGTGCCCCATCTGCAAGAAAGACGTCGCACCCGATAGCCCGTACCATCCTTTCTGCAGCGAGCGCTGCAAGATCATCGATCTCGGCAACTGGGCGAGCGAAAAATACGTGATCTCGACGCCGGTGCAGCCGGCCGATTCAGAAGACGCCTCGGAAGAAGACGCCGACGCCGAGCTACCGCATGAGCCTTAGCCGCCAAAGCAATTGGCGCAAAACGGAGTGCGGTGCGAATCGGTTGACACTTTTATCGGTGCGCGCCGCACCCTTTGCGCTATGACGAAAGGTCGGTTCGATGCGGCGTGGCTGATCGCAACCTGGTTCGGCTGCGGCTTGTCGCCGATTGCGCCTGGAACGGCCGGGTCGCTCGCGGGGCTCGCAATCGCGATTGCGCTGAATCTCGCCTACGGCATCCCGCCGCTCGCCTTTCTCGCGCTAGCGGCGATTCTTTGCGTCCCGGGCATCTGGGCTGCCACGGTGATCGAGCGGCGCGAGGGAATCGAGGATCCGGGCAAAGTTGTAGTCGACGAAGTCATCGGGCAATGGGTCACGATTGCGGGCGCGGCGTCGCTCAATTGGAAAACGTGGCTGCTCGCCTTCGCGCTGTTTCGCGCGTTGGATGTCTGGAAACCTCCGCCCGCGCGGCAGTGCGAGAATTTGCCAGGCGGTTGGGGAATCGTCGCCGACGATGTGATGTCGGGCATTTACGGTGCGCTTGCTATATTCGTATTAGGCCGGTTGCATCTCATCTAATATGGCATCCAAGAAGGACGCGAATGGGCGTCCTCAGATCTCGAGAGTAACGCCCGAAGCCGCCATTCCTGGCGGCGAGTTGCAGATCCGCGGCGTGGGGTTGGCGCGCGCCGATCGTCCGCACGTACGCATCGGCGACGTGGACGCGCCGATCGTGATCGGGTCCGATTCTTACGTGATCGTGAAGGTGCCCGAGGGCGCGTCGGCGGGCGAGTTGATCGTCGAAGCGGGCAAGCAATCGAGCCGGGTGTGGAATTGCGGCATCGGCATTCAGATCGCAGACAATCTGTATCCGGTAGGCAACCCGGCGGTGGATCGTTTCGGAAACATCTACGCCACGTTCAGCGGATCGCGCGGGCAGAAGACGCCGGTTTCGGTTTACAAGATCGATCTCAATTACAACAACAAGCCTTTCGTCACCGACGTGATGAACGCCACGGGACTTGCCTTCGATCACGCCGGTACGCTGTATATTTCGAGCCGGCATGATGGCATCGTCTATCAAGTGACGCCTGCCGGGAGCGTGTCGGTGTACGCGGAAAGCATGGGCATCGCGACTGGAATCGCGTTCGATGCCGAAGAGAATCTTTACGTCGGCGACCGCAGCGGGACCATTTTCAAGATCAGCCCTGCGCGCCAGATTTACGTTTTCGCGACGATCGAGCCGTCCATCGCGGCTTATCATTTGGCGTTCGGCAACGACGGTTATCTCTACGTCACCGGCCCGACGACCTCGAGCTTCGATTCGGTCTATCGCATTTCGACGCACGGCGAAGTTGAGACCTATTATCGGGGGCTCGGCCGCCCGCAGGGCGTCGCATTCGATGCGGAAGGCCGGCTCTATGTAGCTGCCTCCCTCGGCGGACGGCGCGGCGTAGTCCGCTTCGATGGCACGGCGCATCCGGAACTATTTCTCTCCGGCCCCGCGATCGTGGGCCTCGCGTTCACGCCGTCGCGCGCGCTCCTGGTTACGACCAACAATTCGCTGTTCCGCGTGGACGTCGGTATCTCTGGACGCCCGCTTCCCTGATGCCGGATGCAGAGATTATCGCCGTCGGCTCGGAGCTACTGACGCCGCAGCGGCTGGACACCAACTCGCTGTATCTCACCGATCAGCTCAACGCGCTTGGCGTCGAGGTGGTGCGCAAGACCGTTGTCGGCGACGAGCGTGAGCGGCTGATGGACAGCATTTTGGGCGCGGCGGCGCGATCGCAGATTGTTGTGCTCACGGGAGGTCTGGGGCCGACCGAAGACGACCTCACGCGCGATGCGGTTGCCGAGGCGCTTGGCCGGCCGCTCGAATTCAACCAGGCGATCTGCGACCGGATCGAAGAGATTTTCCGGCGATTCGGCCGGAAGATGGTGGAGATCAACCGGCGTCAGGCGTACGTGGTGAGCGGCGCTCAAGTTTTGAGCAATGACCGCGGGACCGCGCCGGGCCAATGGATCGAGCACAACGGTGTCGCGCTGATGATGCTGCCTGGCCCTCCGAACGAGCTGAAGTCGATGTTCGAGCGCGAGTGCCTGCCGCGTTTAGAAAAGGTACTGCCGGTGCAGTCCATTTGCACGCGCCAGCTTCGGTGTGTTGGGATTCCCGAGTCGGATCTGGACCAGTTGATTTCGCCGGTGTACAAGCAATATCCGATGCTGGCGACAACGATTCTCGCGGTGTCAGGAGAGATCCACGTGTTCTTGCGGGCGCGGTCACCGCGGGCAGAGGAGGCCGAAGCCGTGGTGGAAGAGGCGTTTGCGAGAGTCGACGCGCTGCTGGGCGATCGTGTGTACTCGCGCAATGGCGATTCGCTCGAAAAGGTGGTGGGCGATCTGCTGCGCGAGCGTCGCGCGACGTTGAGCGTTGCCGAAAGCATTACCGGAGGGCTTCTCGGCGGAAGAATCACGGCGGTTCCGTCGTCATCGGACTATTACGTCGGCGGATTCCTCGCGTATTCGAACGAAATGAAGAGCAGCCTGCTCGGTGTGTCGCGTGAGATTCTGGCAGAACATAGCGCAGTCAGCGAGCCAGTGGCGAAAGCGATGGCGGAAGGCGCGAAGGCCCGCACTGGATCGACGCATGCCCTTTCGATAACCGGATACGCGGGGCCGGAAGGCGCGAACGTCGGACTGGTGTTTGTCGGTCTGGCAACGCCCGATGGCGTGGAGGTGCGGCGCGTGCAACTCCCGGGCGATCGCGATCGGATTCGCCAGTTCTCGACGAACACCGCTCTGGACGTTTTGCGTCGCAAGCTAAGCTGATCGAGTCGTTCGGAACTGCCGAGTGCGAAAATGAAGGCGCGATGCCTTTTGAGGAACACGCTCAAAACGGAGTGCGGCGCCGAGCTGTTCCTGACACGCTTGGCGGAGCGCGCCGCACCCTTTGCGCTTTTGAGGTTTTCGAAGCGCCGGCGAACAGCATCCTTTCATCCGTTACTGGCTACATCGCACAGGCTGGATTCACTCACTCGCTGACACCGGCGCGCAACTGCACGTTTGCGTGCAGCTATTGCTACGTGCCGACCATGCGAATCTACGGTGGGTTGAAGCCTGGAGATTGGCAGCATTGGGGGCAGTACACGACGTTTAAGTCGAACGCAGCGGAATTGCTGGGGAAACAGTTGCGCTCCGAGCAGCGCATTTATTGTTCGCCTTTGGTAGATCCTTATCAGCCGGCCGAAGAAGATCAACGGCTCATGCCGCGGGTTCTTGACGCCGTGATTCGGAATCCGCCGCGTGTGTTTTCGATTCAGACGCGCGGGCCGCTGATCCTGCGTGATTTGGATCTGCTGCTCGCGTTGGCGCGGCGGACAACGTTGCGTGTGAGTTTTTCTGTCACGACCAATCGCGAGAGCGTCCGTAAATTGTATGAGCCGCACTGCGCGCCGATTGAGCAGAGGTTGGCGACGATCCGGCATCTTCGCGAAGCTGGGATTTGTACGTTCGCGACAATCGCGCCGATGCTGCCATGCGACCCAGAGGAATTAGCGGCGCTGGTGCTTGAGGCGAGCAATCAGAACATTATTTCGGACGCACTGCATGTGCGAGCGGTGAAGCCTCGCGGCGCAACGACTCGCGAAGCCGCGCTTCGGATCAGCGAGCGGCACGAGTTTTCCGCGTGGCTCGATCCCGACTTCCAGCGGGAAGTCGCCGAGCGTATCCGCACTGTCGTGACCAAGGCAGGCCGGCGCTTTGCGACCGGTCCGGAGGCGTTTCGATGGCTGGCACAATAACGGGGCACGCGGTCTTAGAAAGGCTGGGAATCGAGCCCGAAAATCCGGGCGCGTACGCGCGCGAGTGGATGGCGTGCGAGGGTGCGTCGACCATAGCGTCGCTGAATCCGGCGGACGGCTCCGAATTCGCGCGCGTTCGTCTCGCGTCGGCTCGCGAGTACGATACCGTGATCGCGCAGGCGCAGGAGGTCTTCGAGCGCTGGCGGATGTTTCCGGCCCCGAAGCGCGGCGAAGTTGTGCGCCAGATCGGGGATGCGTTGCGACAGGCAAAAGCTGATCTCGGTGCGCTCGTGACACTCGAAATGGGAAAGATACTTGCCGAAGGAAAGGGCGAAGTGCAGGAGATGATCGACATCGCCGACTTCGCAACCGGCCTTTCGCGCCAGCTCTATGGGCTCACTATGCCGAGCGAGCGCCCGCGGCATCGCATGACGGAACAGTGGCATCCACTCGGGTTGGTCGGCCTGATTTCAGCGTTCAATTTCCCCGTTGCAGTGTGGTCCTGGAACGCATTCATTGCGGCCGTGTGTGGGGATTGCGTGATCTGGAAGCCGTCGCTTAAAACGCCGCTGACCGCGATTGCTGTGCAGAAAATCTGCAATCGCGTTCTCGATCGCCATGGCTGGCGCGGTGTGTTCAGCCTTATCATCGGCGAGGACGCAGTAGTCGGAAAGCGGCTCATTGAAGACGCCCGAGTGCCACTGATCAGCGCGACTGGATCGTGCCGGATGGGTCGCGTCGTCGGTGAGGCGGTGGCGCGCCGGCTCGGTCGCACGCTCCTCGAACTTGGCGGCAACAACGGCGTGATCGTGATGAACGATGCCAATCTGGATCTGGCTGCGCGCGCAATTGTCTTCGGAGCGGCTGGAACTGCGGGACAGCGCTGCACCAGCATCCGCCGGTTGTTTGCGCAGCGCGGCATCGCGGCCGATCTAACGGCGCAGTTGAAATCCGCCTATCAGCAGATCCGCGTCGGCGATCCGAGCGATGAGAAGACGTTGATGGGGCCGCTGATCGATCGGGCCGCAGTGGTTGCGATGCAATCGGCGCTCGAACGCATTCGCGCAGAAGGCGGCGAGATCCTGTATGGCGGAGAAGATCTCGGCGGTTGCTTCGTCAGACCGGCGCTGGTTAAGGCGCATGCGGGCATGGCGATCGTCAGGGAGGAAGTCTTCGCGCCGATCCTCTACATTATCGCGTTCGACACGCTGGATGAGGCGCTGGCATGGCACAACGATGTGCCGCAGGGATTGTCTTCGGCCATGTTCACCACCAATCTCATCTCGGCTGAGACTTTCTTAAGCCCAATGGGCAGCGATTGCGGCATTGCGAACGTTAACATCGGCACCAGCGGCGCAGAGATCGGCGGAGCGTTCGGCGGCGAGAAGGATACGGGAGGCGGCCGCGAATCCGGCAGCGACGCCTGGAAGGCCTACATGCGGCGTCAGACGGTGACGATCAATTGGTCCGATGAACTGCCCCTCGCGCAGGGGATCAAGTTCGATCTTTGACGTATGAGCGTGGCTCTAGCCGCTTCCCCAATTTTCGATCTACGAAACTGGAAACAACGCTACCAGGACGGCAATCGAGTCGATAGCGACAATCGCGCCTGAGAACGCCTGCATGCTGTAAAAATTGACGACGTAAAGCGTGCCGCGCGAGACTCGCAGCATGCCAATGCCGAGACAAAGCGCGCCCCAACGAAGCGACTTGGAGCCGCAGCTTCGCCGAAAACTTGGCCGGCTTCGAGACCGCGCGCTTGTGGTGAGCGATGCGAAACGGCATTGCCCCATGATGCCACGGGCGGGTCTTGTACCATTGATTCTGTGGTCCGATTCGCGGCCTTGTCGCTGGCACTCACACTCTCGTTGAACGCGCAAACTACGATCCCCAACACCGGCCAGCCAATGCACGTTCCGTTTGAATGCGCTGCTGCCGACACGGTCGCCGCCGGGCTCACTTGTTCAGAAGAAGAACCGTGCTCGGTATACCTCGAGCTTGCGAACATCGAAGGCGTAGGCGATAAGCTGTTCCTCGTGGGAAATCTACATTCGTCCACCAATACGTTGTTTTCGATTCTTCTTGAAAGCGACGACTCGGGGCAAAATTGGAAAGAGCCGGTCGAGCGCATGCGTGTCTCGGGGCTGGATCAGATTCAATTCATGGATTTCGGCAGCGGCTGGATTTCCGGCGCGAATCTTCAGGGAGCGTCCCGAGATCCGTTTCTGCTCATCACCAACGACGGCGGCAAGACGTGGAAGCAGCAGCCTGTTTTCGAAGAGAGCCGCGTCGCCTCCATCGAGCGATTCTGGTTCGAATCGCGCGAGAAGGGAATGCTGCTGGTGGATGCGACGCTCGATAATGGCAAGCATGAGCTGTATGCCACTGACAACGGCGGTCAGAGCTGGAGCATGAAGGACTCGAGCCAGAAGCCGATACATTTTCCTTTGAACACGGAGCGAGGGCCCGCGGTGTGGCGGCTGCGCGTCGACGCTGCGTCGCACAGTTACCTGATCGAGAGATCGCACGCGGGCGGATGGCAGCGCGTGGCAAGTTTTCTGGTTTCGGCCGGAGCCTGCAAGGAATGAGGCACGATCCGATTGAACTCGAGCTCTTCCGGCATCTGCTGGTCTCGATCGCCGAGGAAATGGGCGCAGTGCTGCGCAAGACTTCGTACTCGGCCAACATCAAGGAGCGACGCGACTATTCCTGCGCCGTGTACGATGCTGCGGGAGAAACGGTCGCGATGGGCGATCACATGCCCGTGCACCTGGGCGCCATGCCGCTCTCGGTGCGCCATGCGATGGAAGCCTTCGAGCTCGGCCCGGGCGACGTCGCCATCCTGAATGATCCGTTTCGCGGGGGAACGCACTTGCCCGACATTACTGCAGTTTCCGCGGTGTTCGTGAAAGGCAGCCGGAAGCCCGCGTTTTATGTCGCGAATCGTGCGCACCATGCCGATGTCGGAGGCATGAGTCCCGGTTCCATGCCGCTGGCGCGTGAGATCTATCAAGAGGGCATCCGGATTCCGCCCATTTTGATTGCGCACGGGGGTCAGTTCGATCGCGAGCTGATGCGGTTGATCCTGGCCAACGTGCGCACGCCCGTCGAGCGTGAGGGCGATCTGTTGGCGCAGTGCATGGCGATCCGTCGCGGCGAACAGCGGCTGCTCGAATTGGTAGCGAAGCGCGGCCTGCCCGCCGTGAATCGCAACATGACCGCGCTCAAGGATTACAGCGAGCGGATGATGCGCGCGGCGATCCGTCGGCTTCCGCCGGGCCGGTATCGTTTCGAGGACTCGCTCGACAACGACGGTATCACTTCGCGGCCCGTGCGGATCGCCGTCACAGTCACCATTCACGGCGATCGCGCGACCATCGATTTCACCGGCTCCGATCCGCAAGTGGAAGGCTCGGTGAATGCCAATTACGCGGTCGCGATTTCGGCCACGGCCTACGTCTTCCGTTGTTTGGTTCGCGAAGACATCCCCTACACCGCTGGTGTCCTACGGCCGCTCGAAGTGATCGCACCCGCGCGCAGCGTCGTCAACGCCGAACCACCGGCGGCCATGGCTGCGGGAAATGTCGAGACGTCGCAGCGGATCACCGACTTGGTTCTAGGCGCGCTGGCGAAGGCCGCGCCGTCGCTGATCCCGGCCGCGAGTTACGGAACCATGAACAACGTGACGTTCGGTGGGTGGGACGCAGCGCGCGGCCAATCGTTCGCCTATTACGAAACGATTGCTGGCGGCATGGGCGCATCTGCGGTGTCCGATGGCCCGAGCGCAACTCATGCCCACATGACAAACAGTTGGAACACGCCTGTGGAAGCTTTCGAACACCAATACCCGCTGCGCGTTCGGAGTTATCGGATTCGCTCCGGATCGGGAGGCAAGGGAAAACATCGCGGCGGCGACGGCATCGTCCGCGAGTTCGAATTTTTGACGCCCGCGCAGGTCACAATTCTCTCTGATCGACGCGAGCGTGGGCCATACGGTTTGGCGGGCGGAGGCCCTGGATCGCGCGGAAAAAATACGCTTCTACGCAGGAACACGTCTACTCCCATGCCGGGAAAGACCCGCTTCGAAGTCGCCGCCGGTGACGTTCTTCGGATCGAATCGCCGGGCGGCGGAGGCTACGGCCGTTAAAGCCCTACTCAAAACGCTTACGATCTGCGTACGTTAGGGCCATCCGTTAAGCTAAAGGAATGGCTGGGGTGGCGCCGACTTTCCGCCCGCGGGAGCTGCTGATCCACACTCCCGACGGGAAAACCCGCACGCTTCCACTCGATCGCGACCGCTTCACGGTGGGCCGGTCGAGCGCCAGTGAGCTGTGCTATCCGGAAGACGCCGGCCTGTCGCGTCAACATCTGGCGATCGAGAAATCGGGTGACTCGTGGATCGTGCGCGATCTAAAGAGTAAGAACGGCACGTTCGTCAACGGCGCGCGGATCACGGAGCCGTACACGCTCGGCCCTGACGATCGCGTAACTGCGGGACACCTGAACATCGAATTCGCCGAAAAGATCTCGGTTCCCGCCAACACTGTCGTGTTCGTCGAAGGCACCAGCTCGACGCCCGTCTCCACCACCGCCTCAACCAACTTGCAAGGTCTCCTGAATCAGGACAAGGACGGCAGCGGCGCGCAGATGAAGGCGCTCATTCGCGTTGGCCGCGAGTTGTCGGGCAACATGCCGCTCAACGAGCTGTTCAAGCTGATCATGAACCTGTCCATGGAGGCAGTAGGCGCGGCGCGGGGCGTGCTCATGACGCTCGAAGGCGACGACCTGGTGGTGCGCGCAGCACATGGGGAGGGGTTCCGGATCTCAAGCGCCGTGCGAGATGTTGTTATTAACGACAAGACCTCGCTGTTGGTGCGCGACGCGCGCCTGGACGAGGCATTTGCCGGACGCATGAGCATCGTGCAGCAACAGATTCGCAGCATGCTTGCGGTGCCGCTGCAAACCGACGACCGGGTCATCGGCCTGATTTATCTCGATTCGCCGCACTTTGTGCACGAGTTCACGAAAGATGATCTGAACCTTCTGACAGTGATGGCGAACGTCGCGGCTATTCGCATCGAGCATACGCGGCTAGCCGAGGTTGAGCAGGCCGAGCGGATGCTAGCCAAGGAATTGGAGCAGGCCGCCGAAATCCAGCGGCGTTTGTTGCCGGCGGCCGCGCCTTCCGTGCCTGGCGTCGACTTGGCCGGCTACAACGCACCCTGCCGCACGGTGGGCGGCGACTACTACGATTTCATCACCTATCCCGACGGCCGCGTTGCCATCCTGGTGGGCGATGTGGCAGGGAAGGGCATGCCGGCGGCGCTGTTGATGTCGAGCCTTCAGGCCCGCGTCCAGGTTCTATTCGACGAGCCGGTGGATGTCGCGGCGCTGGTCATGCGCCTCAACCGGATCATCACGTCTAACTGCCCGAGCAACCGGTTCATCAGCTTTTTTATCGGCGTGCTGGATCCTAAAACCGGCGAGTTGACGTACGTCAACGCCGGACACAATCCACCGCTGGTCGCCCGCCGCGATGGTTCGGTCGAGAAACTGGATTGCACCGGTTTAATCCTTGGGATTATGTCGTCGGCGCGTTACGAGCAGAAAGCTGTGACGCTCCAGCCGGGCGATGCCGTTGTGCTCTTTAGCGACGGCGTTACCGAAGCAAGCCGTCCGGACAAGGACGAAGAGTTCGGTGAGGACCGTTTGGCGGAGTCTTTCTCGAAGCTACGCAACGATCCGGCGAAAGAGATTATCGAAGCCATCAACCGCCAGGTGCACTACTTCACGGCGGGCTCTCCGCCCGCCGACGACATCACGCTGGTGATCGCCAAACGGCTCGTAGTTCAGTGATCGCGCTCGTCACTGGATCACTTTGTGTTTCTTGAGCCATTTGAAAACATCCGGCCAGAGCTTGCTCATTTGTTCAGGACTAAATCCGTGCTGGCCGTCTGGGACTGTGATTAGGTCCGCCTGATTTCCGACGGCCTTCAATGCCTTGACCAGCGAGACGCTCTGCTCATAAGGCACCGTTGGATCGGCGTCACCGTGAATCGCTAGCACCGGCGGAAGACTTTTTCGAACATAGGTAATCGGCGACATCTGGCGGGCCAAGTCCATCCTGCCGGCCTGGTCGGGGATCCAGTCGATTGCATACGGCTTGTGCTGCGATACCTGCTCGGCGACGTCGGCCACCCCGTAGAAATCGATCACGGCGGCGATCTTGGTGACCGGCCCGAAGTTGGTTGTGGCAGGCACCAGTGCCGTCATCAATGCGAGGTGACCGCCGGCCGATTCGCCCAGCGTGACAATACGCGCCGGATCCACCTTGTATTCTTCGGCGTGATCCCGAAACCATTTCGCTGCTTGAAGCGCGTCCTCAACCGCAGCGGGCGCAGGCGCCGACTTCGCCAGCCGGTATTCGACATTCGCCACCACGAAGCCATGCTCGACGAAAGGAACAGCGAAAGATTCGAGCATCGTCTCCTTGGTTCCTTCCACCCAGCCTCCGGCATGGAAAATGACAACACCTGGCCGGTTGCCCAGCGCGGGGGCGCGCGCTTGAACGATGTCCAGGACTGTCTCGGCGCGCCGCGCGTAGCGGATGTTCCCTTGGACCTGATAGTCCGCGGCATCGGCGAGAAACGCAATCAGAACGAGCGGGAGAGCAAAGCGCATCGCAAGAGAGAAAGGCCGGAGGCGCCCCAACGCTCTCCGGCCTTATCAGATCTCAAATTAGAGTTTAGCTTAGGACTTTTTCGGAGGAACGGCGCATCCGCCCTTGCCCTTGCAGGAATTCTTTCCTTTGCAGCCATTGTCGCCGGTTTTGCAGCCACCCTGGCCTTTGCAATCGTTCTGTCCCTTGCAATCGTGTTTTGCGGCCTTGGTTTTCTTCGGCTTGTCATCCTGCCCGAAGAGCGCGGAGCCCGCCGTCAAACCGGCAGCAGCGGTCCCAAGAGCGATGGTAAACTTTCTGCGATTCATTAACTGCCTCCCTGTGGTTTAATCCTCGCTGAGCGCTCTACCACGCCCAACGCGTTCCCCCAAAGATTAACCGGGCACCGGAGGGGAAAGCAAGGGGACGCAATTAGCGAATATTAAGTCTTCTTAACCACTTAGTGGAACACGCTGGTAGGATGGTATTTCGTGCGGAAAACCAGTTGCTTGATCGGTTTGCTTTTCGGTGTGCTGGCTGCGCGTGCGGCGCGCGACTACGGCCCCGCCATCGGTAGCCGGATGCCCGAGTTGGAGATGCGCGATCAGCACGGAAAAACTCGAACCCTCCGAAATGTTCTTGGCCCCAAAGGCGCGGTGATCCTGTTTTTCCGCTCGGCCGACTGGTGACCCTACTGCAAAGCCCAGCTCGTGGAGCTGCAGAAAAACAAAGCGGCGTTCGACAAGCTCGGCTTGGGCGTGGCTGCGATCAGCTACGACAGCGTCGAGGCGCTTCACAATTTTGCCGAGCGCCGCGGGATCCAATTCGCGCTACTGTCCGATGCGGGTTCGAAAACCATTCGCGCGCTGAACATTCTCAACGACACTGTTCCTGCCGACAGCGCTTTTTACGGGGTTCCATTTCCAGGCATGTTCATTTTAGACGCACAAGGACGGATCGTCGCGAAGTATTTCGAAGACGACTACCGGGAGCGGTTCACAGCCGGCGATATCCTCGCACGCCAGTTTGGAATCGCGCCGGCTGCGGCCAAGACGGACGTTGAA
Source organism: Bryobacteraceae bacterium (assembly GCA_035631275.1). Taxonomy (GTDB): domain Bacteria; phylum Acidobacteriota; class Terriglobia; order Bryobacterales; family Bryobacteraceae; genus Palsa-89. The sequence continues at coordinate 15,803 of DASQJA010000100.1, forward strand.
GGCAAGCAACTCCGCCTTACAGCGTCGGCAACGGCGACGAGTGTCGCGCCTGGACACCGCGTGACCCTGGCGCTCGACATCGATCTCAAGCCCAACATGCACGTCTATGCGCCGGGTGTCGAAGGCTACATCGCAATCGATTGGGCGATGAAGGCGACCGATGCCGCGAAAGCGCACGATGTGACTTATCCGGCTTCGGAAAAGCTCTACCTTCAGGCCATCGACGAGACCGTTCCGGTGTACCGCAATCATTTCCGCTTGACGCGCGATGTCACGATCGCGCAGGAGGCGAAGATCAAGCCAATGGTGGACGCGTCGGGGAACTTTTCGGTCGAGGGCACGCTGCGCTACCAGGCCTGCGACGATCGGTTATGCTACGTTCCGCAGGATCTGCCGCTCAAATGGACTTTCCACCTCGATGATCTGGACCGCCAGCGCGTCCCGGCCGGGATGCAGCATCACAGCGATCACTGAGCTGGTTCGGCGTGACAGGCATTCACTGCGTTAGTTCTGTTGAGAGCAATCATGTTGATTCTCATGACGCAGCAATTGCTCTCGCGCTCGTTGGGCACTCTCCAGCGCCAATTTGCACGCTCGGTGAACAAGTGTGACTTCTGACGCCAAATCTAATTCGATCATCTACACCAATTCGGAAACCAGATCCGAGTAAATGCGTACCGCAGCGCCGTAGCCCAGCGAGCCGCAAGCATTCCTTATTAAGCAATCGCATTATTCTAGGAATAAATAAAGGCCATTTGGGCTGCGGGGAGTCCGCGCCCTTCCGCTTTTGCTTTCTCGGCGGCTTGGGCTCCGGCTTGATCTTCCGGACGTCCCCTATAAAAAACTTCGATAAGCATCAATAGTTTTCCTTGTCGCTCGACTCAGTCGGTTGCGATACAATCGATCCATTCTCGGTTGGCCACGTCTTGCCAGCCCCGCAACGTCAGCGTGGACGACCATTATGAGGTTTCATCCAATCCGCTATTCGTGTATTTTTAGCGTCAAACTGACGCGCGTATTGAAGACATGTGTTGCGCTTGCGCTGGTGGGCGTGTTCTCTCTGCCCGGGTCGGCCGTAGCGCAGAAGCCCTCCTTTACCGTAGGATGGTCGGTCTACGTCGGCTGGGATCCTTATTACTACATGGCCAAGAGCGGGATTCTTCGCAAATGGGCCGACAAGTACGGAATCAATATAAAGGTCCAGCGGTTCGACTACGCTCCTTCGCTCGACGCGTTCGTTTCGAAGAATATCGAAGCCTGTGTCATGACCAATATGGAGGCGCTCGATATGCCGGCTGCGGCCGGGATCGACACCACTGCGATTGTAGTTGGGGATTATTCGAACGGCAACGACGCAGTGCTGGTGCGGCACGACCTCGGTCTCGCGCAGGTGCCCGGCAAGCAGGTGATGCTCGTCGAGAAGACCGTATCGCAGTATCTGTTCGAGCGCGCCATGGCGATCAACGGTCTCGGCGACCAGCTCAAGAAAGTGAAGTACCTGAACACCTCCGACTCCGATATCGCCGCGGCCTTTATGACCGATTCGAACAAAGAAGTGGTGGTCACTTGGAAGCCGCTAGTCTCGCAGATTGCCAAGTCGAAAGGCGTGAAGACAATTTTCAACTCGTCGCAAATCCCGGGCGAGATTTTGGATCTGCTCGTGGTTCGCACAGATGTGCTGAAGCGGCCTGACGGCTCGGGTCAGAAATTCGCCAAGGCGCTGGCCGGGGCCTGGTACGAAGTGATGGCGCAGATGTCGAAACCGGCCGGGCCGGACACGGACAAAGTGCTGGGCAGCATCGCCGAAGCTTCGCAAGATACGGTTGCCTCCTACAAAGAACAGCTCTCCACCACCCACATGTTCTACACGCCGCAATCAGCCGCACAGATGGCCGCTGCGCCCGATCTTCGCAAGACCATGGACCTGGTGCGGGTGTTCTGCTTCACCCATGGGCTCTTAGGCGAAAAAACAAAATCCGCCGACGACGTAGCTATTCAGTTTCCTGATGGCAGCGTGTTGGGGAAACCCGATCGCGTGCGCTTTCGTTTCAGCGCCGACTACATGCAGATGGCCGCGCAGGGGAAACTATGAACCTGCTGCGCATCCACGCGCAGCCTGGGCGCGCGGCGACGTGGACGCTGTCGTGGTTTCTCTTCGCCGCCGGGGTGGCATTGTATTTCTACACCGCTCAGCAGCGGCACCGCGAAAATCCTGACGATCGGGTGACGCCCAGCGTCTCGCAAATGGTGCAAGCGTTCAAAGACGCGGTGTCCAAGCCGTCGGAAGAAGTGCAAGCTGACGACACGAGCGCGTCGCAGCCGTTGTGGGAGCGAATCCGCACTAGCATGTTGTGGACTGACAGCGTCGCGACCGGGCGCCGGTTCCTTATCAGTGTGGCGCTGCTGTTTCCGGCAGTTCTGCTTGGCCTGCAAATGGCGATGTTCCCCTACATCGGTGCATTTTTCCTCCGTTTCTGCCTGTTCTTCGATAAGATCGTCGCGCTCTCGCTGCTGCCGATTCTGTTTATCGCTTTCGGCATCGACGAGCTGTCGAAGATCATGCTAATCGTGATCGGCGTAGCGCCCACCATCATTCTCGACACCTACAATCTCTCGAAAAGCGTACCGAGCGAGCAGATCGTCAAAGGATTCACGCTGGGCGCGGACGATCAAGCCATCACCTATCGCATTGTGCTTCCGCAGATCATGCCGCGCATTCTGAACGGCATTCGCTTGCAGCTCAAAACCGTGATGTGTTTCCTTTTCGCCGGCGAGATGATCGCTTCTACGGACGGACTGGCGTATCGCATTGCGCTGCTGCGCCGGCACATGGGCATGGACACCATCCTGCCGTACGTGCTTTGGGTTGCGCTGCTGCTTTTCCTGGTGGATCTCGGCATGAACGTGTTGAACCGGAAACTGCACCCGTGGTTCCAGGAGGCGTGAGTTGGCTCAAGTAGCGGTCCGCCTCGAGGATGTCCACGTCGATTACCCGGTTCAAGCCGGAGCGACGCGAAAGATTCTCTATGGCATCGATCTGGAAATCGAATCGGGCGAATTTGTTTCGATCGTCGGGCAAACCGGCTGCGGAAAATCCACGCTGCTGCGTTTGATTCTGGCCGAAGAGAAGCCGACTTCCGGCCGTGTGCTGGTGGGCGGCCGCGAACGCTCGCAGCCCGATCGATATTGCGGCTACGTCCCGCAGCGGTATTCGTTATTCCCGGACAAAACGGTTCTCAACAACGTGACTTTCGGACCCGAGGTGACGGGACTGAACGGCTTTTCGCGCCTGACGCCTGAGGGACGCAAGCGCCTGCGCGAATATCGCGAAGACGCGATGCGCTACTTGCGCCACACTGGCTTGATGGACGCCGACGCGCGCAAGTATCCGCACCAGTTGTCGGGCGGCATGCAGCAGCGCGTGGCGATCGCGCAGGCCCTGATCATGAAGCCGCCTGTTCTTCTAATGGACGAAGCTTTTAGCGCACTTGATCCGGGCACGCGCGCCGGAATGCAGCGTCTGATCCACGAGCTGTGGCGCGAAAGCGGAACCACCATCGTATTCGTCACGCACAACACGCGTGAAGCGGTCTGCCTGGGTACGCGCATCATTGCTCTCGCGAAAGAAGAATCCGGAGAACAGGGTTCGTCGGTTGCGCTCGACCTTTCCGTGCCTCACGCCAATTTCGATTCCGACGAAGAGGAGATACGGCGGCTGATCGGCGAAGTGGAAGCCGCAACGCTGCCGAGGAGCGCCTCCGGCGATGCTTGCAGCCAGTCAGTTGCGGTGCACGCCGGTTCGTCAGATTAGAGAGTTCTGTTCTAAAATCACAAACTATGTCTTTTTATAAAACCCACGCGCCGAAGTACCGCGAACACAACCGCCCGCTGTCCGACTTCCAGGAGCTCGAAGGCATGCGCGCTCTGCGCGAGGAGAAGGCGATTCCGCTTACGCAGTGGCAGGAGGAAGTGCGGCGCGGCAAGGAATACGGTCTGGAGTGCGTCGATTCCATTCAGGACAAGTCCGAGATCAGCTGCTTCCAGCGCGGCGAGTTGCCGCATTGGTCGGGCATTAACACGTTTCTGAAAACCCACTATCTCGAAGATGTCCGCAAGGTCAGCGAGTACGACGCCGCGTTTCTCGGCGTGCCGTTCGATATCGGGACCACGTATCGCGCCGGGACACGCTTCGGCCCGCAGGGTATTCGCCGCATTTCGTCGCTCTATACGACCTACAACTTCGAACTGGGCGTGGACCTGCGCGAGTCGCTCAAGATGTGCGACGTCGGCGACGTCTTCTGCCCGGCCAATATCACCAAGAGCCACGATCAAATTACTAAGGCCGTAGCGCACGTCCTCTCAAGCGGCACCCTACCGATGATCATGGGTGGCGACCATTCCATCGGCTATCCGTGTGCGCGCGGCGTGGCGCAGTGCATCGAGGGCAAAGTCGGGATCATTCACCTCGACCGGCACATCGACACGCAGGAAAAAGACATGGACGAGATCATGCACACTTGTCCGTGGTTCCATGCGACCAATCTGCCGAATTGCCCGCCGACCAATCTCGTGCAAGTAGGTATCGGCGGCTGGCAAGTGCCGCGGCCGGGTGTGAAGAAAGGCCGCGAGCGCGGGTCCACCGTGCTGACCATTCAGGACATCGAGCGTATCGGCATCGATAAAACCATTGAGATCGCGCTCGAAGTCGCGTGGAAAGGCGCCTCGGCTGTGTATCTTTCCTTCGACGTGGATTCCGTCGATGCCGGATTCGTTCCCGGCACGGGCTGGCCCGAGCCCGGCGGATTCCTGCCGCGCGAAGCGCTCGCGATTTTGAAAGGCGTCGCGAAAGAGGGCATTGCCGCGATGGAAGCCGTGGAAGTCTCGCCGCCCTACGATATTTCTGACATTACTGCGCTCATGGCTGTGCGCGCGATGGTGGATGTGCTGGCCACGATGGTGAAGCATGGACGGATCGGCGGAAAACTAAAGTAGACTTGGCGGTAATGCCGGTCTTCATCATTGCGACCGATCTGCGTGCGCGCGATGCGGACTACTCGAATGCCGTCGCTCAACTCGCCGAAGTACGCGCGTCCGCGGCGCGAGTGCTTGGATTCGATCCCGAAATAGCGCTCGCTTACTTGCCCGGCCATGCCGGCGATGCCGAACCGGATGAATCGCTGCGGAATGTTCTCACACGCGCGGCCGGCGAGCACTCGGAACTTTTCGTCCTACCGGCCACGCTCGATTTTAGCCTGTGGCAGCGCGACGCGCTCGGTCGGTTGCTCGCTGAAGTCAGGCGCGATTATCCCGCCACGGCGATCCATCACGACGACGTCGATCTAGGCCATCCGCTTCTGGTCAGCGCGCTCGCCGAGCAGCTTGGACGCAGCATCGCGCGGGCGGAAGCCCCGGCGCAGCGTTGCGGGCTGATCCTGGCGCCCAGCGGTCACGGAGATCCTGCCAGCCGCGCCCAAAGCTACCGGCTGATGCGCCTCGTATGGGAAGAGGTCAGCCTTGCCCGCGCGGAAGTCGGCTTTGTTCGTCACGCGCAGCCTTTTCTTGGCCACGTGCTCGAACGCTGCGCGGGCGAACCTCTGCGCTGGCTCATCGTACCGCAGTCGCAGTGGACTACTGAGCATGTCGAGTACGCGCGCGTAATGTTCGAGAATTTCGCGTGGGCGCATTCAGGAGCAGGGAACTGGGTTTACGTCGATCCGCCCGGCCGCCACCCAGGCCTCACGGCGTGGTTCGCGCAAAGGATCGTGCGGCTGTGGCGCGACAAGCGCCAGCGCGAGAGCGCTCGTACTCCCTCGGCAAAGAGCCACGCTTCACCCGCCGCCGAGACATGGCCTTGCGGCTCGGGCGTCATCGCGCGCGTGCCGGATCGCGACGCGCTTGCCGGCGTGCTGCGGGAGATCCTGCCTGAAAAGCCCGAGCGCGTGCTGGTGAAGGTCACCTGGCACGGTTATGCGACCGGCACCTACACCGATCCCGCTGCGCTCGACTTGCTACTCTCCGCGCTGCCCGCGCCCGCTGTTATTGTCGAAGGTCACACGAGCAGTCGCAACCTCGGCGGTGCAGAGTTCGACTGGGAGACCGAAGCGCGCGCAAATCGGGCCTGGATCCGCCAGCAAGATGCCGAGTATCTCCGCCGAACCGGGCTCGCGGAC
>DASQJA010000101.1:0-9059 GCA_035631275.1 Bryobacteraceae bacterium
CCAGCCTTGATTGACTCAAGCTGCAACAGGCCCGTGCCGAGGCCGAGCGGTTAGCCGGGCAAAAGCGGGCACTCGAAGCCGAAGCCTCCCAGTCGGCCCGCGAAGTCCTCACGCATCCATCGAGCCGATCCAGGTGACGACGCTCGAATCCTACGGCCTGCACCTGCGTCACCGGATTCTCGAACTGGAAAATCTCAAACGCCAGGCTGAAGCCAAGGTCCATGAACAGCGCCTGCGCGTCCTCGAAGCGGGCCGGCAGTTCGAACTGCTCGACCGGCTCCACCAGAAAGCGCGGCTGGAATGGGTTGCGGCCTCGAACAAAAGCAGGAGGAACTCGCCTCCGAACTTTCCTCGCACCGGCGGCGAGAAAGGGAGCGCGATCGACCTCACGTTAGTGTGATGCTCCAGCCAAGCTTCGCCAAGCCGGTCCAGCTTGGATGTCACGGCCTGGCGTCGGCACGAGTGCCGACGCGCACGCATGAGTGCGTGCGCCTTGACGGGGCATGACGCTAGCGCGCCAGAATCTCGGTTGCTTCTTCGATGTGCCGGTTCAACTGCTCGATTGCGACTGTTGCGTCCTTGGCCGCGGCGTTGGCTTCGTTCCAGCGCATGCCTTCCACGGCCTCGCGAACGCCGGGCAGCGTCTTCGCGCCGTAGCCAGTATAGAGGCCGGGCGCATAAAGTTGATGGCGGTACCACTCGCGTTTAGGCAGGCCCTTATCGAGAATCAGCCCGCGCTCGCTTTCATATAGCGCCTCATTGGCTTTGGCCAGCCGAGCCGTGTCGGTGAGCGTGACCGCCGTTTGCAGCGCCGCCTCGAAGGCCTTGGAATCGGCGTCGGTCTTCTGAAGCGCGGCGAGCAACGGCGCGAAATCCACCTTACTGCCCGACTGCTTCTTGATCTGATCGATGTATCGGCGGACGGTGTTCGCCAACTCCCCGAACTCGAACGGCACCAGCGGCGCATCGGCAAGCCGCAGCAACGTGGTGGTGGTCACGCGCGAGAGCGCCGCGCCGTAAACGAAGCCGGGATCGCCGAACTGTTCGAACCATTGCGGGTCGTCGTAGATGGAATGATATTGGCCGTTGAGGTTCGGCCCGCCGAAGCCGACGTTCAAGCTCGCGACGCCGAGATGATCGATGAAGGCTACGTAGTCAGAACCTGCGCCCAGCGGTCCCAGGTGAAAGCCGGGCGCCCCCGGATCTTCCTCCGGCGCCTCACTGCGGCCGCGCCGCGCCGTCTGCGCGATCTCGAGCAGACTCTTTCCGTTTTGCGGGTCCTTCAGATCGCGCAACACCTCGCTCATGAAGGTTTCGAGCGTGTGCGAGCCGGATGCTCCCATGGTCCCTTTAGCGTTGCTGTCGGAATTCATGTACACCGCAGCTTTGCGGCTGAGTTCGTCGGCATGTTTCTCGGCCCATTCCGTGGAACCGAGCAGTCCGTACTCTTCGCCATCCCACAAGGCAAGAACGATGGTGCGCTTAGGCTGCCAGCCTTGCTTGCCAAGCTCCGAGAGAGTGCGCGCAGTCTCGATCAACGATGCCGCGCCGCTGATGGGATCGTGCGCGCCGTTGACCCAGCCATCGTGCTGATTGACGTAGATGACCCACTGATCGGGATATGTGCTGCCCGGGATCATGGCGATGACGTCGCGGAGCGGGCGCGTGGAATTGTCGAAGTCGAGCTTGAAGTGCGCGGTCGCGGGTCCCGGTCCGACGTGATACGTAAATCCGAGTGCCCCGCGCCAGTCGGGCGGCGCCACAGGTCCGCCGAGATTCTGCAAGAACGGCGTGGCGTCGGCATATGAGATCGGCATGACCGGAATACTCATTAATGTTTTGGCTTCGGCGAGGCTCAGACGCTTAGAGCCTTTCTCCGACGCCCAGCCCGGCGATAGCGGATCGCCGACCGCGACCGGCATGTCCAGCACGCTGCCGCGCTGCACGCCGTCGGGCGGGCGCATGGGGCCTTTGGGAAAAACGTCGCCCTGATAGTAGCCGTCGTCGCGCGGGTCGGAATAGATCAGGCAGCCAATGGCGCCGTGCTCAGCCGCCACTTTGGGCTTGGTGCCGCGCCAGCTCTTGCCGTAGCGTGCGATCACAATTCTGCCTTTGACGTCGATGCCTTGCTTGGCGAGATAGTCGTAGTCTTCCGGGATTCCGTAGTTGACATAGACCACCTGGCCGCTGACGTCGCCCGATCCCGAGTAGGCGTTGAAGGTCGGAAGCTGTGTGGCATTCGACGAGAAGCTGTCTTGTGCAAGGACCGGCTCTTTGAGGGACGCCTTGAATTTCACCGGCGCGGTAAGCTCGAGCGTGCGCGACGTTGGATAAGGGATCAGCGCTTCAAAGTTTTCGATGTGCGCGTCGAGATTGAACTCCTTGAACAAGCCGAGCGCATATTCGGCCACGGCGGCATCGGCGGCTGAGCCTGCGTGGTGCGGGACCTTGGCCATCCGCTCGAGATAGGTCTTCTGGCGCGCGGCTTCGGGAATCGCGCCGGCTTTCTCTTCAAGAGCGTGTTCGGCCGCCCACTCGCTCTGCGGAAATCCGCGGAGGGGCGCGTTGGACACGGGGGATTGCGCCGCGAGCGTGGCCGCTGCTGCTAGTAAGGCTAAGAACTGTTTCATAGCGTGGATGCGATTTTTGTAGCCGTGCCTGACTTCAAGAATTTAGCAAAGTCGCCAACAGTCCGAGTCAGGCCGGGGAAGGTTGCAATCACATGTTCGTCGGGATCGACGATGGCATAGTAGGGAATCGCGGTGGTTTCGAATTTCTTTTCTTCGAGCTGCTGGTTCTGCTCGGAAGCGGCGTCGGTTCCGTCGGTGTATAAGTCCACCAGGACGAAATCTTTCAGCAGCGGCGCGATTTCAGGGCGCGGGAACATGTTAGCTTTCATCCAGTGGCAGTTCGTGCAGGCATAGCCGGTAAAGTTGATGAACACCAGTTTGTTTTCGGCGCGCGCCTTGGCGAGAGCTTCGCGGTACTGATTCTTCATCCAAACGGGAGCGGGATCGCCGTCTGTGCCACCGGAGGCGAACAGCGACGTTTTTGCTTGCACCGGGATGAACGCTTCGACGTTGCCAAGCGAAGCGCCGAACAGCCCGGGCAGCAGGCTGATGGAGAAGATCAGGAACAGCGCGGCCACCAGCATTCGTCCGACTCCCAGATGATCTTCGGGCTTGATTCCTTCCAGGCGCAGGAAGCCAAGCAGGTAGAGGCCTGGAAGCGCGAAGAGCACCACCCAGGAAGCCAAGAACATTTCGCGCGAGATGAAATTGGTCTGGAGAACCTGGTCGGCCGAGCTCAGGTATTTCACGGAAATCGCCAAGACCACGAAGCCGAGCACCACCTTCACGCGCATCAGCCAGCCACCGCTCTTCGGCAGTTTCTGCAGGAACGAAGGGAATAGAGCGAGCGCAAAGAATGGGAGAGCGAGTCCCGATGCGAATGCCGCCATGCCGAAGATCGGCTGCAAGCCACTAGTCTGCACTGACGCTACAAGAAGCGGTCCAACGATCGGTCCGATGCACGCGAATGAGGTCAGCGTGAAAGTGAGCCCCATGAAGAGCGTGCCGAAAGAGCCACCTTTTTCGGAAGCCTGATTCAGTCTGGTCAACAGTCCGGAAGGCAGCGTGAGTTCGTATGCGCCGAGCAGGCTCAATCCGAAGACGACGAACACAGCCGCGATGAACGTATTGACCCAGGGGCTGTTGCCCAACTGCACGACCCCGAAGGGGCCGGCGATGGCTTTCGTCAATGCGCCGAGCCCGGTGAACATGACCACGATGCCGAGACAAAAGAGAACGGCCTGGAACACCCCGTCGCGGCGATTGCCCGTTTGACGATTCACGAAGTAGGAAACCGTGAACGGGATCATCGGGAAGACGCAGGGCGTGAAGATCGCGGCGAGGCCTGCGCCGAAGGCCGTCAGCAGGAAGAGGCCGAATCCGCTGGAGGATTGTGGCGCTGGTGCTGGTTGCGTTGTGGACGCTTGAGTTGTATTTGCTGCGCTTGTTTGTGTCGATGCCGCGCCCGCCGGTTGGAACTCGGAGTAGCCGCTTGGAATCGCAATGGCCTGAGATTTCGCGCCAGGATCGATGTTCAATGTCGCGGCGGCGGTCTTGCGTTTGGGTGGCAGGCAATTCGAATCGTTGCAGCATTGATAGCGGACCGAGGGGGCGAGCTCGACGGCGCCGGCGGGCGCGTCCTTCTTAAGCTCGATGTCCAGCAAGAACGTGACTTCTTCGCCGAAGGTCTCGGTGTTGATGCCGAAGGATGGATCCAGCTTCACCACCGGCTTCGGCTCATACATCTTGACGCTTGCAACGGCCGGGTTATCGAGCGCGAGCGTGGTGGCGATGGGTCCGCCTTTGGGAGTGGTCGGCGAGTAAAGATGCCAGCCCGCCTCGATCTTCGCTGACATTCGAGCAAGGACGTGACCGCCGGGAGCCACGGACGCCGAATCCAACGTGAGCGTCCACTGAACCGGATCAGGCGCTTTGGCCGCGAGGGGCGCGAGCACCAGTGCCAAACAGGAGATCGAGATGAAACGCCGCATGGCTAGTCCGCTCCAACGGGGGACGTAATGCCGTTTAACTCCGCTGCAATTCGTTCATTTGCGCATCCGCCGGCGAACTCCTTGGCAACGCGGATCGCGTTCTTGATCGCGTTGGCGTTGGAACGTCCGTGGGCGATGATGCAAACGCCTTTGACGCCGAGCAGAGGCGCACCGCCGTACTCGGAATAATCCACTCGCTTTTTGAAATCCTGGAAGGCCGTTCGCGCGAGCACGTAGCCGATCTTGCGTGTAATGGTGGCTTCGAGCGATTCGCGCAGCATTTTCGAGATCATGTCCACCAGACCCTCGCTCACCTTCAATGCGACGTTGCCGATAAAGCCGTCACATACTATTACGTCGATGTCGCCCGTATAGATGTCACGGCCTTCGACATTCCCGATGAAATTTATTGGAAGGGACTTGAGCAGGGGAGTGGCGGCGCGGGTTAGTTCGTTGCCTTTATGCTCTTCTTCTCCGATCGATAGCAACCCGACGCGGGGGCGTTCGGTGTGAAAGATGACGCGTGAATAGATTTCGCCCATCACGGCAAACTGGGTCAGCATGCGTGGCGTGCAGTCGACGTTAGCGCCGACATCGACGACGATGACCGGAGTCCCCTTGAGGGTGGGGAAGGCGGACGCGAGCGCCGGTCGATCCACGTTGGGGATCATGCCCTGGACCATTTTGGCGGTGGCCATGACCGCACCGGTGTTGCCAGCCGACACGACGCCTTGCGCGATGCCGTCGCGTACAAGGCGCGCGGCAACGCGAATGGAGCTGTCGCGCTTGGTGCGGACAGCCTTGGCCGCGCTGTCCTCCATGGTGACGACTTCACTGGCGTGCTGAATCTCGATCGGCAAGCTACTCGCCCCCTCATGTTGGACGAGCTCCTTACGCAGAATGTCTTGTTTGCCAACGAGAACGACACGGACACCGAGCGAACGGGCCGCTCGGATCGCTCCTTCGACCTCCGACTTCGGGGCGTGATCGCCGCCCATGGCATCAACCGCGATGGTCACCATGGAAGTTGAATACTATCAGGTTGACGGAAGGATTGCCGCTTCGGCTTACTCTTCGGCGACTTCAATTACTTCGCGCCCTTTGTAACGGCCGCAGTGAGGGCAGGCGCGATGGGGCAGCTTCGGTTCGTGACAATTGGGACACTCGGCGCGTCCCGCGGCCCGGAGCGAATCGTGCGCGCGGCGGCTGGAGGTGCGGCGCTTGGAGTGTCGTCGTTTGGGATTAGGCATCGTTAGGTTCCTCTAGTTTGTAAATTCTTCAGCGCGGCCCAGCGGTCGTCTACGGGCTTGGCTTCACAACCGCAGTGGACCAGGTTGCGGTTCTGCCCGCAAGAGGGACAGATACCCTGGCACTCCTGGCGGCAAACTCGCTGCATCGGCATAGCGAGCAAAACGTATTCGCGTAAAACATCCTTCAGCTCGATCCCTTCGCCTTCATAAAAGGCTAGTTCGCTTTCACCGGCATCGATCTCGATGTCCTCTTCGCTAGCGACTTGGCTGGCTGGCCGGTAAAAGAGATCGAAATTCGAGTCGACCGGGAAATCAGCCGGCTCCAGGCATCGGTCGCATTCGGCGCGCATCCGGACCTTTATGTATCCGCGGATACGAACCTCGCCCAGAGTGTTAGCCAGAAGCTCGGCCGAACCTTGAGCCTCCAGCGGTGTTGCTTGCGTGAGACCGGCGTCGGAAAAATCAATTTCGCCGGGCTGGAAGGCTATTTCAAACCGGACCTTCTTAACTTCCAGCTCTTGGATGCTTAAGAACACGCCAAACCTCAACCCGCGGCGAAGAGCGCTAAGCCTTTAGTATAGCAGCGCTTGGGGAGGTGCGGAGGAGTTTGGTGAATTTTTTGGTTCGCCCGTCGTGCGAGAGAACGAACATTGCGAAGCGATTTCGAAAGAATGTTCCCGGCTATGCGCTGATACCCAGACGTTTCTTGGTTTGCCCAAGCGCGCGAAGGCGCGCTTCAATGTGGCCGATCAACGGGCGACTTCGACCAGTCTTTCCGAGCGCTCTTGGATGTCGCGCGCGAATGCCCAGAGACTTTGATTTCGTATGCGAATCTCAATCAAACCCGGCTCTTCGAGATCGCTCTCGGTTTCGATGATGGCACCGGTCGGTACGGTGGCGAAAGTTCCTCGCGATCGCTCGGGATTCGTCACCGCTACAAATGAGCTAACAACACGGTAGTATGTATTGCCGAACATAACGACCCTAGGTTTGAGAGTAGCGCCCGACGGATGAGAAGGATAGCTGGCAAAGTCACTAGTTTCATCGATACCTTGAAGGTCGGTCATCAGCCCTCTTGACGAGTGATCCCAACGTTCGGCATCGTTAACTTCTTGACCTGCCAGGCTATAACGGTTAAACACGCCTCCTCGGAGAAGGATAACGTCCAAGATAATGTGAGGATAGACGAGAACGTTAAAGAGATCGAGGAAGTCCCTGTAAGCTACACCGACGAGCTGGTAACAACGGGCGATTGGAAACAGGATCGGCTGCGGAGGTTCGGCGAATACTGGCCGTCGAATGCGCCGCTCTCGGCCGTGGAGGAGAGAAAGCGCATCCACGGGTGGGTTCGGAGGACGATCGAAACTATCGAAGATCTCCAGCCGCTGCCGGAGGAGTGATTTCCGTGCTTGGTTTGGATCGGCGGTGCCGCGTCTAGCGCCCGGGGCAAGGATTGGGCGCGTCACGGCCGTCAAGGTAGCGATCGAGGTTGAACGCAGCGCTGATCAAAGACAGATGGGTGAGAGCTTGCGGGAAATTTCCAAGCGCCTGACCGCGGGGGCCGATCTGTTCGGCGTAAAGCCCTAGATGGTTCGCGTGTCCGAGCATCTGTTCGAAGAGCAGACGCGCATCCTGCAAGCGCGTCGGATCATCTTTGCTTGCGCGCGTGAGCGCTTCCACCAACCAGAATGAACAAATGTTGAAGGTGCCCTCGGTTCCCTGTAGTCCGTCGGGAGCATTTTCGACGTTATAGCGAAACACCAAACCGGCAGAGCCCAGGCCGCCGTCGCGCGGCGAGCGGTTGATCGCGTCGATGGTTTTGATCATGCGCGGATCGTGCGGGGCGACAAAGAACACCAAGGGCATCAGCAACAACGATGAGTCGAGAGCTTCTCGATCGAAACTCTGCACGAACGCCTGCTTGCTCTCGCTCCAGCCGCGTTGCATGACGGTTTCATAGATCTGGTCGCGGGTCCGCATCCAACTGCGCCAGTCGGCGGGGAAAGATCGCTTCGTGGCAAGACGAATGGCGCGGTCCACCGCGACCCAGCACATCATTTTGGAGTAGACGAAATGATGCCGTCCGCCCCGCACTTCCCAGATGCCATCGTCTTTATCCATCCAGTGCTTGCAGACCCAGTTGGTAAGGCGCCGGAGGTAGGACCAGAGTTCGTAGGAGATGGGGGCGCCGTACTTGTTGTACAGATACATGGAATCCATCAGCTCGCCGCTGATGTCCAGTTGAAGCTGGCGGTAGGCCTCGTTTCCGATGCGCAGTGGGCGCGATCCCATGTAGCCGTCCAGATGGTCGAGCGTTTTTTCCTTGAGCATGCCCCGGCCGTCGATGCCATATACCGTTTGGAGAGAGCCGTCAGGTTCGAGTTCGTGGCAGCGCGCGTCGAGGAAGCTGGCGAACTGCATAGCTTCGTCCGTGTAGCCGATGCGCATGAGGCTGTAGATCGTGAAGGCTGCGTCGCGAATCCAGGCATAGCGGTAATCCCAGTTGCGAACGCTGCCGATGCTCTCTGGCAGGCTGCACGTGGGAGCTGCGACGATCGCGCCGGTAGGTTCGTAGGTGAGCAGTTTTAGGACGAGCGCGGAACGCTGTACCATTTCGCGCCAGCGTCCGCGGTAGGTGCCTTTGGCAACCCAGTGCCGCCAGTAATCCACGGTCTCGCGAAAGAGCTGCTCGGCTTCGCGCTCGAGCTGCCGAGTGGGGGGTTCGTGCTTGTCTCCACTGAAGGCTTGCAGCTCGAAGCTTCGGCGTCTTCCTTCGCTAAGCTTAAACTCCGCGACCACGCCGGTCCCGGAATGTTTGAGAGCGATCGAAGATTTCAGGATCAGATCGAGCGGTGGTGCGTGGAAGTGAGCTCCTCGCTGAAGGATGCGAATTGCGTGTTTGTCGCGCGCGTAGTTGAATGCAGGCTGGCACTGCAAACGGAAGCGCATCGTACCGCGCAATACCCGGACCATCCGGATCAGGCTTCCAACGCTGGTTGATTCCGTTCCGATGCGCATGGGCATGAAGTCGACCACCTCACCGAGGCCGTCCGCGCTAAGGAAGCGCGTGACCAGGACGTTCGTATCGGGCCAGTAGAGTTGTCGATGCGTGACGTCTTCATCGCACGGAGCGATCCGGTAGAAGCCGCCGATCCGATCGTCTAGGATTGCGCCGAAGACGCTGGGGGAATCGAAGCGGGGGAAGCAGAACCAATCGATCGATCCGTTTTTTCCAATCAGTGCGGCCG
>DASQJA010000102.1:0-9768 GCA_035631275.1 Bryobacteraceae bacterium
CTGCGTTCCGTCGTATTGTGGGCCGTTGCCAGAACCGGTTGCGAACCCGCCCCCGTGGAAGGAAACCAGGACCGCGCGCTTACCGCTGTCCTTGATCGCCGGCGTCCAGACGTTCAGCGTTAGAACGTCTTCGCCCATGCCCGTGCCGTAGTGCAGATCCCATTGGATCAGCTCGCCGTAGTCGCTCGCGGCGGACGAGATGGTTTGCGGCGAGATCTGACCGTAGGCTAGGCACTCCTTCACGCCGGTCCAGGCAGCAGGTTTCTGCGGCGGCATGTAGCGATTTTTTCCGGCGGTCGATGCACCGTAGGGAATGCCTTTGAACTCTTTGACAGACCCATTCGACATTCCAAGCACCTTGCCGTACTGCGTGTCGGCGGTGAAGAACAACTCACTGTTGCGGGGCGTGCCAGCGGCGCGTTCAGCGCGTCGCGATTGCGCCCAGGTGTTGTTTGCCAGCGCGTAACCAGCTCCGAGTGCCGTCAGGAATGAACGTCGATTCGTCATTCGAGTGTCCTTTCGTTCGATTGCAGATCAGGTTTTCGCTTTCAGGTCCGCCGCAGTCATGGAATCCATTGTATGGATGACTTTGGCAAAAACTTCGATTTCCGCGTGCAGCCGTTCCGCGCTCAGCTTTTCGATGCACCCGTTCGCAGGACCGGCCAGAAGATAGTTGGGCTGCGGAATGTAGCCGATAGTGGGTACGCCCGCTCGCGCTAGACCTCCGCCTTCTCCGAGCCATCCTCCATGCACCGGATTCACGACCGCGGTTTTCTTGTCGCCGCTTCCTTGCAGTGCGTCGACCAAAGCGCGGCCAGTGCCCGCGGATTCCGTGATCGCGACCGCCCATTCGTTCTCGCCGGTCGCTCGGTAGTGCAGCGTGGCATCGTCGGCCCATTCCTTGCAGCCGAGGTGCTCCACAGTCAAGGCCGCGACGGCCTTGTTGATCAGATCCGGATATTTTTGGATGATGCCGCGCATCGACGGCACCCAGGGACCGGCGAAATGCCCGGTGGTAAGAGGAAACACCAGGGTCCGCTTGCGTTCGCTCTTGGGAACTTTCGCGAAATACTTCGCGAGCGCGAGGATTCCGATGCCTCCGTTTTCCTCAGTCGCGTTCGGGCCGTCGGTATGCGTGTTGACGATGATGACTTCGTCCGCGCTGGTCCCGGGGAGCGTTGCAAGAAGCGTGTCGGTGGGCGTATCGGGATGAACGTCGGCTTCGAGCACTACGGTCGCTTTCGCGCCGCTGCCGGCCAGCGCTTTGAGCTTTGCGCCAGCCTCGCGGCCGACGTACAGACCGGGCACGCCCTGCGGAGGACGCGAAAATGGCGTGTACTGATCCTGCGCGTTGGCGTCGGAAACATCCGTCCATGCGATGATCACGCCTACCGCGCTGGCTTTCTTGAATGGTGTGAGGTCGTTCACTCCGCCGCGCGCGGGCTTAAACTCGACCGGGAAATGCGCGTTCGTTGGATAGATTCCCCAGGGCTGGTACATCTCGCCGAACTTGCGGACGTTGACGGAAAAATCGACCAGTGCGATCTTGCCCTGGAGCCCGTCCAGCTTGAACGACGGAGCGTGACCGGCGTAGACCAGTTCGCCCGTTACGCCTGCGGCAGGAGTTTCGCCCGAGTACGGGAAATACGAAGTGACCGGGATCTGTTTGCCGTCTACGGTGATTTGCCACCGCTTGGCGTCCCAGCGCGGCAGCGCGTAGTGCTCACGCGCAACGTCGAGCCCGGCTTCCTTCAAGTGGGTCGCAAGAAACTCGACAAATTCGGTGTGCGCCGGATTGCCGGTATATTTCGGACCGAGCTTGGCCATCCACACCTGCCAGTCCCACACCTCTTTTTGCGAAGGCAGCAAGTTCGGCTTGTAGCCCTCGATTTTCGCGCCGCGAGCGATCGGCATGAGCGCCCGCTGCCCCAACACTCCTAGCGTCGAAGCGGATACCGCCGTCTCAACGAATCTGCGTCGAGAAATGGACATCGCAGATCACCTGGGCATCTGCGCGGTCCGCAGATCTTTCAGATCGAGCGCGTTGGTGTCGACGATCACCTTTGCGTAAGTGCGAGTGACCGCCGCCAGCCCCGTTGCCGAGATCGTCTCCGGTGTCTCTTTATCCGAATGCCAGACGAAGCCGCTGTTGATGATTTCGACCGCCGGGGCAAGGTGATAGTAGCGCCCGATCTCGCCCGGAGGAGACGGCGAGGAATCGGGGAAGCTGGGAACGCCGAACGCGTCCATCGCCTTTACGATGATGTCGGCGAGTTTCGGGCCAGTACCGTACCAGCGATACGCCGCCGGCGCGTTCGACAAATTCGCGCCTGTAGGTGCGCTGTCCATGCCGCCGGTGTGCTCGGAGTTAAACAGCACTGCGGTCTTGGCGAAAAATTCTGGATGCTCCAGAAACCACAGGCCGCTTTCCGCGCCGTTGTCGTGGTGGCCGTTGGTGCCGGCGAAGAGGATCGTGCGACGGCGCTGCTCCTTCGGCATCTTCGCGAAATACTCAGCCATGCCGAGCAGCGTGGCCATTCCAGCGGCGTCGTCGTTGGCGCCTTCGAACCATCCATCACGATGCGCCACCACGATGTCGTTCTCATCCGTCATGCCGGGCAGTGTTCCCCACACCGTGCCGCTCTTAAGATTGGGAACGCGCTTCACGTCCAGCAGGATCTTGACATGCGCCTCGCCCGCGCCTGCCGCGGCGATGAAGTCGCGCGCCGCCAGTCCATCTTTCTGCCCGAGGGAGAAGGTCGGGACTGGGCTGTTCACCGGATAAAACTGTGTCTTCTCATTGCCCGGCAGGCCCTGGATGATGAAGATCGCCGCCGCCCCGCGCTCCCCGATGCGCTTAATGGCGTTGTCCATGATCGGGGCATGACGCGAAGCCAGGTCGTTGCTGAAGAAAAAGACCGCTTTGCCTTTGACGTCGCGCGAGAGCGCCAGGTCTGCATCGCTCGCCAACCCGACGTACACTGCCTCGAGATTCAGCCCTTCGGCCGGAGTGCCAACGGCGAGATATGTCGGCTGGGCAGTATCGAGCTGCAAAGTCTTTCCATTTGCACTAGCGACGACGCTCCAAGATTGCGGCATCCACTGTGGAGGCAGATCGAACATCTGCTCATGCACATCAATCAAGCCGATCTCCCGAAATTTCGCCATCATCCATTGCGCGTTCTCGTCGTCTGCTGCGGTGCCTGTGATGCGTCCCCAAAATTGATGGCCGGCATCGCGATAGCGGCGTGAAATGGCACAAATCTCTTCGACATATTTCTTCAGATGCTCGCCGTCAATCGCGGCGTATTGCTGTTCAGAAGGTGCCAATCGCCATCCCACTTCCGACTTCCGGACGTGTGTGGGTTCAGATGGTCTCGCGGGCCGAGGGGCAGGATTTTGCGCCTGGCTGAAGCTCAGGCACAGGGCCAAAGCGGCCGCGCAGCCGCCTGCGGAAAGAGCCTTGTTTCGCACGGAGAGTCTCCTTTGTTCTCGAGGTCGCCCCTAAAAAGCATATCTCAAAATCGCGTTGCGGAGTCCAGCGCGCGCGTTCAGCACGAGGCCAACGACGCTTGGGAATTTTTCGAAAGGGAAGCCGTGCGACTTAGCGGAACACGCCCGTATGACCAAGCGAATAGCGGCCGGGCTGCGGATAGACACAAAGACCGTGTGGGCCGCGGCCAACCTTGATGCGCGCCAGCAGCTTGCCGTTCCCCGTATCGATCGCGTACACCTCGGCGTCATAGCGGCCCGAAAGCCACAGAACTTTGCCGTCGCTCGAAACGCCGCCCATATCGGGACTGCCTCCGTCCGGAAGCTCCCACTTGTGGACCAGTTTGCGCGTTGCGAAATCGAGCACCGAGATGGTCCCCTCACCGCGATTCGAAATGTAGAGCACCTTGGAGTCGCGGCTCACGTACAAACCATGCGCTCCTTTTCCGGTCGGGATGAAGCCGGTCAGCATGAAGCTGTCGCCATCGATCATGTGGATCCCATCGGCGTGCATGTCGGCCACGTAGAACACCTTGCCATCCGGCGAAAGCTTCACGTCCTGCGGCATTGCATGCGCTCCGGGAAGCGGCAGACGGCCCACCATCTTCTGCTGCTCCACGTCCACTTTGATGAGAGCGCCGGCGAATTCACAGCTCGCGATGAGATAGCGGCCATCGGCTGAAAAATCCATGTGATCGACGCCCTTGCACGGTACCCACACCGAATTCACCTGCTTCATCGTTGCGGCGTCCAGAAAGTTCAACCGCATGCGCTGTTCGGCGACGACGATGGCGAACTTACCGTCCGGCGTGTAGTACATGTTGTAAGGATCCGTGACCGGGATCGTCTCCTTGAGTTTCGCCGTCGCCGGATCGATCCGTGTCAGGCTGTTGCCGCGATCGTTCAATACCCACAGCGTCTTCAGATCGTAGGATGGCGTCACATGCTGCGGAAGCCGGCCGACGTGGAACGTCTCGACGATCTGATATGTTTTGGGATCGATCACCGTGACGGTGTTGCTGATCGTGTTCGGCACGTAGACGCGCGGTGGGTAATCCTTCACCACCGGGCTTAGCTTGCCGGGCGCGTCGGCTGCATAGATGTCGTTGCGGTTGAGAAGCGGCGGCATCCCCGGCAGTGGGCCGGTTGCAGCAGGTGCGGACTTGGTGTCGCCCGCCAAAGCTACCGCTAGCGCCAGAAAAACCATAGGCATGATCGGTCGCACGCGAAACGGCATCGCTTCCTCCACTGTAACCCGTCACACTCCGGAACTAAAGCATTAATCGGCATCCCCTCGCAATTTCTGCAAGAGTAGTGGACAGGATCGAATGCCAGCCGCAAAGCAGCTTCAACGATTGCGGAAGATTTGCATGGCTCTGCCGGAGACAACGGAAAAGCTGTCACACGGCGAGCCGACATTTTTCGCCGGCGGCAAACGTGTCTTCGCGATGCTCTCCAACAATCATCACAACGATGGACACGTGGCTGTCTGGATTCCCGCTCCCCCCGGTCTCCAGGAAGCTCTCGTTCAAGAAGCGCCGCGAGTCTACTATCGCCCGCCCTATGTCGGCGTGAAAGGCTGGGTCGGAATCGAACTCGAACGCATCGGTGACGATGAGCTTGCCGCGCACCTGCTCCAAGCCTGGACAATGGTTGCGCCGAAAAAATTGCTCGCCGCGCTTCGCAAACGAACCTGATAGAATCGAACGCACTGTGAGGCGTGACACGGAGCGACACATGACAAGAAGGAACTTGCTGCTTTCTCTGCCGGTGGCTGCAATGGCGCCGCGCGCGCTGGCGCAATCGAAGAAACCGTCGATCCCAGTGACCGGGCTGAGCCACATGACGCTTAGCGTTTCCGATCTGAAACGGTCGATCGAGTTTTATCAGGGTCTGTTCGGCATGCCCATTCAAGCGCGCCAAGGAGCCAGTCCATCTCTGCGCATCGGTCCTGGGCCGCAGTTCCTCTTTCTCGGTCCTGTAGGTCCGAACGGCAAACCGGGGATCAATCATTGGTGCGTGTTCACCGACAACTTCAATGTCGAGCGTACGATTTCAGTCTTGGCCGAGCATGGTGTCACCAAATCCGACAAAAACGGACCCATGACAATGCGTGTCAGAATGCGCGGGCCCGAAAACGGCGGCGCGAAAGAAGGAACGCCCGAGTTATACGTCGGCGATCCGGACGCTCTCGTGGTCCAGATCCAGGATTCGACTTATTGCGGCGGCGCGGGCGTGCTGGGGAACGTCTGCCTTCCGAAGCCCGAACCTGCGCCAACCAAGGGCCTCCTGGCGATGGAAGACCTGAGTCACTTCACGATCTTCGTCACCGATGCCCAGCGCTCGATGGATTTTTATCAGTCCGTCTTCGCCATGCCGATTCAGGCGCACCAAGGCCCGACACCGCTTCTGGGCGTTGGTTCGAGAGGTTCGTTCCTGACCATCGCCGGCGGTGGCGGCGGACGCGCGGGAGCAGCGCCTCCCGCTGCCAGCATCAATCACGTCAGCTTCCGCATGCGCAATTTCGATCCCGACAAGGTCACCAAGATGCTCCTAAGCTACGGCCTCAAACAGAGAGAAGAGGGCGCCCGCGGCCCGGCAGGTTCGCTCCAAACCTACATCAGCATGCGCATGCCGAACCGCGGCGGAGCGCCCGACGGCACGCCCGAGCTGTATTTCACCGATCCAGATGGCATTCTGCTTCAGATTCAGGACATGAGCTACTGCGGCGGGGCGGGGAAGATGGGCGAAGTCTGTATGCCTTGAGGAGCGCGCGGCGGCGAAGCGCGTTCGTGGTCCCTCTCAGGCGGGCACGCCGCTCTGACGCGCCTTCTGCGCCGTCAAGAACTCAAGCACGGTGCGATCCGCCGCCTCCGTCTGATCGGTGGGATAAATATGGCTCGCTTTCGGCAACATCACCAGCCTCGCACCGGCGATCCGCTCGGCGATCAGCTTGCCGTTACCCGCCGGCACCAGCCGGTCGTGCTCGCCATGGATCACCAGCGTCGGAACTCGGATCTGATCGAGACGGCTGTAGGCCTCCCACGCCATGATCCCCTGCAGCTGCGCGATGTACGCCTCGCCCTTTGGAAACCAGGGCCGCCGCACGTTGATGTCTTCATCGATGCGCGCCCGCAGCGTGCTCTTGTCGTAAATGAACGGCACCGCTGCCTCCGCTGCTTCTTCCGGCGTCATCGTCCCGCGCGACATGATGACTTGCGTCACTTCCGGATCGGCTAAGACGGCTTTCGGCCCGCCTGCCGCCGTGCAGCCGAGGATCAGCGACCGCACTCGCTCGGGATGCTGGAGTGTCAACTCTTGCGCGATCATGCCGCCCATCGAAATCCCGTATACGTGCGCGCTCTCTACTCCTGCCGCGTCCAGCACCTTTAACGCGTCCGACGCCATCACCGCGATCGGATACGGTCCGGGCGGCATATCGCTTCTAGCTACGCCACGATTGTCGATCACGATGGTGCGAAATTGTTTCGCAAGCATCGGCCGGGACCGGTACCACATGTCGGAGGGATAGGCCAGCCCCATCAGCAGCAGAAGCGGCTCCCCAGCGCCCTGCTCGTCCCAATAAATTTTCGCGCCTTGATTTTCGATGTACGGCATTGCGCCTTCGAGTGTAGCGCTTCCCAGTACCTTCTGCGCCTCAACCGGCGCGCTTTTTCGGTTGTGGCTGTGCGATGGCGGGCGCTGGCTTTCCGGTGATCTGCCGGATTCGCGCTTCGAGCTTGGCGGCTTCCGGCCTGCGACGCATTTTCTTCAACAGTTCCACGTAATCGCTCGCCGTTTGCGCCAACAAATCAAGATTCGTGTCCGCGGATGTCGGAGCGCGCTTGGTATTCAGAAGCCCGCGCTTGTCGAGCAGGCTCAGCGACAATCGATACAACGGCTCGGCCTCATTGAAATTGTTCTTCGCAACGTAGATTCCGGCCAGCGTGTTTAAACTGGCCACCGTGTCTTTCTCGCGAGCTATGAGCACTTGCTGCACCAGCGGCTCGGCGTCCACATGACGATCGAGCGCCGCGTACACCTCAGCGAGCCTTTGGAATTTTTCCATCATTTCGGAGCTCTCGGGTTTCAGCGTCTTCATCCACAGAAACAACGACCGCTCGTAAACCCGCGCCGCTTCCGAATAGCGCTTTTGATCGACCAGCAGCGCGCCCAACCGATCCAGGTTCGCTGCTACATCAGGATGCGTCGGGCCCAGGCTGCCTTCACGAATAAACAAAGTTTGCCGCAGCAGCGCTTCCGCATCGGCGGTACGCTTTTGATCCAACGCGATTGCCGTGAGCGCATCCAAAACCGGCAGCAACTCAGGGCTGTTCGGCGAAAGCGCCTTCCCCTGAATCGCAAGCACCCGATGATACAGGTCGATCGCTGCAGCGGTGTTTTGCCGCGCCATCGAAATTCGGGCCAGCCGCAGCAAATCCGTTGCCGAAGCAGGATTTTCCGCACCGCCGGAAAGCTCACGGATCGAAATCGCCCGCCGCAGGTTGCGCTCGGCTTCGGCGTACTTCGAATCCGATTCGTACGCCAGTGCCACCGCCTCGATTTCTGGAATCAGTTGCGCGTCGTTGTCTCCATACTCGCGCTCCTTAATGCGGAGCGACCGTTCGTATAGCTCTTCCGCCCGCGCGTATTTGGCCTGCGCGAAGTTCACCCGCGCCAAATCGTTCACCGCCGGAATCAGCTCCGGGTTCGCGCGGCCGAGTGCGTCCTCGGCGAGTTCCAGGCGCTTAGTATATTGCTTTTCCGCCTCGGCATAGCGTCCTTGCGACGAATAGAAATCAGCCAGCTCCTGATAGCTCTTGACGACGCGAGCATCCGTTGGCTTCCATTCCGCCGATGCTGTCACGGCCGCAAGCAGCTCTTTCTCGCGAGGGCCCATCGGCTGCGCTTTGTCGAGGATGGTTTGGCCAAACTCGCGCTGGCCAAGTACTAGAAACACGAATATTACAGGCAGAAGAGTCCGCATCTCGCCTAGCCATCGACGGGACGCGGCTCGCCATACAGTCCCGGAAGGGATCTAAGGCCCAAATGAAACCATCCCAAGTAAAGTTTGGCCCGCTTTCTGAGACATTTATTAGGCAGGCGGCACTACCTCCCTAAAGTGTTGAATGCGCTCGCATCCCGGTGGTCAAGGATGGACGCTGCCGTGGCTGCGTCCTGATTCCGGCGGTTATCGCGATTTTGATCAGCGGCGCCTGGACGACTTGGCGCTGGATGTCGTCTGCTTCTGGGCCTGGATCAAGCGACGTCTCACCCGAAACGGCGATGACGCCGGGTTTGCTTCTCAGCCCGACCGCGAAAAACTCATCGCGATTTTCGTGCCTCTATGGCACGAGCACTCCTTCACCGCAGGCATGGTGGAGCACAACGTCTCGGCCATCAACTACGGCAACTACCACGTCTTCATCGGCGCATATCCCAATGACGATCCTACCCTCGACGCCGTACGCGAACTGGAACAGCGCTTCCCGCATGTTCACCTCGCGGTTTGCCCGCACCACGGCCCCACATCGAAAGCCGATTGCCTCAACTGGGTCTACCGGCGCATGCTGCTTTTCGAGGCACATCACGGCGAGCAGTTTGAAATCGTAATGACACACGATGCGGAAGATCTGATCCATCCGGAATCGCTCGCCTAAATTAACACCCACTCGGATCGCTGCGAAATGATCCAGATTCCCTGCCGCTGCCGACGCCGTTTCCAAGCATCGTCCACTCCTTTTACTGCGATGAGTTCTCGGAATGGCAGCGCAAGGACATGCCCGCGCGCCAATTGATGGGAAGCTTCGTTCCATCGAATGGCGTGTGCGCCGGATTTACCCGCGGAGCACTGGAAAGACTCGCCAGCACCGAACACAACTTGATCTTCGCGCCGTCCAGCCTCCCGAAGATTACGTCAACGGTCTCCGGCTGCACAATCTCGGCTGCAGCCAGGTCTTTGTTCCACTGTCCGGCCGAGGTTCGGAGATCGTAACGAGGCGCGAATATTTCCCACAAACCGCGCGCACCGCCGTCTGTCAGCGCAGCCGCTGGATCACCGGGATCGCGGTCCAGTGTTGGGAGCGGCACGGCTGGCGCGGCCGGCTGCCCCAGGTCGACTGGTTTGGCGCGATCGCAAGGGCTTGTTCGGCAATCCGCTCAGCCTGCTCAGCAATCTCTTGTTCGGCTACGGCGCCCTCACTTGGATTTACGCGAAACTATCCAGTTCGCCCTGGGGACTCGCACACGCGAACCTGCATCACCGGCTCTTGCTAT
>DASQJA010000103.1:0-9901 GCA_035631275.1 Bryobacteraceae bacterium
TCTCGATAAGCGCAAGAACGGTATCGTCGCAGTGTATGACCTCGGCGGCGGCACCTTCGACATCTCCATCTTGAAACTGCGGGACGGGATCTTCGAAGTCCTCGCCACCAACGGCGATACGCACCTGGGCGGCGACGACATCGACAATCTGCTGCTCAAAATCGCGCTCGAAGACGTCGCGAGCGAATGGGGTTTCGACCTTTCCACCGACAACGAAGGGGTCCAACGCTTGCGCCGCGCGGCCATCCAAGCCAAAGAGCGCCTCTCGTTCGTTCCGCAGACCAACATCGAGCTCGACTACCACGGCAAGAAATACCAGCGCGAGCTGAATCGCGAGCTATTCGATAAGCTGATCACGCCCATCGTCGACCGCACGCTCAATCCCTGCCGTGAGTGCATTAAAGACGCCGGCGTCAAAATTGAAGAGATCGACGAAGTCGTCATGGTCGGCGGCTCGACCCGCACTCCGCTCGTGCTGAGCGCGGTCGAAAATCTCTTCCGCGTGAAGCCGCATACCGAGCTGAATCCCGACGAAGTGGTCGCGCTCGGCGCAGCCGTCCAGGCCGCCATTCTTTCGGGTGCTGTCGAGGACAAGCTGTTGCTCGACGTTACGCCGCTCTCGCTCGGAATCGAAACCATGGGCGGCGTGGTTTCCAAACTCATTCACCGCAACTCCACCATCCCGGCCAGCGCCACCGAGTCGTTCACCACCGGCGTCGACGGCCAGCGCAACGTGCTCATCCACGTCGTCCAAGGCGAACGCGAGTTGATCAAAGACTGTCGGAGCCTGGCCCGCTTTGACCTGAAAGACATCGAGCCAATGCCCGCCGGCCTCGCGCGCATCGAGGTGCGCTTTCTGATCGACGCCAACGGTATCCTCAACGTGACCGCGCGCGATCAACGCACCGGCAAGGAACACAGCATCGATGTAAAGCCGTCCTATGGCTTGACCGACGAACAAGTCGAGAGCATGATCCGCGAGTCGATCGAAAAGGCCGATCATGATTTCACCGAGCGCCAGGTCCGCGAGGAGCGCGTCGAAGCCGATCGGATTCTGGCCGCGGTCGACAAGGCCCGCAAGCACGACGCCTATTTCGAGCTAGGCGAAGCCGAGCGTGCGGCGATCGACAAAGCGGTCAACGAACTGCTGCTGGTGTATCATTCAGACAATCTGGATCTGATCCGCGCGAAAATTGAGCAGGTGAATCAAAGCACGTTGAAACTTGCCGAGAACATGATGAACACCGCCGTGCGAGGCGCTCTCAAAGGGACGAAGATCTAAATGCCGAAGCTCACCTGGGACCAGCGCGAGAACATCGCCATCGCACTCAGCGAGAAATTCCCGGACCTCGACCCCACCAATATCCGCTTCACCGACCTGCACAAGTGGATCACCGAGCTCAAAGATTTTTCCGATGACCCGAAAGCCTCCAACGAAGCCAAGCTCGAAGCGATCCAGATGGCGTGGTTGGAGGAATATCGAGACAGTCACTAAATTGTGCAGCTATAATGCCTGCGGGGCCGCTGAGGGCTGGGCCCTCCCGTGCACATGACCGGATAGTGCCGGCGAGTCGGGCAAGCGTTTGATTCCGGTGTAGCAACCTGGCAACGGGTATCAGCCCTCTCAAATCAGGTAACAGGTCTATACTCGAAGACGTGAGATTCCAAGTGGTTCTTGAATACGACGCCTTTGCGCGGAGCTACTCGGCTCTGTGTTCGGAGCTCCCCGGATGTGCCTCGGCTGGCGATACGGAGCAGGAAGCGGGTCGCAATATTGAAGATGCGATCCCTCTGTACCTGCAGCCGTCGAGCTAATTCGCCAGAGTCTCAGCCCAGCTTTTTCAGGAACCAGTCCCGCGCGAGTTCCGCGACTCTCTCAAGCGCTCCCCGTTCTTCGAACAGATGCGTCGCGCCAGGAACGATGCGAAGCTCCTTCTCGCAGTGCATGTGCGCCATCGCGCGGCGATTCAACTCAATCACCGCCGTATCCGCTCCGCCGACAATCAACAGCGTGGGCGCTTTAACAGCCGCGAGAAACGGCCCGGCGAGATCGGGCCGCCGACCGCGCGAGACCACGGTCCGTACCAATTGCGGCAATTCCGCTGCCGCCACCAGCGCCGCACCCGCTCCGGTGCTCGCGCCAAAATGTCCGATGTTCAGGCCCTTCACTTCGGGATGCCCGGCCAGCCACTCGGTGATCCCTTCCAAACGCTTGGCGAGCAGGCCGATGTCGAAGCGCAGATGCGCGGTCTGCAAGTCTACCTGCTGCTCGTCTTCGGTAAGCAGGTCGATGAGAAGCGTCGCCAGGCCACTCTCGTTCAAGATGTCGGCTACATACCGATTGCGAGGACTGTGCCGCGAACTGCCGCTGCCGTGTGCGAACAGCACAGCCCCGCGCGCCGCAGTAGGCACGCTCAGGATTCCCTCCAGCCGCAGGGAATCCACCGGTGCGAGCACGGGCACGTGCTCAATCGCCAATCCCGCTCCGCCCGTGCTCCATGGTCCGCTCATCGCTCTCCTCTGCGCCTGCTCTGCGCAACGCCGTCGGCAGCGTCTTCCAATAAGCTCTTCACTTCCTCGTCCGAAGTCTGCTCGAACTCCTCGTACCAGATGCTTACCGCATGAAAAGCTTCCGGCATGTTGCAGCAGACCACGTCATCCGCTTCCCGCGCGAGCAGCCAGCAGGTCTCACGGGCGGCCACCGGCGCAGCGACAACAATTCGCGCCGGACTGTTCATCCGGAGAGCGCGTACCGCGGCGAGCATTGTCGATCCAGTGGCTAGGCCGTCGTCCACGACAATCACCGTACGCCCGGCCAGCAGCGGAAACGCCCGGTCGTCCCTGTAGGCGCGTTCTTGCCGTTCCAGCTCCCGCAGTTCGTTTTCCGCTACCAGATCGATCACGGCAGTCGAGATTTGCAGGAAATTGGTCACTTCGGGATTCAGGACGCGGACACCGCCACTGGCGATCGCTCCCATCGCCAACTCGCGGTGCCCCGGCACGCCGAGCTTGCGGACCAGAAACACATCCAAAGGCGCGTGCAAACGGCATGCAACCTCATAGGCGACGGGCACGCCGCCGCGAGGTAAACCGAGTACGATAACCTGAGGATCGTCGGCGTAAGCTGAGAGCTGCGCCGCCAGTTGGATGCCTGCGTCCCGCCGATCCCGAAAGATGCGCGACATGGCCCTAAACAACCTGCAAGAACGTATCCATTTCATTCGGGTTTTTACAGCGTCAGTGTATCCTAGTACTTAGAGGGATATTTTGAGCAGGATCGTACTCGCGTTTCGGAGCTTTTTCGCAATTCTTTTTACCGGCAGGCTGCCGCCTGACCTTGCGCAGGCGCTCGGTTTTGGCGCACCCAGATCCCAACCAGCCGCGCCAACTCCCGCAGCGAAGCCCGCTCCCCAGGCGCGTCCCTCCGACGGTGCGCTCCAGATTCTCGGTATCTTACAACGTGACTCACGTTTGATCGACTTCCTGATGGAAGATATTTCAGCGTATTCGGACGACCAGGTCGGCGCCGCCGTCCGAACATTGCACGATCAGAGCCGCGAATCCCTGAATCGCTACCTACGCCTGGCGCCCGTGATCGACGCTGTCGAGGGCAGTTTTACGAAAATCGAATCGAGCGACCCGGCCAGCGTTAAGCTCCTGGGCAATGTTCCTGTTAGCGGCAAAGCGCAAGGTGGTCTGCTTCGCCACAAGGGCTGGCGCGCGGAAAAAATCGATCTTCCGCCTCTCGCGCCAAATCAAAGCGCGTCCATCTTGGCGCCCGCGGAAGTGGAAGTCGAGTAGCGGCGCGATGAAAGTCAGATGAACGTCGGCATCGACCTCGGCACTACCAATTCAGCCCTTGCATACATCGAACCTGTTCATGGCGAGCTGCCGGACTACCCCGAAATCAAAGTCCTGCAAATCCCGCAATACGCTGCACCGGGACAAATCGAGCCGCGTCGCACGCTGCCTTCGTTTCTCTTTCTAGGCGACCAGCAGTACGTCGGTACGTACGCGCGAGAACAGGGCGCGCTAGTTCCGACCAAATCGGTGCACTCGGCGAAATCGTGGCTGTCGAATCCCGAGGTCGACCGGACCGCAAAAATCCTGCCGTGGGACGCCCAGGAAGCCGGCCGCGTGCTTTCGCCGGTCGAAGTCTCCGCAGCAGTTCTGGCGCAGATTCGCGACGCCTGGAATCACACGCATCCGAACGATCCTCTCTCGGCGCAGGATATCGTCCTGACCGTCCCCGCCTCCTTCGATGAAGAGGCGCGCGAGCTTACGGTCCAGGCCGCGCGCGACGCCGGAATCGAGAAGCTCACGCTGGTGGAAGAGCCTGCCGCGGCCTTCTATTCGTGGATCGCGAACCACCTCGCACAGTCGGAAAAGAGCCTGTTCGAGGGCCAGCTCGTACTCGTGTGCGACGTTGGCGGCGGCACCAGCGACTTCACGCTGGTCCGCGTCCGCCGCGATGGCGATCGAATCGAGTTTACGCGCACCGCGGTCGGCAAGCATCTGCTGCTTGGAGGCGACAATCTCGACCTCACGCTGGCGTGGCTGGTGGAGTCCAAGCTGAACACTCAGCTTTCTATCCGCCAGCGCAGCGCGCTGCGGCGTCAATGCGCTGCGGCCAAGGAGCGCATGTTGGCCGATCCGAGCTTGAAGAGCATCGAGATTACTGTGCTCGGCGCGGGATCATCGCTCGTGGGCGGCACGCTCAAGACGGAAATCCTTCGCGAGGAAGCGCTCGAACTCACGCTCGAGGGATTCCTGCCACTCTGCAATCTCGACGACAAGCCGGCCGACGAAAAACGCAGCCTGTTCCGCGAGCTCGGCTTGCCGTACGTTTCCGACCCCGCGGTCACGAAACATCTGGCCGCGTTCCTGAGCGCCAACGAAGGCGCGCGGCCGGATGCGATTCTGTTCAACGGCGGATTCTTCATTCCCCAAATCTGCCAGCAGCGTGTTGCAGATGTGATGGAGCGCTGGTTTGGGCAGCGGCCCTTGATACTCGAAAACAACGATCTCGATCTAGCGGTCGCCGTTGGCGCGGCGTACTACAGCTACGTCAAAGCTACAGGCGCGGGCTTGCTGGTGCGTGGCGGACTTCCCCGCTCCTACTACGTCGGAATCGGAGCCCAGGAAGCGGTCTGCCTGGTCCCTCGCGGCGCTGAAGAAGGCCAGACCATCCAGCTCGACAGCCAGGATCTCCACCTGGTCGCAAACAAACCGGTTTCGTTCCGTTTGTATAGTTCACTGACGCGCGTAGAAGATAGAGTCGGAGATCTGCTGGGCTCTACCGAGGATCTGCACCTGCACGCGCCGCTGAACGCCGTGATCCGATTCGGAAAATCGGGCGAACGCCTGGTGCCGGTGAAACTGCGCGCGCATCTCACTGAAGTCGGCACGCTGGAAGTCTGGGCCGATTCGAAAATCAGCGAACACCACTGGCGACTCCAGTTCGAATTGCGCAAACGCGCGGCTGCTCCGGCGGCGAAGCCGGCCGCAGTGGTAAGCGATGAAGCGCTGGGGCGCGCCGAGAAATCGCTGCAGGACGGGTTCGGCGCGGGTACGCTGGCTCCGGAAGAGCTGCCCGCCAAGCTCGAGCAGGCGCTGGCGCTCGGGCGCAATTCGTGGCCTCTAAGCGCGATCCGCCGCCTGGCCGATCGGATGCTCGAGCTCGCCGAGGCTCGCCGCAAATCCGCCGCCTTCGAGCTGCGCTGGCTCAATCTATGCGGCTTCTGCCTGCGTCCCGGCTTCGGTTTCCCCGGCGATGACTACCGTATCGAGCAGGCTCGGCGAGTTTACGCCACTGGGCTCATTTTCGCCAATCAGGTTCAGAACGAAATCGACTGGTGGATTTTCTGGGGACGCGTTGCCGGAGGGCTGAACAAAAATCAACAGGTGGATCTCTTCCAAAGGCTCTCGCCGGTGCTGCTGCCAAAGCCTGGAAAAAAACCGCGCCTGAATAACAGCCTCATGCGCGAGATGTGGCGCGCCGCGGCCAGCTTGGAGTTGCTGCCGCTACAAACCAAAACGCAGGTCGGCGATTCGCTGATCGCTCAGGCCAAGCGTGGCGAAATGGTCGACAACAGTTTGTGGTGTCTTTCGCGTCTGGGCGCGCGGAAGTTGTTTTATGGGCCGATCAACCAAGTGCTTCCCGCTCAGACAGCGACGCGCTGGGTGGAAGCGCTGCTGAAAATTCCCAAATCCGATGACGCCGTGGTCGCGATCGCGCGCCGCACCGGCGACGCAACTCGCGATCTTGCGCCATCCACGCGCGACCTGATCCGTGGCCGCATCCCTGAGGCGCTGATTCCGGCGCTCGATGGCGAGGCGGATCAGGACTTGGGTAAGATTTTTGGCGAAGAGCTGCCGTCGGGCCTCGTGGTCGCGGTCGCGGAACCGGCTCCCGTCGCGTGAACGAAGACACTCTTACCCGAAAATTACGGCGGCGCTGGCCGCTGATCGGCGATGACTGCGCAGTCATTCCGGCGCGCGCCGTCGATCTTTTGTTCACTTCCGATCTCAGCATTGAAGGCGTCCACTTCGCGCGCCAGTCGTCACCGCAGGAGATCGGTTATCGGGCGGCGGCTCGCGGGTTAAGCGACGTCGCGGCCATGGGAGGCGTGCCACACTACTGCCTCGTCTCGTTCGCACTTGCGCCCTGGACCGATCAGCGCTGGATCGACGGCTTTTATAGCGGGCTGGAGAAGCTGCTTCGAAAGACCAAGACCGCGCTCGCAGGCGGCGACATCTCGCATGCGCGCGAGTTTCTGTGCGATGTGGTGATCTGGGGGTCGGTGGAGAAAGGGAAGGCTCTGTTGCGATCCGGTGCGAGGCCGGGCAACGACATCTATGTTTCCGGCCCGCTCGGCGGTTGGCGCCATAAACGGGCAATCGTTCCGCGACTGGACCTAGGCCGCAAGTTGCTAGGGAAAGCAACATCCTGCATGGATATTTCTGACGGCCTGGCGCTCGATCTGCACCGTCTCGCTCTCGCCTCCGGAGTGGAAGCGCATCTCGACTCGGTTCCTGTCCTGAAGGGCGCAACTCGGAAGCAGGCGCTTCACGACGGCGAAGATTACCAACTGCTATACACCGTACCGCCGCGCGAACGCGTGCCGGGCATCCGTATCGGGTCGGTCGTCGAAGGCCAGCCCGGGCGCGTCACTCTTGAAGGAAAACCACTTCCAGTAATCGGCTATGACCACTTCCGACAACATCGTTCTTGATCTCATCGAGGCTTTCCGCCGCTCGAAAACTATGTTCGCGGCGGTCGAACTGGGAATTTTCGATGGCGCGCGTCCAGCCGAGTACAAAAAGTTGTCGCGGTTGCTTGAGGCTTGCGTCGCGTTAGGACTGCTCGAAAAACGCGGTGCCGAATACGTCAATACGCCGGTCGCCGAAAAGTTCCTGCGCGCGTCGAGTCCCGATACGCTAAGCGGCTACATTCGCTACTCGAACAGCGCGCTGTATCCGATGTGGGCGCATCTTGAAGACGCTTTGCGCGAGGGCACGCATCGCTGGAAGCAGACCTTCGGTCTCGATGGTCCGATCTTTTCGCACTTCTTTCGAACCGAAGAAGCGATGCGCGATTTTCAGCGCGGCATGCATGGATTCGGACAGCTGAGCTCGCCGGCCGTCGTCGCCGCGTTCGATCTTAGCAGACACCGAAGGCTGGTCGATCTAGGCGGTGGAACCGGCCATCTCGCGCAAGCCGCAAGAGTACGATATCCGAACCTCGATGTCGCTGTTTTCGATGTGCCCGCCGTTGCTCGCATCTATCCCGGCACGATCGCAGGGGACTTCTTTACCGATCCGCTGCCCGAGGCCGATCTTTATACACTGGGGCGCATCTTGCACGATTGGTCTGAAGAGAAAATTCGCACGCTGCTCGCGAAGGTATACGCGGCGCTCCCAAAAGGCGGTGCGCTGCTGGTTGCCGAGAAGCTGCTCGATGAGCGCAACGTTCCAGCGCACATGCAATCGCTGAACATGCTCATCGTGACCGAAGGCCGAGAACGTACTGCGGCCCAATACGAAGCGCTGTTACGCGCGGCCGGTTTCTCGACGGTAGAGAGCCGGCGTACAGCAACGCCACTGGATGCGACCCTCGCGGTCAAGTAGCTCGGCGCTACTTGCGAAGGTAGGAGTCGTCGCCGCGGATCCAGTCTTCACGGCGCGGCGAGAACAGGTCCACCGCGACGGAGTCCTCAAGCGCTTCGGCGCTGTGCGGGAGATTGGGCGGAATTCGCAAAATGTCGCCGGATTTGACGATCTTCTCGACACCCGCCAGGACGAATCGAACGGTCCCGCTTTCCACCATCGAGATCTGCTCGTTCATATGGCTGTGTTCGGGGACACTCGCGCCTTTCTTCAGATCGATGCGAGCGACGGTCATGGTGTCGCCGTGAATCACCTGGCGCGAAACGAGAGCGCTCATCCGCTCGTTGGCGATTCGATCCCATCGGTAGGTCTGCATGGCGGAGCCGATTCTAGCATGGCCGATTGGACGACAGCGCGTTCGGAACGGTGCTGCTTCCTCCAGATCCACAGGAAATTACTGACCATGCTGACGAAAACCGAGCAGGCCGTTGCCGCAATGGCTGCGAGGAGATAGTGGATTCCGAAGCGCGGCAGAAGGTTCGCGACAATCCACCAAATAATCCCTCCGCCCGCGCTCGCAAGATGGAACTGCCAAAGACGCTTCCATGTGGGGCGGTGTTGACCGAATACCCAACGGTCGTTGATCAAAAAGCGCAGAAGCAGGGCGGCTTCGGAACCAACCGATGTCGCGGCGATCAGCGACAAGTGAAGCAGGCCGCGGAGAACGTAAAGAACAGCAAGGGATCCCGCGGTGAATGCTAATCCGACAATCCACCAACGTATGAAAGATCGGAACTGGAGTTTTTCGATCAAACGAGCAAAGAAGAAATTGGAGTTGGCGGAGGGGCCTGAACCCCCGACCTCTGATTACAAATAGACCCTACGACAACACCACTATCGTACAAGGATCTACTTGTTCAGTCAATAGGATAGCGAACCCGGTGCTTGTTGGAATCTCGCGAATCATGTGGTGCAGCAGCGCTTCCCCTTTCGTCACAATCCTGTCAGCTACGCATGTTCATACTCGCTCGCCGATCAAAGCGTGGAAAGAGGATCTCAGATGGCCGAATGCGTCTATTGCGGAAGTGAAACTTTGATGTTCATCAATAGTGTCCCGGTGTGTATCGACTGTGCGGATGATCTCAGACACGGACAAAAGCAGTTGCATCGGGAATCCTCACAAGACACGCAATCATCGTCGTGATGCGAGAGCAGAATCCCACGAGCTGTCCGTCGTAGCGGTGTGACCCAGCGGCATCGATCACTGGGTGAAACGAAACGGATCCAAACATCACCTCTTGTTGTTGACGCTACGTGATCTGGAATCGGAATCAAAGGAAGTTCGATATGGCTGTAAATCCCAACTACCACCACGAAAGCGTTCTGGCGGATTCGCCTGAAGAACAACGCCTCATCGCCAACCTCACCGCCCAAGGCTGGAAGCTCTACGCTTGTCCTAATGAGGTTGGAAAGCCGGGGTACGTGCGGTTGATGTTCAGGAAGGTCGATCCGATCTTCGTTCACGCCAATTCCGAGTGCGCCTTACCGATCCCAGACCAGCCCTAAGGACACCCTGCACAGCACTCGAATACCGCTCCGGCGGCTTGTGGACGTGGCGTAATATCTTTCCATGCCAGTCGGTCCCTCTCGCAGGGATGAGGCCGACCTTAGGAATGCGAATCATCCTCGCAATCACACCGGCCATCATTGCCACGGATTGCCCGTGCAGGAGTTCATGTTCATGCATCCGAGGAATGCGAACGACGAATCATGATGGTATAACGCACCAAGT
>DASQJA010000104.1:0-5514 GCA_035631275.1 Bryobacteraceae bacterium
GTTCGTCCCGAGGGATCCGCTCGGCAATCCGGTAGATAAACGGCACCCCTGGAACCAGACCACGATTCCCCGCCCGCAGCGCCGCGATTTCTCGGACAAATACACTTGGGTGATGTCACCGCGCTGGTATGACGATCGCACGGGCAACTATCTGCCGCTCGATACCGGCGGCGGTCCGCTCGCGCGTCTGTGGTCCACGGCGCTGGCCGGACTGGTCGATTTCGGCTACGTAAAGTCGACCGGCCGAAGCGTCAAGATCTATTTGCCAAGGACCGCCTCTAAACCAGAGGTCGAATTCGAGTGGAAGATTCCACAGTGGAGCAACGCGCTCGAGCGTGACCGGGCGCGGACCTATTTCCAAGCTTACGCGGCGGCCTGCGCACTGTACTTCGTCGAAAAGGCTCTCACTGACGTACATGCCGGCCGCACCAAAACATGGCGCGAATTCAAAGTACCGGACGAAGCGATTGGATGCGGGTTCCATGAAGCGGTCCGCGGCGTTCTTTCACATCATGTCGTGATTCGCAATGGCAAGATCGCCAACTATCATCCGTATCCGCCGACCCCTTGGAACGCCAGCCCGCGCGATTCCTATGGCACGCCCGGTCCTTATGAAGATGCGGTGCAAAACACACCCATCTTCGAAGAGAACGGGCCGGAGAATTTCAAAGGCATCGACATAATGCGTGCGGTCCGGAGTTTCGATCCGTGCCTGCCCTGCGGCGTTCACATGTACTTGGGCGGCGGCAAGGTTCTCGAAACGCGCCATTCACCGATGTTTGGAATCCAGGCGAAATCGTGAGCGAACAGATCAGCCAACTGGTGGAGCAGGTGCGTGCGTTGCCGGACAGGCGCGCTCGCGACACTGCAATTCAACTCGCGCAGGCCATCCTTGATTTGCATTCCGAAGCGCTGGCGCGGTTGCTGGCGCTCCTACCGTTTGAAGCGGACAGCCAACTCATCGAACGGCTGGCGGACGATCCGAAGATCGGCGGGGTGCTATTGTTGCACGATCTCCATCCGCTCGACCTTGCCGCGCGGGTCCGGAAAGCGCTGGACAGTCCGACGCTACGAAATGCAGCCCAAAAGATCGAAATGCTTTCTACAGAGGAAGGTGTCGTTCGCGTACGCGTGGAGCACGGACACCATGTTCGAGCGGCTCTGGAACAACTGATTTGGGAGGCCGCGCCCGACGCTCGGCAGGTGATCGTAGAAGGCGACGATCAACCGGCGCGCTCGGAATTCGTGCCCATCCAACAGTTATTGGCAGGCAGTCCGTGAGCATGTCTTACGACATCTCGAAAGACTTGTATGGCGCGTTGCGCGGCTTGCGGCCCACCGGGCGGCGTCGGCTTTGCGAACTCTGCAATTTGCAGCTCAGCGAGGAACATCCGCACTTGCTTCAAGTCTCGAACCAGGAAGTACTCTGCGCGTGCGAAGCCTGCGCGGTGTTGTTTGGCCATCGGAGCGAACA
Source organism: Bryobacteraceae bacterium (assembly GCA_035631275.1). Lineage (GTDB taxonomy): Bacteria > Acidobacteriota > Terriglobia > Bryobacterales > Bryobacteraceae > Palsa-89. Next base: position 1,475 of record DASQJA010000104.1, read on the forward strand.
TCGAAGATTCCTTCGCATTCCTCGCGATGCGCGGCGACTTGTCGGCTTCACCATGAGCGACGCGGAATGGTCAGCGCTGCGGCTGCCGATTGACCTCGCTTTTTTCGTTCGGCGCTCTTCGGAGGACCATCCCACCGCCTACTATCCGAGCCCGGCCGGGTACACCGAGTCGCTCCTTGATCTGGAAACGTGGACCGACCTGGTTCGCCGCAATGCCGAACTTGCCGGCATCGCACCCGACGTGGAGGCGTTGCTGGTGAACCGCACACACGGCAGGCGCGACTATCTCATCGCGCCGATCGATCAATGCTACAAGCTCGCCGGGTTGATTCGCCGGCATTGGCGTGGATTCTCCGGCGGTGACCAGGTGCGGCATGAGATCGCCAGGTTTTTCGACGCGCTCGATACCCGCGCCATCGCTTTCAAGGAGATCACGCATGCCTGACCTGGACTTTCTGGTCGAAGGCGCTGAGCTGGTTCCTTTCTCCGCGACGCCGCTACTCGCCTTGACACTTCGGATTCGAAACCGCGATGCGCGCGAACTCATACGCAGCGTCGCGCTGCAGTGCCAGGTCCAGATTGAAGCGCCTCGCCGCCCATATTCCCCCGAAGAACAGCGAGACCTGGTGGATTTGTTCGGCGAGCCAGAGCGCTGGGGCCAAACCCTGCGCAACACGTTGTGGACCCATGCCAGCATCAACGTCGCGGGCTTTCAAGACGAGACGACGGCGAAATTGCCGGTGCCTTGTACATTCGATTTCGGCGTCACCGCAACGAAGTATTTTCACGCGCTGAAGGGCGGCCTCGTTCCGCTATGCCTGCTGTTCAGCGGTACGATCTTCTACGACGACGATACGCGCGGCATCCAGATCGCACCGATCCCGTGGAACAAAGAAGCGCGCTACCAACTACCGGCGGAAATCTGGAAGCGGGCGATCGATCTGCACTATCCGAATAGTGCGTGGCTCCGTCTGCGCCGGGACACGTTCGATCGCCTGCACCAATATAAGATGCAGCTCGGCGTCGCAACCTGGGAGGAAGCCTTGGAGCGTCTGCTCTCGGCGCCCGTGAAAGAGATCCCGGTATGAGCCGGTTCGATCGCATCGCTAAGATCGCCGACGCCGTCCTATGGGAAGGATACATGCTGTACCCATATCGGCCGTCGAACGTAAAAAACCGGCAGCGGTGGACGTTCGGCGGTCTGTATCCCGTGGCGTACGCAGAAATGAAAGGCGAGGCTTCGAAACTTCGCGCGGAAGTCTTGGTACGACCTTCCAAGCGAACCTGCCTTACGATCATCGTGCGCTTCTTGCATCTCTTATCCCAAGAAGCCAATGGTCGGACGATCCAAAGGGCCATGCCACGCGAGGTGATGCTCAGCGGGCTTTCGCTCGGGAGCCGCCACACGCGGAGCTTCAGCTTTCCAGCCCTCGATCGGCGGGAAGGAGAAATCAGAACAAGCCAGGAGCGCATCGAAGGCGTGATTCAGGTGATTTCGGCTCCGGCTGACTCTGTTGCTCACACGCTGACTGTCACTGTCACAAATACAGCCCAATTCTCCGGACCTCTTCATGTCTCGCGCGATGAGGCTTCGATGCAAGCGCTCGTCGCCACGCATGTTATTCTTCATGCCTCCAACGGCGGATTCGTTTCTGCGATCGATCCACCTCGGCAATTTAGCGAAGCCGCATCCAGGTGCACAAACCAGGGTGTGTGGCCGGTCTTGGCGGGCGAACCGGGATCCACTAAGTGGATGCTGGCTCCCCCCATGGTCCTGCCCGACTATCCACAGATCGCTGAGGAAAGCCCCGGTGATCTTTTTGATGGGACGGAAATCGACGAGATCCTGACACTGCGAGTTCTCACCATGTCAGACGCAGAGAAGGAAGAAATGCGCCGGGCCGATCCGCGGCTCGGCGAGCTGTTGGAGCGGACCGAGTCACTGACTCAAAACGAAATGCTGAAGCTGCACGGCGTGCTGCGCAATCCGCGAGCGCGCGCGGCGGGAACGGAATAAGTATGCACGAATGGAACCCGCTCGAAGAAGCTCCTCTTCTCGAAAGCGTGCAAGTGTACGGGGTGGAATTGAAGCGCGGCGATCGCGTGCGCCTTTGGCCGCGAAAGACTGCCGACATAATGGATCTGGCGCTCGTCGGACAGGTCGCCGAAATTGAGTCCATTGAACAGGACTACGACGATCGGGTTCATTTGGCCGTCGTGCTTGAGAACGATCCGGGCCGCGACCTGGGTACGTTACGGCAGCCGGGGCATCGGTTTTTCTTTTCTCCCGACGAAGTGGAGCCTGTCGAATTCGAAGCAAGGAGCCGCGTTGATGATTCCTAAAATCCTCGTGGCAGGTGTGGGGAACATTTTTCTTGGCGACGACGGCTTCGGCGTCGAAGTGGTTCAGCGATTGATGCGCGACCGGCTGGCGGACAACATCAAGGCCGTCGACTTCGGGATTCGCGGCTTCGATCTTGCCTACGCGTTGATGGAGCCTTATGACGCCGTCATTCTCGTAGACGCTTTGCCGCGCGGGGATTCGCCGGGCACGCTCTATACGGTCGAGCCAGATCTCACTTCCCTCGAAACGGCAACACCGGAAGAAATGAACGTAGAGACGCACGGGATGAATCCGATGAAGGTACTGGCGATGGTGAAAGCGATGGGCGGGCAGCCCACGCGCCTCTACCTCATCGGTTGCGAGCCGGAGTACCCCAATCAGAACGAAACCCCGGAGCGTATGGGCCTGAGCCCGCCAGTCGCACTCGCGGTGGACGAAGCAGTTGCCATGATTCATTCACTGATCGAGAGAATTTCCGCGAAGCAACAAGCTGTTGCCGCCATCTAAGAAGAAAGGAACAAACACCATGAATGGGTTCTTGAAGGCCGTGTTGGTGACCGCCGCGGCGGTCGCGGCCATTGCGTTGTTTCCGGACATAAAGCGATACATTCGGATCAGTACGATGTGAGGCCGCGATGCACGAAATGGCATTGGCTGAAGGAATCCTCTCGGTGGTCCTGGACGCATCGGGAGGCGCGAACGTACGCAAAGTGGATCTTCAAGTCGGCGCGCTGCAGCTCGTCGTTCCTGAGAGTCTGCGATTTTCATTTGATTTGGTAGCTGCCGGCACGCCAGCCGAAGGAGCTCTAGTCACCGTGCACGAAACGCCCGCGCGGCTGAAATGCAGGGCTTGCAGATCCGAAACTGTTCTGCTCCAGCCGCCTTTTCAGTGCGGGCGCTGCGCATCAACCGACGTCACTGTGATCTCGGGCGATGAAGTCATGGTGGAATCGGTGGAGCTGGATGGAGGCGAATTGATCCGGCGGCGCGAAGTCGCAGCCAACGAGATCCTGGATGAACACATGAAGCAGCATCACGCGGGACAATCGTAGACGCTGCACCGCTATGTGCCTTGCCATACCTGGAAAGATCGTGGCGTTCCACGAACGCGACGGCGTCCGCATGGGGAAAATCGACTTCGGCGGAATTAGTCGGGATGCATGTCTCGAATACATTCCCGACGCCGCTCTGGGCGACTACGTAATGGTGCATGTTGGTTTCGCCATCAGCAGAGTGGATGCGGAGGAGGCGGCCCGCACTTACAAGTACTTGACGGAGATGAATCAGCTCGGCGAAATCGAAGCGCCGGAGCCAGAGCTGGGCGGCGCCGCGGGCAATTCAACATGAAATACGTCGACGAATATCGGGACCATGCCGTCGCGCAGAAACTGATCGCCGAAATCAAACGCACCGTCACGCGCCCGTGGGTCCTCATGGAAGTCTGCGGAGGCCAAACCCACTCCATCGTTAAGTACGGCCTCGACTGCCTGCTGCCGAAGGAAGTCGAACTGGTGCACGGACCGGGTTGCCCGGTTTGCGTGACGCCGCTTGAAATGATTGACCGCGCGCATGCTATCTCGCGCAAGCCCGGCGTGATCTTCTGTTCTTTCGGCGATATGCTGCGCGTTCCCGGGTCGAACGGCGATCTGTTTCAAGTGAAGGCCGAGGGCGGCGACGTGCGCATCGTGTATTCGCC
>DASQJA010000105.1:0-2118 GCA_035631275.1 Bryobacteraceae bacterium
CCACGGTGGAGTCGTATCGCCTTGATTTAGAACGATTTGCGCAGTCTCTCCAGCCGGCCGACGCGTTCGCCGATGCGGACGTTTTGCGCCGCCATGTGGATTCGCTTTATAAGGCGCGAATGGCCAGCCGGTCGATTGCGCGGCACATCGCCACGATTCGCAACTTCTTCCGATTCCTGGTAGAAACCGGCGCCATAGAGCGCGATCCGACCGAGCTGTTGTCTTCGCCCAAGCAATGGCAGAGTCTTCCTAAGTATCTTAATGAGAAGCAGTTGGAAGGCCTGATCGCGTCGCCGGATGCCGCCAAACCGCAAGGTCTCCGCGATCGGGCGATGCTCGAGTTCCTGTATGCCACAGGTCTGCGGGTTTCCGAGCTCTGTCGCGTGAGAGTGTCGGATGTGGAACGGAACCTTGGTTATGTGCGAGTCCTTGGCAAGGGGAATAAGCAGCGCATCGTTCCAGTCGGAAAAGCGGCGCTTCGGGCGATCGAACATTACCTTGACAGCGGCCGGCCGCGCTTGTTGAAAGGCCGAGCGAGCCCGTATCTTTTTGTAAGCAACCGGGGCGGCGCGATGTTGCGGCAGTCTTTTTGGAAGCTGCTTGGCGCGTATGGGAAGAAAGCGGGCATCTTCCACGGCCTGACGCCGCACGTCATTCGGCATTCGTTCGCGACGCATTTATTAGAAGGGGGAGCCGATTTGCGCAGCGTGCAAACCATGCTGGGGCACGCCGACATCTCGACCACCCAAATTTATACCCATGTGATGCGGTCCCGATTGCGGAAGACCGTCGATGAGCACCACCCTAGGGCTTGATGGAGGCCAGACTGCTCCGAATTAGCGCACAGCGCGGGGCGCGCTCGCACGCAGGAAAGTAACCAATCGCGATCCGCTGCGTTGTGCGCGATGCCGATGAAGAGCATAGAGAGATGCGATGAGCGATTACATGTTTATGCTCGAAAGCCACCTGAGTGCCGATCAGGCGCGCGTGGTTTCCGAGATTCAGGCCGCCGCGGCGCATGCCAACATGAATGTGTTTCTCACCGGCGGCGCCATGCGCGACATGCTGGGCAGCTTTCCGATCATGGATCTGGATTTCACGATCGAGGGCAATGCGCTCAAGCTTCTTCCGGCGATCGTGAAGAAGACCGGCGCCAAGATTTTGTGGGAAGACGACAACCGGAGGCTGGCGGCACTGGCGTTCCCGAGCGGCGTGCATGCCACTATCGGGATGGCTCGGCAGGAAAAGTACGCGCAGCCGGGTGCGAAGCCTTCCGTCAAGCCGGCTTCGATTCACGAGGATCTGCGCGGGCGAGACTTCACGATAAATTCCATTGCGTTGTCGTTGAATCCGGCGTCGCGCGGGCTGCTGCTCGATCCTAACAACGGTGTCGGCGACCTGGAGCGCAAGGAACTGCGCGCGGTCAGCAACTACACTCTATACGACGATCCCATTCGCCTGCTGCGGCTGCTGCGATTGAAGGTGCGGCTCGGTTTCAATATCGATGAGCGCACTAAGATGCAGTACGATAATGCGCGCGAGGCGCAGCTCGAAACCAAGATTCCCCGCGAGGATCTGCTCGAGGAATTGCGGCACATCGCCAATGAGCTGAATGCCGGCGACCTGGTGCAACTGCTCGAGCAGGAGAAGCTGCTGCCTCTGTATTCGCCAGCTCTGGACGGCGCCAAACTGAATGCCGCGGGTCTTCAGAAATTGCAAAAGGCGCGGCAACTGGTGCCGTTCGGCGTCGACATCCATCTCGAGCCGATGGGGCTCTTTCTGTACTTCCTGACGGAAAAGCTGCCGGCGAAAGAGAGCGCCGCGTTCGTCAAACGCGTGGGACTGACGAAGAAGGACATCGAGCAGTGGCAGAAGCTGGAAGCACGGTCGAAGAAGCTCGAAAAGGATTTGAAATCGGCGAAGCTGCAGAAGCCGTCGCTGGTGTATTCCTTGCTTTCGAAGTCGGCGGGGGATCAGATGCTGTTCTTGCTGGCGCATTCTTCTGAGCGCCTGGTGCACGACCGCATCAAGAACTACTTGCAGAAATATCTGCCGTCGGCACAGGAGGTCACCGAGGCGGACGTGATCGCCGCGGGCGCGAAACCGGGAACACCAAAA
>DASQJA010000106.1:0-3123 GCA_035631275.1 Bryobacteraceae bacterium
GAAAAACGGAACGTACTTCGAACCGTGCTCCACAGCATCGTGCGCCTGTCCAGCGACGAACTGGTAAATCGCTTCGAACGTGAGCTGCAACTTGCCCGGCTTGTCGGCCGACAACCTCGACTTAAGCAGCGCGAACACCACCATGATGACCAGCACTACCAGGATCTCCATGGTGATCCAGTTTTCCCACGGATGTGCCGGATCGGCTGCGGGCTTTCCAATAGCATTCAGGAAAGAATTCAGCGGCGCGGCCAGAAACTGGTTGAACAGTTTGGTAGTCCAGAGTTCTACTTCATGCTCTTGCATAGATGAGTTCGAAAATAACTTCGAGGATGACCGCCGCGGCGGAGACCAGCAGACCCGTTACCGCTGCCGCGACGTTAAGTCCCAAAAGCTTGATTATAACGCAGGCTAACGCGCCGAGCACTACTATGCGAAGCACGAATTTCCAGGGCCGTTGCTTGGGCGCATTCGGCGAAAGCGCGAGCACGATATGCTGCCAGCCCCAGAAACTCGCATACGAAAACAGCGCGCCGATAAGGAACGCCAGGCCCATGCGAAAGCCGCGCAGCGACGTCAGAGCGCCCGCCCCAATGGTTCCGATCGCGAGAATCAGGATGCCGATGCGCCGCAACGCCTGCGCGTAAAAACTCGGATCAACGTCGCGCATCATCTTTGGTCAGTTCGCGAACCAATTCGATCATTCCGGAAGCAAGACCGATGAACAGGAAAACGATCTTGAGAAACCCGGTATGGAACAACTTGTCGAGCAGATAACCCATCACGAATCCGATCAGCACCGCGGCGGGCACGAGAAACACGACACTGTAGTACTTGCCGAACTGATGCATTAAGTCATTCTTCGGCATGTGCTCCTCGCGCTTGGATACTTCTCTTGCGTTTCAGAACCTCGGCCGACTGTTCTCCGGTTTCCTTGATGAGAAACCCCATCTTGGGATGCGTTGGCGTGATGTCGGGAGCGAGCCCGAAATCCTCAAGCGTCTCGGTCGTGCTTGGGCCGATGGAAGCGATCGCGGTGCGCCGGAAGGCGTCTCGTAGCGCTTCGCCCAGGCCTGCCTCGGCCGCAATCTGGAACAGATGCGCCACTTGAATCGATGTGGTGAACACCGCGACATCCGTGTGTCCTTCCACGATTCGGCGGATCGCTTCATGCAGCGGCCGCTTGTCTTCGGGGAGATCCCATTGATAGACGCGTACCGGCGTGACGTCGGCCTCGCGAGCGCGCAACCCGGCAAGCAGTTCTTGGTTCGACTTGCCGTATTCCTGCACGGCGATGTGCCGCTCAGGGCGACCAGCCGTCGCTTCTAAAAGCTCGCGCCATGTATTCGGCTCGCGAACGGTAACAGCCACCGGAACCTGAAGCTCCCGCAACGCAACCAGCGGTTTCGGCCCGCGCGCGACAATTGTGATCTTCCTCAGCGCTTCCGCGAATCGCCCCGGTTCGAATCGCGAAGCGAGCACTTTGTCGAGCGCCCGCGTACCGACGCCAGTGAGAAAAATCATCATGTCGAACTCGCCGCGAAACAGCCGTTCAGCGAACTCGAACGCTTCGGAATTGTTCTCGATCGGCGCTTCGCGCATCGACGGCGCGACGAACGGATCGCCGCCTTGCCGCCGGATCAATTCGGCAATTTCGGCCGCGCGCCGGCTCTCGAACGAAACCACGCGCAGGCCATCGAATGGCATCTACTTCAGGTTAGCAACGCTCACGCGAAATTCTATGCAATACTGCTGGGCAGGTGAAACAGCGGCTCACCTGGTTGCTCGCTCTGGTCCTTGCTGGGACAGGGGCCTTTTCGGCCACCGCCGCACTCATAGTTGGGTTGCGCGAGGAATCTCGCATCGTTTGCCTCAGCCGTGCCGAGCGCGTCGAGCGTGAGGTCGCCGAGCCTCGGACTCTCGCCGTGGTATTCGCGCGCGAAACCGTCTCGACCGCAACGGAGAGTGATGCACCCCAGGTCAGCCCATCCCTCGATCGCGCCCGCTTTCAGCGGCCCCCTCCATCATTCCGTCGTTCCTGACCAAGAACTTCGTCGAGAAGGAGGGATTCATGCGTAAGTTCCTGCAGTCTATTCTTGCGCCTTCGCGTCACGATTCGTCTCAGATCGAGCGAATCAACGCGCTCCGCGCTGAGTTTTCACGTTTGAACGACAGCGAGCTGCGCCAAGCCGCGCAGACGGACGACCAGCTTCCGTTGTTCGCGGCAACCGCGGCGATCGCCTCACGCGTGCTCGGTCAGGAAATGTTCGATGTCCAGCTTCGCGGTGCGCTCGCGCTGGCGCGTGGTAGCATCGCCGAGATGCAGACCGGCGAAGGCAAGACGTTGGCCGCTGTTCCAGCCATCGCCTGGTACGCCCGTCAGGCCCCTGGCGTTCACGTCATGACCGCGAACGACTACCTGGCGCGTCGTGACGCCGTCTGGATGGGAGATCTCTACCGCTTTCTCGGCCTCAGCGTCGGACATCTCCAGCAGGGCATGAACGCGACCGAGCGCCGTGCCGCCTATGCCTGCGATGTACTGTACGCCACGCCCAACGAGATCGGCTTCGACTTTCTGCGCGACCGTCTGGCGCTCGATCTCTCCGATCAAGTCCAGCGTCCCTGCGCGGCCGCCGTCGTCGATGAGGCCGATTCCATTCTGATCGATGAAGCGCGCATTCCGCTGGTAATCGCAGGCGGCGACGATGATGACGAAACCGCGCTGGCCGCGGCCGCCGATCAGGTAGTCAGCAATTTCCGCCTCCGAGTCCATTGCGCAGTCGACGTGGGCGCCCACAACGTCGCGCTCACCGATCTGGGAATCCTGGCCGTCGAACGCGCATTCGCCTGCGGAAATCTATATGAGGAGCGCAACCTGGGCCTGCTGACAGCGGTCCAAGACGCGCTGCACGCCCACGCCCTGCTCCAGCGCGACGTCGACTACGTGGTCAGGAACGGCGCCGTGGAAATGGTGGACGAGTTCAAGGGACGCATCGCGCTGAACCGGCGCTGGCCAGCCGGATTGCATACGGCCGTTGAAGTCAAGGAGCGCGTCGCCGCCAAGCGGCAAGGCCGCATTCTGGGCTCAGTCACGCTCCAGCATCTCATCGGACTCTACCCGCG
>DASQJA010000107.1:0-2727 GCA_035631275.1 Bryobacteraceae bacterium
CGCCTTGGAGGACTGGGCGTTCATTCTGACTCCGGGCTCTTAACCTGCCTTAAGATTCCCCCCGCAACGCCTCCGTTGGATTCACACCTGCCGCGCGGTGCGCAGGAAGAAAACTGCCCGCCAGTGCGGCAACTGCCAGAGTGACTGACACCGCAGCAAGAGTGGGCACGTCCCACGATCCCACTCCAAACAGCAAGCTGCGTATCAGAGACGTTGCGCCCAGCGACGCCACAAGGCCCGCGCCGATTCCAAGCGCCGTCAGTCCCGCTGCCTCTTTCAGAATCAGTCGATAGACCGAACCGCCCGTAGCTCCCAGCGCCATGCGGATCCCGATCTCGCGCGTCCGCCGGCTCACCGAGTAGGCGATTACGCCGTACAATCCGACCACTCCCAGCAACAACGCAAGGCCGGCGAAGCCGCCCACCAGCCACGCCGAGGAACGATGCAAATACGCGGACTGCGAATCGTGAATCTTCTCCGTCATCGTTACGCCGCGATACGAAACGATCGCCGGATCCATCTGCCGGATCGTGGCGGCAAGTTGCGGCAAGAGAGACTCGCTGCTTACTCCAGTCCGAACCACCAGAGCAAAGTTGTCTCTGACCTCCTGCTCGAACGGAATGTACAGAACCGGCGGAATGGCTTCGTCCAGCGGACCTTCTTTGACGTCTTCGACCACGCCGACTATTTGAAGCGGCCTCTCCGGAGTCGAGACATACGCCAGTTGCTTCCCGATGGGGTCTTCGCCGGCGAAGTACTTGCGAACCAGTGCTTGATTCACGATCGCGACCAGAGGCTTGGAGGCGTCCTCATCCTCCCGGAAATATCGCCCGCGCGATAAGCGCGCGCCTAACGTTCGAAAGTAGTCGGGACTGATACTGCGGCTGGGCGCTTCATAATGCTCGCCGTGCCATGGCCGGCCCAATACCCGAAACCAGATCGTACTCGAATTGCCATCGAGCGGTATGCCCCGGCGCGCGATGCCGGCTGAAGTCACGCCGGGGATGCTGCGAATCCGATCGAGCATCATTTTCGTGAGCGCCAGAATCTCGTGGTTGGTTGCAGTCGCGTTCGGCGCGGCGAGGTGGGGGATCGATGCGGACAAATCGACACGCAACGTCACCAAATGATCCGGCTCGAAACCGAGAGGAACGCGAAGGAGGCGATAGAGGCTTTGGCCCAGCAGCCCGGCCGCCACGAGCAAGACCGTGGCGGCGGCAAGCTCCACCACCACCAGCTTGGAGCAGAGGCGCCGCCAGCCGGTCCCCGCGGATCCACGTCCCGATTCCGCCAGACCCGTTCGTAACCCCGACCACCAGAGATGCAGCGCGGGTGTGAAGGAGAAGAGCACGCCCGTGAGCAGCGCGACCGACCCGGCGAAAGCCAACACGTGGCCATTCCATCCGAGGTCCTGCCAGAAGGGCATCTTGTTCATGAGATTCGCGGAGATCAGCTTCGTCAGGAGATGCAAGGCCCCAGACGTCAGCGCAACACCCGAAAGGCTCCCAGCTACAGCCAGCACCAGTCCCTCAGTGATCAACTGCCGCAGGATTCGCCCCGCGGACGCGCCGAGAGAACTCCGAACCGCGATCTCTTTTCTCCGGCTCTCCGAACGCACCAGCAGGAGACTGGCGACGTTCACGCTCGCGATCAAGAGAAGCAATCCGGCGCCGATCAGCAGCACCAGCAAAATAGGGCGCACATCGCCCACGATCACCGTAGCAAGCGTGACCACACTGGCCCCCTGGTCGCGATTGGAATCAGGATATTGGGTTTCGAGCTGCCTGGCGATCGCCTTCACGTTGGCGATCGCCGATTGCGTCGAAGCGTCGTACTTCAGACGCGCCACGCCGAGCAGACCGTGGCAGCCCCGACTCAGATCGCAACCTCCAGCCGGATGGAGGGCCGTCCAGAACTCCGCGTCGCCGCCCACCGGTGGAAAATAGAACTCCCGCGGCAGCACGCCAACGATGATGTTCGGAGCGCCGTCCAGAACCACCGTTTGTCCCAGCACACCGCGACTCGCTCCGTATCGCGCCTGCCATGCCGCATAACTGAGCAACGCGACTCTTTGCGCCCCCGGTTGATCCTCGCCGCTATAGAAATCCCGGCCCAGAACCGGCGCCACTCCCAGCGTGCGAAAAAAACCGTCGCTCACCCGAGCGCCGCGCGCAATCCGCGTCCCGCCGCCGCCAGTGAACAGAAATCCATTGGCCTGATAAACCTCGAGAGAGCGAAAGGCCGAGTTCCGCGTTTTGAAGTCGAGGTAATCGGGATAAGAAAGTTCGGATCGCTCGAACAGCGGGATGCTGCCGAAGACGCCCACGAGACCGGACGGATTCTTATAAGGTAGGGGCTTGAGGAGCGCGGCGTCCACAAAGGCGAAGATCGCGACGCTGGCGGCTGTTCCGAGCGCTAGCACCGCGACGGCCGTCGACGTGAATACCCAACTCTTCCGCAATTGCCGCGCCGCGAAGCGCATGTCCTGAAGAATCTGGCCGAAGAGGATCATGGGATACCGTTAGACGATACTCCATGGTAGCGGTTTGGTTACAGGTGACAATCAGACGTCAGGTGTCGGAATCAACCCGAAGTCACACAGCTGCGATCCTCCCGCTCTGGGCCCGCGTAGCGGAATTGTCGCGTCCCGCCTGGCCTTGTGGGAAGGGGATCGATCATCGATCTTCTCTGACGTAGTGTTTACCGGGGAGTTCAAACTGGTTCGAA
>DASQJA010000108.1:0-11053 GCA_035631275.1 Bryobacteraceae bacterium
ACTCGAGTCGTCGTTGGGCATGCCAGGTACCAGCTTGTTCTCGACAATGTCGCCAGGCAGCAGTGTGCGGTCAGGCTCGATGAAGATCAGCTCGTCGCCCTGTGTGTGGCCCGGACCGAACCACATCAGGCGCGCGGTTGCGCCGCCGAGATCGAGCGTCATCTCACGATCGAACAGGATGTCAGGCGGGCGCGGTTTTACGTCCTTGAGCTGCTCGCGGAAGAGCGCGGACCGGGCACTGAACATCTGGATGAACTCGGCGCCGTGCTTCTCCATTTCCTGCTGCTGGACGACCGGGCGGATCAGCACGGTGCCCGGTGGGAATGCTTGGGCGCCCGAGGCGTGCTCAGGATGGAAATGTGTGGTAGTGAGATAGAGCGCCCGGCCTTTGGCGAGCTTGGCGGCCTCGCGTGCGACGATCGCGCCGTTCGGCGGACCCATGCCCGTGTCGACCACCAATGTGGCGCGGTCGCCCACGATGATGCCGATGTTGGGAAAGCCAAGTATTGCGTAGACGTGATCGGCCACGCGTTGGACGGCGTTCTCAGGTACGGCTTGCGGCGCGGGCTGTTGGCCGCGCAGGCAGAACGCACCGATGATGGCCGAGAGAATTACCGCTTTAGACTTATACCGCGCCATTTGTCAAAGATTATAGACCTCCCGCGGTTCGCTTGCGATTTTCAGCTCGCCGGGCGCACTGATAGGCATGAAAATCATTCTGTCTTCTCTCCTGACTCTGTCTTTGCTGACCGGAGGCGCGCTGATGGCGAGCGACAACCAAGGTTCGTGAGGCAAATCCCATTCCGGCTCGAAGGAAAACGGCTCGGGCAGACATCGCGGCAATCGCATGGGCCACCGCAAGAAAGACGGCAACGTTCCTTCGGGCAAGTAAATCGCGGGCATGGCATAGTGCGGGCGCGTACGCCACGTTAAACTCGCGGATATGTTCTCTTCGCGCCTCGATTGGAGTGCGCCGGAAAATCCGCTTACGAAGATGATCCGCGAGAAGCGGGAGCATGGCGAGACGCTGCTCGATTTGACTGAGTCGAATCCCACCGCGGCGGGTTTGTCGTACCCGGCGGGGGTGCTGCTGCAGGCGTTGGCGGATAAAAGGGCGTTGCGCTACGAGCCGCATCCGGCTGGTCTAAACGACGCGCGCGCCGCGGTGGCGGAATACTATCGCGATGTTTCGCAGGACTGGATTCTGCTCACCGCCGGCACCAGCGAAGCTTACTCGCTGCTGTTCAAGCTGTTGGCCGATCCTGGAGACGAAGTTTTGGTTCCCCGGCCGTCCTATCCGCTCTTCGAGTTTCTTGCAGCTCTCGAGTCAGTGCGCCTGGTCCAATATCCGCTCCTGTATCACGGCGAGTGGCAGATCGATTTCGACGCGCTTGCACGCTCGATTACCAACCGGACCCGCGCTGTGGTGTTAGTGAATCCGAACAACCCGACCGGTTCGTTCATCAAGCGCCAAGAACTGGACCGGCTCGTCGACATGTGCTCGGCGCACGATCTCGCAATCGTCTCCGACGAGGTTTTTTCCGATTACGTTTTTGGTCCTGATCGCCAGCGCGTTACTTCACTAGCCGGGGTAGAGCAGGTCCTGACGTTTGTATTGAGCGGATTCTCGAAGGTCCTTGCCCTTCCGCAGGTGAAGCTCGGGTGGATCGTAGTTGGCGGTCCGGAGCCGGTGAGGAACGATGCGTTCTCACGTCTGGAACTGATCGCGGACACATATCTGTCGGTGGGAACGCCGGTGCAATGGGCTGCCCGCCGCTTGCTGACGTGTCGTGACGTGATCCAAGGCCAGATCACAGAGCGTGTTCGCGCCAATCGCGCCTATCTGGCGGATCGAATTGGGGGCGATTCGCCCTGGCGGCTGCTCGAGACGGAAGGCGGCTGGTATGCCGTTATCGAGGCGCCGCGGATTTACTCCGAGGAGGAATGGACGCTGGAGCTTATAGCGCGCGATAACGTCGTAGTGCAGCCTGGTTTCTTCTTTGATTTTGAGCGCGAGGCTTTTCTCGTGATCAGCTTGCTGACGCCTCCCGAAACTCTCCGCGCGGGAGTCGACCGTGTCCTGGCGCGAGCTCGCTAATTCATTCCTTGCGGAGCGACTTCGCAAAGCACGCCTAGCTCTGTTCGGCGCCGTAGAAGGTGCACTCTGCAATGGCCTGCCGCAAAAGAGTCTCGGCCTCCTTCCAGCGTCCTTGTTTGAATCGCAGTTGCCCGATCCCTTGAAGAAAGTAGCCAAGCAGGGGGGCGAGCCGGATCGCCCGCGGCATCAATCGCGGTTCTCGCCTCAATATAGAGTTGCTTCGGCTAACTCCAGTTCGCCCTGTATCTGGTGGCCAATGCGAGCGCATACATTGCTCTTCATGAGGCGAAGATCGCCCGGGTTGGAACTCACGTCCGAGCTCGAGGGCGGCATTGTGGCAGTGCTTCCTGATACCGGCCGTCATCGATGCCGGCAACACCCTGGCCGAACGCGAGCTCCCAATTTGGCGCCGCAAACAATGGCGTAGCCATGCAAAGGAGTAAGGCCGTGTTCCGCCTTAGGCTCAATCTAGGAAACATCACGCCTCCTTTGCCGCCGCACTTCTAGGCGGACCATTTTGAAGAATAGGTCCCCCAGAGTGCATCTGGAGGCGTGATTCACCGCGAGGGCGACAAAACTTCAGCAGCGTTGAGGATCAGAGGTCCCGGTGGTTGGCGTGCGGCGTCGGGCGCCTCAACCCCTGGTGTTCCTTATCGGAACAATCGAGGGCCTACAGAGCAGTTCACGTGCCAAACGAATCGCCCACGATCCCAATGAGACAAATTTGCCCGCGCTCACACGAGTCCTGCCATTTTGACGCGCTGCACCGTGGCCGGATACCCGACTAAGTCATTCAAAACTCGGGTATTTCTTCAGTGCCGCACACGGTACGGAAAATGCATCTACATAGGGCATGACGGATCGGAAAGGCAACGACAACATGAATCCCGAATTGAAAGACATGATGCAGGAACTGCAGATGGCCTTAAACGAATCAGTGTGCGAATCGGAACGCATCGCCGAAATTCTGGCCGATATAAAGAGTTCGGGATACGATGTCTTGCTCGCTCTCGAGGTCACGATCGGGATGACGGCGGGGAAACAAGAAGAAGCGATGCCCGTGGCTGCACCTGTTGCCAAGGTTTCGGGCGAGTGCGACTTCTCCGAAGCAGACGTTCAGTTTCTCCGCGGAATGCACGTCGGGCTGTGAAGCCCTCCTCCTGAGAAAATCGGCGCGAAACCCAAAACGGCGGCGCTTTTCCGCTACGATAAAAATTTCGCCCTTCCATGTTCCGTTTCGAGACCGCCGGAGAATCCCATGGACAGTGTCTGGTGGCGACCCTCACCGGGTTGCCTGCCGGGTTGCCTGTCTCGTTAGAATTCATCAATCGCCAACTCTGGCGGCGGCAGCAGGGATTTGGTCGTGGCGGCCGGATGAAGATCGAAACCGATCAAGCCGAAATCGTTTCGGGCGTCCGGCATTCGAAAACGATTGGCTCGCCGATCGCGATCATCATCCAAAACAAGGACTGGAAGAATTGGACCGACGTTCTCCCGGTTGAGGACATCGACGGCGCGGAGGACAAACGGAAACCCGTCACGCGGCCGCGGCCCGGACATGCCGACCTGGCCGGGATCATCAAATACAATTTGCCGGAAGCACGTTATATCCTGGAACGCGCCAGCGCTCGCGAAACGACGGCGCGCGTGGCCGTCGGCGCGCTCGCGAAAACACTGCTCAAAGAATTCGGCATCGGTGTACTCAGCCACGTGATCGCGATCGGCGAGGCGCGGTCGGAACGGCGGCCGGCTTGGGAAGAGCTAGTGGCGCTGAACGATCGCGATGACGTGTTCCTGGCCTGTGTAGATCCCGAGGCGGAGCAGAAGATGAAAGAAGTGGTCGATTGCGCCTACCGGACGGGCGACACGATCGGCGGGGTTTTCGAAGTTGTGGCGCACAATCTGCCGGTGGGACTCGGGTCGCACATTGCCTGGGACACGAGGCTCGACGGGCGTCTCGCGCAGGCCATCGTCTCGATGCAGGCGGTGAAGGGCGTCGAGATCGGATTCGCGGCTGAGGGCGCGGCTTCTTTCGGATCGCGTGTGCAAGATACGATCCACTACAATCGGGAGGAGCGGCGATTCACCCGCGGCTCGAACCGCGCCGGGGGGCTCGAAGGCGGCATGACCAACGGCCAGGACGTGCTGGTCCGTGGATTCCTGAAGCCGATTTCGACGCTGCGCCGTCCGCTCGAATCGGTGGATCTGGTCACGCGCGAGCCCGCGTTGGCCGCCTACGAACGCAGCGATGTTTGCGTCGTTCCGGCGGCGGCCGTTATCGGAGAAGCAATGGTCGCTATCGTGCTCGCGCAGGCGTTTTTGGAAAAATTCGGAGGCGACTCGCTCGACGAAGTTCGCCGTAACTTTGAAGGCTACCAGGAGCAGGTCAGAAATTTTTAATGACGTATCCGATCGTTTTGTACGGCGAGCCCGTGCTCGAAAAGCAGGCTGAGACAATCACTGCATTCGATTCTCCAGAGTTGCACAAGCTCCTCGACGACATGTTCGAATCCATGTATGCGGCCAAAGGAGTAGGGTTGGCAGCGCCGCAGATCGGGATATCGAAGCGAATTGCGGTGATCGATTTGTCGGTGGCCGAAGACCCGGCGCAGAAGATTGTTCTCATCAATCCGGAAATCATCAAGAAGGAAGAATTTCAGACCGGCGAGGAGGGTTGCCTCAGCATTCCTGGATTCCGCGAGCAGGTGACGCGCCCGATGCGCGTGACGATTCGCGCGCAGGACGCCAAGGGCGAAAAGTTCGAAAAGACCGGAGAAGAACTGCTGGCGCGCGCGTTCTGCCACGAGATCGATCACCTCAACGGCCGCCTGTATATTTCGCACGTCAGTGCGCTAAAACGCGACTTGATCCGCCGCAAGGTCCGCAAGCTAGTAAAAGCCGGCGAATGGGGGACGTAGCGCAAGCACTCGTGCGTGCCGCGTCGACAATCGTGTCGACTCCGTGGCTCATCGTGAATCTGATCTTCCTCGGCACCCCAACATTCGCAGTTCCGACTCTCGAAGCATTGGCGTCGGTGGGCCACAACGTCCTGGCGGTTTATACGCAGCCCGACCGTCCCAAAGGCCGCGGCGGACAACTCGCGATATCAGCAGTCAAGGAGGCCGCACTCCGCCTAGGCCTGCCAATCTATCAGCCCGAGCGCATCCGCCGACCGGAATCGGTCGAGCAACTCCACGCCTTCCAGCCGGAGGCCATGGTGATCGTCGGCTACGGCCAGATCATTCCGCAATCCATCATCGACATTCCCCCGCGCGGCATTATCAACGTGCACGCCTCGCTGTTGCCCAAGTATCGCGGCGCGGCGCCGATCCAATGGGCCATCGCGAACGGCGAGACTCGCACGGGCGTCACGACGATGCGCATCGACGCAGGACTCGACACGGGCGACATGCTTCTCAAATGGGAGACCGGGATCGGTGCGGAGGAGAACGCACTGGAGCTGGGCCCCCGGCTCGCAACGGCGGGCGCTGAGCTCCTAATCGAAACTCTCGCGGGAATCGAAGCGCGCGAGATCGTGCCGGAAAAGCAGGACGATTCGCAAGCCACGCTCGCGCCGATCCTAAAGAAAGAAGACGCGCTAATCGACTGGCGCTGGCCGGCAGAGAAGATTTTCAACCGCTCGCGCGGATTCCTGCCATGGCCAGGCGCCTATAGCCACTTCCGCGGGCAGATGTTCCATGTCTGGCGATCGAGCGTGTCCGCCGAGGCTTTTGCAGGCCAACCGGGACGGCTACTGGCCGCGAAGAGGCGGCTGTTTGTGTGCTGCGGCGACGGCACCACGCTCGAGGCGCTCGAAGTGCAGATCGAAGGACGCAAACGAATGTCGGCCGAGGCATTTCTCAACGGTCAGCGTCTGAACGAGAATGAATGCTTGGGAGAAAAGACTTAAGTGAAGCTGCCCGCGGGTTACCGCTATTCCTCGACCTACGCCGGAATTCGAAAGGTCAAGAAGGACGATCTGGGTTTGATCGTTTCCGACACGCCCGCCGCGGCGGCGGCTGTCTTCACACGTAACCGCGTTCAGGCCGCGCCGGTACGAATCGCGCGCTTCAACTTGGAGAAATCGCGCGGACGAGTGAGCGCGGTGCTCGTCAACGCGGGCAACGCGAATTGCGCCACGCGGACCGGAGATCGCGTCGCCATCGCCTGCTGCGACGCTGTTGCAAAGCAACTTCACGTTGCGCCCGAGGAAGTTTTTCCCGCCTCCACCGGCGTGATCGGAGTTGAGCTGGATGCCGCGCTGATCACAAACGCGCTTCCGGCGCTGGTCAAAGGCCTCAAGCCCAAGTCCTTCGAGGAGGTCGCGCAGGCCATCATGACCACCGACACGCGTCCGAAAACCGCGCAGGCCGAAGTGCGTGCCAAGCGCGGCACGATTCGCATTGCAGGAATGACAAAAGGCTCGGGCATGATCCAGCCCAACATGGCGACCACGCTCGGATTCGTGATGCTGGACGCCACGATTCCGGCGGCTGCGCTTGCTCCGGTGCTTTCCGCGGCAATCGGCCGGAGCTACAACCGCATCAGCGTCGACGGCGACACATCGACGAACGATACCATGCTAGTTCTTGCAAACGGCGCCGCTGAAGTGACGCCGGGCGACAAAGACCTGGCGAAAGTAAGCGAAGCGCTCGCCGAAGTAATGGAAGACCTGGCATGCCAGATTGTGCGAGACGGCGAAGGCGCGCGTAAGCTGGTTACCATCGAGATCAGCGGTGCGTCCAATGATGACGCAGCAGGGAAGCTCGCGCGCAGCATCGCCAATTCGCTGCTGGTGAAGACCGCCATCGCCGGGTCCGATCCGAATTGGGGCCGGATACTGTCGGCGGCTGGAAACGCGGGTGTCGCGCTCGATCCGTCGAAGGTAGATATCGATCTGCAAAACGTTCCTGTGTGCCGGGGTGGCCTCGCCGCGGATTTTTCTGAGGCCGAGCTGAAGAAGAAACTGGATGAAACCGAATGCCTGATCCGCCTCGTCCTGCATGGGAGAGGTACGGGCAGCGCGCGCTTCTGGACTTGCGACCTGACGGAAAAATACATTGAGATCAACGCCAGCTATCGTACGTAACACGCTGCTGCTTGTTTCCTTGGCGATTGTGTCCGCGCGAGGGGACGCGCACGCGGACGTGATCAGTCTGTTGGGCTCGCTCGCCGCCGCGCTGACTGATTGGAATGTTCCCGCATTTATGGACGGCTTCGATAAGGGCATGCCGGGCTACGACAATCTGAGAACTCAAGTGACGGCGCTGGTGAATCAGGCGGATGTGACATCTTCCATCGAGCCGGTCGAGGAGCAAGGCGACGAAACGACCTATCGCATCGATCTCGACTGGTTCCTGCAAGTGCGCAGCCTTCTAGACAACGGCCCGATTGTCGAGCGCCGCCAGATCGTGCATTGCCAGTTGCGCAAGGACAAGAAAGACTGGAAGATCGTTTCCTTGCAGCCGATCGAGTTTTTCGCACCGGCCAAAGTCGATAAGTGACTTAGCTACAAATCGCGAAAGACTATTGCAATCCTGAGTAAGTCAGCCTATGCTGAACCATCTCACCTGCGTGGAGCCCCCACGCCCGTCGGTTTTCGTCAGGGATCCACGAAAACAAACCCTTAACATCCGGAGGATATTCATGTCCCATTCCACTCTCTCAATTTCAGGATTGCGGCCGACTCTAACTACCAGCTCAGTTGTGTCGCAAAAGGGTGCACAAACCAGCGAGTTACGATCACGCAACATGGAAAGACTCTTGCTATTTTCAGCGGTTCGGGCGAAGGAAACCAGATGCGGCAGCAGGACGGTTCCATGACTTGCCCCGGCGCAACCCGACAGTCTATGTAGCTCACACTGCTATTCCAGCATAGCGACGCGCCGACCGGTCCGTACCAAAAACTTTATGATCAACGTCGATTCGACGGCCGGCATCGTGACCACCATCGGCTCGGAAGATTCCAACTCTAGCTCGAACCAAACCAATGGCCCGCTGCTGACTCTTGTTGGTCACGAGCGTCGCGGCCGTGGCGGCGAGCCCCTAGACGATCTTTCCGCCGCGCGGGTCATCCGCGACGCCCCGATCATCCGCGATGGCCCGATCATCCGCGATGCCCGGCTTCCGTTGTATAAGGGAAGCATGCTTCGCCGGTTCTACTTTGTCCTCATTGTGTTCACAGCCTGCTGTGGTTTTCACCGCAATGTGGTTGAGGACGTTTCAGGCGACCACGACTTGTCCATCTTCAAACTCCAGTCGGTGCAAGGCCTGCGCGACGGCGATCACTTGTCCGTACAGGTAGGAATCAGCGATAGCTCGTCGGTGTTAAGCGTCAGCATGCGCTTTGCCGTCGGATCGCCCACCAAGCTCGAATCGGGAAACTGGTATTGGACTCACCCGGAGAGCACGCACATGGATAACGGCGAGGTCGCCGAGCGCTCGGTCACTTTTCTCGGTGGTCAGGACGGTCCGCCGAGCATCGGTGGTTCTTTTGACTTGTTGACGCCCGAAGGAACGCCGAAATACCGGCTCAATCTGCCGGTGACGGAATTGAAGCGCTAGCGAGCCCGCTAAGGCTGCGGCCGGTATTCTCAATTGCCAACTAACGCGGCCGCCGGCGTACTCCGTTTTGCAGGATGTTACTTAGAAGCGGACTCGCGCAGGTGCGTGCCCAATTGCGCCAGCTCTTCGGCGTTCAGGTCGGAACTCATCCACCAAGCGAAGCCGCCTTGCGTCCAGTGGAGCAGGTTGTAGCCTTGGAGCGCTGCCGAAGTGGGCGCAGAATTTGGCGCTGATGACGGCCAGATGTAGACATTGATCAAATGCTTGTTGCGCCGGTAGACCAGCGCGGCGACCGTACGGCCCGAGATCGAGTCCTTGCGGCCGCCGGCGAGGGGGAAGCCATCAGCGGCGAAATCGACTACGGACGGCGCGAAATCGATCTTGCCGTCAAACCACGGCTTCACCGTGTGCTGATCGGACGATTCGACGTCGGTGAGGTGTCCCGGCATCATAGAGCGCAGATGGCTGTCGAGAACCTCTTGGGCGATCAGAGTATCGGATGCTGGAACGCGACTCATCGGCAAACGCCCCAGGAGCACCAGCGCCAGCAAAATTGCCGCCGCTGCCGCCAGCCAAGGCCAGCTCATCGGTGGCCGACCGGCTGGCTTCGCAGATCTGCGAATTGTCGATTCGATCCGCGCGTCCAGGCTAGCCGGGGGTTCGTAGGAAAGACCGCTCGCCTGAATCGCCGAGCGGACTTTTTCCTGGCTCTCGACGATGCGGGCACAGGCCTCGCAGGTCTCTAGATGCTTCTCTACTTCCAGGCTGTGGGCGACGTCCAACTCTTCGTCGACATAGGCGGTCAGCAGGCCGCGGGCGTCTTCGCAAGTCATGCCAAGCCTCCTGCCTTCCGTTCACCGAGCGCGCGCGCCAGCCGTCCACGCGCCCGCGCCAACCGCGACATCACAGTTCCCACTGGCACGCCGGTAACCGCGCCGATTTCTTTATACGACAGCCCCTCCAGTTCGCGCAGCACGATCGCCTCGCGAAACTCCGCCGGCAATTCTTCGATCGCCCGGCGCAGCGCCTCGCGGTCGACATTTTCGATCACAACGGCCTCCGGGCTGGGCGCGGTGGATTCGTAGTCGCCGATGTTTTCCTCAAGCGCCAGCTTGCGATTTTGCTGCATCCAGGTGTGGCAGGAGTTCCGCACGATGGTGAGCAGCCAGGCTTTGCTGTCGCCGCCGTGAAAGCCGTCAAAGAACCGAAAAGCTCGCATGAATGCTTCCTGCACCACGTCTTCGGCATCATGGTCGTTTCGCGTCAGCCACCGCGCCAGGTTGTAGGCGGCTTTGCGGTGCGGCATCACCAAGAACTCGAAGCGCGCCAGCTTGTTCTGATCTACCAAAAAAAACCGTTCTCGCTCGGTTAGGACCATCACTAAGACAAAGCATCCATTACAGGGACTGGTCCCGAGCAGATTTTATTCCCGCCCAGTCAGTGTCGCAGATTTGCGGCCGCGGGCACTGAACCAGCGCTGGGAGAGGCTAGGCCGCCTCGACCAATAACTTCAAGCCGGAGATTGCCTTGATCCGAACCCTCGCTCCCGCTGGGAGGTTCGTGGATGCCACCGCGTCCCAGTATTCGCCACGAACCAGTATTTGGCCCTCAGGTTCGAGCGGCGTGCGGCTGACGCCAATCTCGCCGATCATTCCGGTCGCGCCGGTCAGCACCTTATTCCGACGCGCCCGGACGACGATCGTTACCAGAAAGACTGTGATCAGGGCGAAGGGAATGGAGACCGCCAGCGCTGTAAGCAGGTGGATGTGCACTACGGGCGGCCCCGTGATGAGCAGCAGAGCACCCAAGATCATTGCGACCGTTCCGCCGATGCCCAAAATCCCGTGGGAGGTGAACTTGGCCTCCAGAACAAACAGGGCGACCGCGAGCAGCAGCAGCGCCACGCCCGCCCAGTTGATCGGCAGGATCGATAGCGAGGAAAGGCCAAGCAGCAGAAGGATGCCGCCCAGCACGCCGGGGAAGATCAGGCCAGGCGAGGAAAACTCGACATAGATGCCGAGCGCGCCGACTACTAGCAGGATGAAACCGATGTTGGGGTCGGCGATGGCGGCGATGATTCGTTCGCGCAGGGTCTCGCGTGCCTCGGCGGCCACGGCTTGCGCAAGATGGAGAGTCTGCTTAGATCCGTCCCAGCGCGTGATTTCGCGTCCGTTGAGTTGTTGGAAAAGATCCTGGCGGCTGCTGGCGACGATTTCAATCAGGTGCTGATCGAGCGCTTCCTTTTCCGTGAACGCTTTGGCGTCGTGAATGGTTTGCTCGGCGAGTGCGCTGTTGCGGCCCCGGCGCGAGGTCATACTGCGAAGCAGGGCGGCCGCGTCGTTTTCGACCTTTTTGCGCATGGTCTCTTCCATCTGTCCGTTGAGTAGAACG
>DASQJA010000109.1:0-8036 GCA_035631275.1 Bryobacteraceae bacterium
TCAGCGCCATCTTCGAATCGAAACGTCTTGGTGCCCATGTTGGCGACCTTGAGCCCCGACTCCACCGGGTACTTGAAACGTTCCAGTTTCTCGGCGAGCGAGAAAAGCTCATCGGCGTCGCTTTTTGCCAGCTGGATACGAATCGGATTCTCGTCTTCCTTGGCTTCCTGATAGGTCACTGCGCCGTTCGGGTCCGCTGAAATCGCGACATACTCCGGCACGCTGCCCTTAAAGTATTTCGAATAGAAGAGCCGAGGCTCGGCGGAAGCGAGCGAGGCAGCCAGCAGCAGAAGGACAGCGAGCTTCATACCGCGGCTCCGACGCGCGCGCGATAGGCAACATGTGTCGCATGGCAGATCGCAACCGCGATCGCATCGCACGCGTCTTCCGACTCGATCCGGGCAGGTGAGGTCTCGTCCAGGCCCAGCAGCGAGTGCACCATCCGCTTGACCTGCTGCTTTTCGGCGCGTCCATAGCCGACAACGCTGGTCTTGATTTCGAGCGGCGAATACTCGCCCAGCCGCACCCCTGCCTCAGCGACGGTCAACAAGACAACGCCCCGCGCATGCGACAGCTTCAGCGCGGTCTTGACGTTTTGCGCGTAGAAAACTTCCTCCACGGCTGCCCACTCCGGCCGATGCTTTTCAATCAACTGCCGCAAGCCGATGGCGATTTGGAGCAGCCGGGCTTCGAGCGGAGCCTTGGGAGCGGTGTGAATCGAACCGGCCGCGATCATCCGATGCGCGCGGCCATCGCTATCGATCAGGCCGTAGCCGGTGTACTCGATCCCGCAATCGATGCCAAGAATGCGCATTCGAACTTAGGCCATCGCCTCGAGTTCCTTCTCGTCGACATCAAAGTTGGAATAGACGTTCTGCACGTCCTCGTGCTCTTCGAGCGCGTCGCTCAGCCGCAGCATGGCCTGCGCGTTTTTGCCCTCGAGCTTCATGAGGTTCTTCGGAATCATGCCAATCTCGGCCGATTCGGTCGCAATGCCGGCAGCCTGGATGGCGTTCAGAACCGCTTCGTGCGCTTCGGGCGCGGAGATCACTTCCCAGGAGTCGCCGCCGTCGCGCAGGTCCTCGGCGCCGGCTTCGAGCGCGATGCTCATGAGCTGGTCTTCGCCAGCCTTGTCTTTGCTCACGACGATCTGGCTCTTGCGTTCGAACATCCATGCAACACTGCCCAGTTCGCCTAGGTTCCCGCCGTTCTTGGAAAAAACGTGCCGGATCTCGCTGACCGTCCGGTTGCGGTTGTCGGTCGCTACCGCCACCAGCACGGCAGCCCCGCCCGGTCCATATCCTTCGAACAGAATTTCGTCGATCTGGCCGCCTTCGAGTTCGCCAGTGCCGCGCATGATCGCGCGCTTGATGTTATCCGACGGCATGCTGACGGCTTTGGCGGCCGTGACGGCGCTGCGCAGCCGCGGATTCGAGTCCGGATCGCCGCCCGACCGGGCTGCGATCATTATTTCCTTAATGATGCGCGTGAACACCTTCCCGCGCTTGGCGTCGAGAGCGGCCTTCTTGTGCTTGATGGTCGCCCATTTTGAATGTCCAGACATGGTAAATCCTTGTTGGCTCGCACTAATCTCGAGTCGTTGGTGAACGAGTGAGCCTAATAGATTAGGATATCAAGGCCGCTCGAAAACTGCGACGGCTTTGCCTTTGCCGCCTCTCGCATCGGGCGTAAAGAAATTTCCAGAGTTGCAGCTCGGGCACCAATAGAAACGGCAGAGTAGGAACCGCCTGCGGACCAGCTTGGCAGCCACGAGCCAGGCGGCCGGAAATCCCGACCCGCATCCCACGCAGACGTTGCTCCAGGGCGCCGGCTCGACGGGTTCAGAAAGCTTCCCGAAATAGAGCGCCCAGCCATAGTGGCTCATCCGGGTTCCGAACACACGATCGATGAGCCTGGCCAAGTAGCTCAGCAGCATGATGGATTGCCGATTGCCGTTGCCGGCGAAGAGCAGGCGCCAGTCCGTGCCCGGTTTGAAGTAGTACCTATTCAGATACTCGAATGAAGAATATAACGGACGTGAGCCGGAAAGCTTGAGTCCCGTAGCCTTGGTGATTTGCGACGCAAGCTCCTCAGATGACTTGAACGGGTTGATGTGCCCGCCGCCCCGGTATACCCAACGAAACAGCCGGTCTGAGAACGTGGATGCGTCGGGGACCGCGACGTACAGGCTCCCGTCCGCCGAGATCACACGGCCGATCTCAGACAGCACCTCGCGAAAATTCTCGACATGCTCCAGGCTGTGATTCGCGATCACGGCGTCAAAGCAATGATCTGCGAAAGGCAGACGCGCGGCGTCGGCTTGAACGAAGCCTTCCGGCGAGCCGGCGGCGGGTGTTTCCAGATCCAGCCGGACAGCCAGCGCTCTTGGACAGGCATCGGCGCGAAAGCTGCCTGTCAGCGAGCCGAGATCGAGCACGCGGGCCCCTGGTACAAGATGCCGCAGGATCTCATCCATGCCGGTCAATGTGAGCGGTCGGTCTCATTCCCGTCCGACATTATAAAATTTCGCGCGCTAAGCCGAAACCATTTTAGAGAGTCGGAGTTAAATTCCTTCTGGCCCTGAAACGTCGAGTGTTTCTCATGAACCGCGCCGGAGCGTGGCGCCGAGGGGTTGGTGTCCTCGCTGTATCGACGGTACTGACCGCGGCGTGTTACGCCCAACAGCCTGCTCAAACGCAGCCGCCCGCTCGATCCACGCCGTCTACATCCACGTCCGCCGGCCCAACATCTTCCGCGTCACAGGACAAGGCGTCGACCGACGCGATCGCGTCGGAAAATCCTGATCCTCTCTGGACTTTTGGGCTTTTCTACTGGATGCCTTCATTCGGCAATCCCAGTCTCAGGGGCGGCGCGGGCGCCAGCGACTTCGAGACGCTTGGCCCTCTCGGCAAACCCAAGTACGCGCCGGAAGCCGAGCTCGCGATCCGGGTCACGAACGAAGACGTGATTCGGCTCACCGTCTTCGAGACCAGCAGCAGATCGACGAGTGTGGCTCCAACTGCGTTGGATCTATTCGGCACAAGCATCGCCTCCGGCGACTTCATCACCGACCAATATAGAGTGGAGTCCGCCAAGGCATCGTTTGAGGACCTCCTTTATCCGTTTGGCCGGAGTGCAAAGTTGAGGTTTAAGACTTTGTGGGAAGTCCAGGCAACGAAAATAGCTTTAAACACGGACGCTCCCTTCGACACGAGCAGCGGAAACGGTACGTTCCCGTCGGTCTCCGGGTCCCGGCTCGTGGTGCTTCCCGCTTTCGGCGGAGCCGTACAGTACGCCGCCTCCTCGAAACTGCATTTCGAAGCACGGGTCTCGGGCTTCGGTATCCCTCACCACGCTGAAACAGCCGATGCCGAAGGCTCGCTCGCCTATCGAGTCAGCCACGCTGAAATCGTGCTGGGTGGCAAGCTTTACGACTGGAAAACGTCGCCCAAGAACGCCGAGTACCTCCACGCGATGCTGAGCGGGGCGTTCGTCGGTTTGCGTTGGGTCGGTAAGTAAGTTTCAGCCGAACAAGTTTCTTCTGCGTTTCACCCGCGCCTCAAGAAACTCGCGCTTCCTGCCGATTGAAATAAAGAGAGAACTCACCTTAATAGCGGTCTTAGTCCTTCCCATGGTGAGAAACTTGCCTCAAGGTAGGGCTCTTTCCCGCTAGGACAAAACTCACCCCGAGCCAAGCATCGACGGAACACGAGCCGGCGGGGCAACACGCGTGTCGAGCTCGCCTTAGTCCTTACTCCGATGTTCGCCTTACTTATGTCGATCGTAGAGGTTTCCTTACCGATCTTCAAGAAGAGCACCTTTCTGGCCGTAGTCCGCGAAGGTTGCCGTTTCGGAATTACATATCAAACCACCTACAACAGGAGAGTTATTCGAGTCAAACAGCCGCGATCAAAGCTGTCGTGCAGGCCAATTCGATGGGATTCCTCGCTGGGACCGCGGGTGCCAAACTGATCAACGTGAATTACTACGTTTCCACTTCTTCGTTCACCGAGGTTACAGCCGGAGGGAACGGGGTTACTGCGAACGCCGACGGGAACATCATCCAGGTCTCGGTCACGGGATACACGCACAGCTGGATCGATCCCATCAATTGGTTTTATGGCGGGCAGAGCTTTAGCGTCACCAGGGTTCGCTTCCGATCATCGCGGTCTCGGGATCGCTTAGAAACACTGCCAGTCGGTACCACCCGTCCCTCACCCTAGGAACACGATGCAGAGTCGTAACAATAGAAGACGCAAGAATCAAAAAGGCACCAGCGTTCTGGAATTCTCGCTGATCATACGGCCTACCGTCCTGATGTTGATGGGCGTGGTGGTGGTCGGCAATGAGCTAGGCCGCGCCGTGGAAGCAGCCCAGGTATGCCGCGACGCGGATTCCATGTACGTTCGTGGAGTTGATTTCGCCCAATCCGGCAATCAAGCCGAACTAGCCAGGATCGGCCAGGCGCTGAATCTGCAGAGCAGCAATAGCGGGAACGGCATCGTCATCTTGTTGAAATCTTGTCGAAAATACTTTCATTCCAGACCCGTCCAGCAGTTGTGGTCTGCCGGCCGACGTCGGTTATTCGACGTGCACCACCGGCAGTATCGTCTGGCTCAGCGCACCATCATCGGCAACACCTCGCTGCCGGGGACTCACTTTCCAACCACTGGCACGCGACCTACGCCAGCGAAAACAACGTGACCACCTACTCCGACTACACGAATGGCACGGCCGCGACCATCAGCAATTTCCAGAACACGCTCGTGTTATACCCCGGCCAGTTTTCCTATGTGGCGGAGACCAGCGTCAACCAGGAACTGCTCCGCCGCATGGCGAATGATCCGCTCAGTGCGGTTTATCAGTCGAGCTACGCAGCAGGAGCGTTCTACTACGTTCCCTCAGCCGGGCAGTTGAGCCAAGCGTTCGCCCAGGTCGCGTCCGATATCCTCCGGATCGCGAAATAGCGGCGGATCGCAATCCGAATAGCTCGTTTTGGGCGGCTGAGTCATTGCTCTTATCATTGAGAGAGATGACCGCGCTCAGTGGCCAACCCGTCCAGACTTCTCTCGATAAGGGAAAAATCAAGATCCTTCTGCTCGAAGGCGTTCACGCCAGCGCAACCGACGCTTTCCAGCGCGACGGGTACAGCGAAATCGAGCATCATCCTAAGTCGCTTGCGCCGGCGCAATTGGCCGAGTCTCTGCGCGAGGCTTACATCGTCGGCATCCGCTCCGCCACGCAACTTACGCGCGAGCTATTCGAGAAGGCACCGCGCCTCATCGCGGTCGGCTGCTTCTGCATCGGCACCAATCAAGTGGATCTCGAAGCCGCACAGGATCGCGGCATCCCTGTGTTCAACGCGCCCTTCTCGAACACCCGCAGCGTGGCCGAGCTGGTGCTCGCCGAAGTGATCCTGCTGCTCCGGGGCATTCCGCAGCGCAACGCCATGGCGCATCGCGGCGCGTGGGTCAAGACCGCGGCCGGGAGCTATGAAGTCCGCGGAAAAACGCTCGGCATCGTCGGCTACGGTCACATCGGCACGCAGGTGGGTGTGCTGGCCGAATCGCTCGGCATGCAGGTGATTTATTACGACATCGAGACCAAGTTGGCGCTCGGCAACGCGCGCGCAGTGCACACTCTTGACGCTCTGCTCGAAGCGTCGGATGTGGTCACGCTGCATGTCCCCGAAACTCCCCAAACCCATCACTTAATGGGCCGCGATCAATTCGCGCGCATGAAGCCCGGCGCGCATATCATCAACGCCTCGCGCGGGACTGTTGTGGACATCGACGCCCTGGTGGACGCGCTGAAATCGAAATACCTCGGCGGCGCCGGTCTCGACGTGTTTCCGGTTGAGCCGAAAACCGCCGGCGAGGAGTTCGTTTCGCCTTTGCGCGGCATGGACAACGTTCTGCTTACTCCGCACGTGGGCGGAAGCACGGAGGAAGCGCAGCAGAACATCGGCACCGAGGTCGCCGAGAAGCTGATCAAGTACAGCAACAATGGTTCCACGCTGACCGCAGTAAACTTCCCCGAAGTCTCGCTACCCGCGCATTCCGGCCAGCACCGCCTCCTGCACATCCACCGCAACCAGCCGGGTGTGTTATCCGCGCTGAACGCCGTTTTCTCGGAGCAGCAAATCAACGTTGCGGGCCAATACCTGCAAACCAACGCCAGGATCGGGTATGTGGTCGTGGACATCGAGCACGGCGAGAAAGAGACCTCGCTTCAGCTCAAGCGGCGTCTCGAGTCCATACCCGGGACCATCCGGACGCGGATCTTGTACTAGCCGGTCCGGAAAAAGGGCGCGCCGGTATCTTTATTGCGCGGTCGTCAGCTGTCCGCCCGCTCCGTTTTGCGGCTGTTATTGGAGTGCCGAGACACAATAAGGGCTAAATGTTTTCGCATTTGCGCCGATAACTAAGGTGTAAATCTTATTCGGTATCAGCACGATCAGGCCTATGTCCAGTGCTGCCCATTCCTCGGAACTCGATGCTCTTGCCAATGCGTCGCGTGCGCGCAAAGCCCGCGGTGTGTTCGTTAGTTTCGCGTCTCTGTTTGTCATAGGTTTTGGCCTTGCGGGTTAGTACGTGAACGAGCGAATCGTGTACGCGCAATCGCAGCCGACCGACGCAAATCCAAAGGCTCTTATGCAACCTGTTCGGGTGATCGCCACGACGGCGCCCACGGTCCAAACCCCACGCCGCACCGGAAAATCCGCAAACGGGCCTTCCGCTGGTGCTCGAATACTATCTGCAAATCGCCTCGCTAGGCGCCTCCCAAGATGCGAACTACATGAACAACTGGGAGAGAAGGGCTATCGTACGCAGTTCGACGCCGCTGCAGCCGGTCGCGACGCTCGCATCCTGGTTGGTCCATATTCCGACGAAAGCGCGCTGAGACGCGCTCGCGAGAGGCTGATCGCCTCCGGCGTTCTGGCCATCGAATACATCCGCTAGCCGGGCCGAGGCGGCGTGGCGACGCCTGCGCTTTAATAGAAAAAGGTGTCCCTACACTCTGATTTTTTGAGCAGCTTGTCCGGATTCGATCCGCTCGTCGCCGAGTGGTTCTCCATGCGGTTCGACGCAGCGACCGAGCCGCAGCTCCTCGGCTGGCCCGAGATCCGCGCCGGGCGCAATGTTCTGATTTCCGCTCCTACCGGATCTGGAAAAACGCTGGCCGCGTTTCTAATTTGTCTCGACCGCCTGGTTCGGCTGGCGCGCGCTGATGCACTGCCCGATTCGACCGAAGTAGTCTATGTTTCGCCTCTGAAGGCTTTGAGCAACGACGTTCATAAGAACCTCGAAGTCCCCCTGGCGGAGATCGCCGAACTCGCGGCCAAACAAGGCATCTCGCTGGCACCCATCCGCACGGCTGTCCGCACGGGCGACACGCCCGCCTCCGAGCGCGAGGACATGCGCAAGCATCGCCCGCATATTCTGGTGACGACGCCCGAATCGCTCTACATTCTGCTTACGGCTGAGCGCTCGCGGGAAATGCTGCGATCGGTGCGCACGGTGATCGTCGACGAAATCCACGCCGTGGCTGACGACAAGCGCGGCTCGCACCTGGCGCTTTCGCTGGCACGCCTCGATGCACTAACGACAGAGAGCGGCAGGCCGCAGCGCATCGGGCTGTCAGCCACAGTGAAACCGATCGAGGACGTGGCGCAGTTTCTCGCGCCCGACGCCCGCATCATTAACGTTGGCCATCGCCGAGAAATGGGCCTGGCAGTGGAAGTTCCGCGGGACGAACTGGGACCAGTGGCGAGCAACGAAATGTGGGCCGAGATTTATGACCGCGTGGCCCAGCTCATCCTCGTGCATCGGACCACGTTGGTTTTCGTGAACACCCGGAGGCTGGCTGAACGCGTTGCACACGCGTTGGCCGAGCGGTTGGGCGAGAGCGCCGTGCTTCCACATCACGGGAGTCTCTCCAGGGCACTCCGCTTGAACGCAGAGGCGCGGCTAAAAAATGGCGAACTCCGCGCGGTGGTGGCTACGGCTTCACTCGAGCTCGGCCTCGACATCGGC
>DASQJA010000110.1:0-2189 GCA_035631275.1 Bryobacteraceae bacterium
AAGCAGCCGTCGTGCAGACAGCGAAGGTCGTGAGATTGATGCCGGAAATAGCACGCGAGAGCATAACGAGTCCCGGTGTTCTAAGGTGGCCCTATGAAGGCGGATAGCACTGAGTCCCCAAGCCAAATCAACTACATTCAAACCGGACTTGGAAAGTTAAGCATCGCCCCGGAGCGCAATGCGTGACGTCGGACGCAGTCAGCTTGACTTACACAGCAAGTGTAGCCGACGCGGCGGCTGCTACAGCGCGGTTTCGCGTGAAGATAATGACGCGCGGCGAAATCGCCGGTTGCCCCGCTTGGGCCGCCACCTTCGCCGACCGGCGCAAGGATCACCGTTACTACGAAATCCTAGAGGATACGCTCCGCGACCGCGTCGAGTACCGGTACTTCGCGATCATCGACCAGGCAGCCTGCATCCAGGCCGTCCAGCCGTTTTTTCTTCTCGACCAGGACATTCTCGAAGGACTTGGCGCGGAATGGCAGACGTGGCTGGCGCGCATCCGACGCTTCGTTCCCCGATTTCTCAAAACGCGCACCTTGATGGTTGGATGCTTCGCCGGAGAAGGACACCTCGCCGGATCAGACACGGTGCCGTCCGGCGAGGTGGCGGAGATTCTTTGCCGCGAGATCGTTAATCTCGCAAGGTCGTGCCGGGCGCAGCTTATCGTCCTGAAGGAATTCCCTGCGCGCTATCGGCCGGTGCTGGATTGTTTCGTCCAGCGCGGCTTCGCCCGCGCGCCGAGCATGCCGATGACGGCGCTCAATATCGAGCACGACGATTTCGACGCCTACATGCAAAATGCACTCCCGCGATCGGCGCGCTGGCAGCTCCGCAAGAAATTCAAGGCAACCGACGGCGAAACCCTTACCCTCACCGTCACCGATGACGCAAGGGACGCCATCGACGAGATCCATCCGCTCTACCTGCAGGTCTTCGGCCGTTCGAAATTCCGTTTCGAGAAACTGACAGCCGACTATTTCCGCCGGCTCGGCAGCGACATGAAGGACAAGACCCTCTTCTTTATCTGGCGCCGGGGTGAGAAGGTGGTCGCCTTCAGCCTCTGCATGGTCGAAGGCGACAGTCTTTTCTGGGAGTATGTCGGCCTGGACTATGCTGTCGCCCTCGACCTCCATCTTTACTACTACACCATTCGCGACATGATGAACTGGGCGATCGCCAACGGTTACAAGTGGCTTCGAAGCACGGGTCTCAGCTACGAACCGAAATTCCGGATGCGGCATGATCTCGATCCGCTCGACCTCTATGCGCGTTTTCGCTCCGCGCTTCCGAACGCGATTTTCAGGCTGCTGCTGCCCTGGATCGTACCGGCCCGCTACGACAAGACGCTGCGAAGGTTCGCGAACTATCGCGATCTCTGGTAGCAAGTCCGATACGGGCAACGCCACGCTGTGCGCGGCTCTACCCAAGGCGCTCGGCTTCGATGTGCCGGCGACGCCGCTCGCCCGCGCCGACGAGGAGATCCGAATAGCGAGGCGATTTGCAACAGTGCATGAGTCCGTTGTTGGCCCATGGCGGCGATCCCGGAATGTCTGCTCTCGCGCCGCTGTTGGAGGCTGGGCAGACGTAGCCCCGAAGGGTCTCGTTGCCTTTTGAGTTCACGCCTAGTAGCTCGTCACAGTGATTATGACATGTTGAATCCGAGCATCACAGCAACTCTGGCAGGAGTTTTGGGTCGACGAGGAGTTCGATGCTGCGAGCAACGCGCGGCTGCCGCCTGATGAATCCGGCGCGTTCGAGCGTCAACACCATCTGGTGAACTGAAGGCGGTGTAACGCAAAAATATTGCTGGATGTCAGCCTCCGCCGGGGGCCGGCGATGCAGGCGCGTGTACAGGTGGATATACGCCAGGTACTGCCCCTGTCTGGGCGTGAACGTTTTTGCGGAAACTCACTCCGGCCATCCGATTCAGTTGTTCGTCCCTCCAGTGAGCACAGGGGGCACGGATGAACATACGATATCGGGTCGAACTCAGCCAAACCGAACGCGATGAACTCAAGGCCCTCCTTGGCGGCGGGCGGCACGCGGTGCGCAAACTCGAGCGTGCGCAGATTTTGCTGGCTGCGGATGCCGGCGCCAGCGACGAGGAGATCGCGAGGAGCGTCGGGGTGGGCGGCTCGACTGTCTATCGGACCAAGCGCCGCTTCGTACTTGGCAACCTGGAGGCG
>DASQJA010000111.1:0-34795 GCA_035631275.1 Bryobacteraceae bacterium
CCTAACAAAGCGGGACCAGCACTTGCTGCTGACGGAACCAGAGGTTCTCGATATTCGCCGCCAAGGGGCATCCCAGCTTCACTCGATTTGCGCCGGGTTTGTCGCCTCGGTGAATCGGCTGCTTTCGCCTCCCATGCTGGAACTGACGCCGCCCGAATATTCTCCAGAGATGTTCCGCGAGTTCGGCGTGAATCTGATCCAGGTGAATACTCAAGGCTGTATTGTCCAGATTGCTTTTGAGTCAACTCGGGAGGTCTTCTCCACCGAAAAATTCAGGGTTCCCTATGTCCTCGAAGGCGAAGTGCGGGCATACAACCAGGAGATGTTGGAGCGAACCCAAATTCGCAGCCAAGCGTTGTTCTTCTGCTTAGAGCAAGGCGGGAATGCCTGGCATTATTACGAATGGCTTCATGGCCGGACGGGAGTCTTTGGGCGCGACCAGCTCGTGAGCCTGTTGGAACGCATCGTCTGAGGTGGCTCGCTTGGCAAGAACGGACGCATCCACGCGACGCCAATGCCAACAGGAGCGAGATTGAAGGGTTTAAGAAGGCAAGGGCTGAGGATTGGCTCGGGGCGGGTTCGAGCATCTCGCCCCAACGCCGAAGCAACCTTTGGAGAACAAGTTGCTTTGGCCTAGATCGGCAACGTCGGTGGGAGACTACATAGAGTACATCGGGTACGCCAAAACCCGCTCTTCAACCTGAGGAGATGGTTTTCGGGTCCCGTTGTGGCTTCTCCACTTTCGTAGATCACGGCGTCGGGATTTGCCCCACCCTTCTTCGAAAAATCGTTTCGCTAGCTCTTTGTTAGCTTCGGACATCGCACTCCGATTTCTGACACTTGCCATAGGGACACTCTACGCCGTTCCTGTTCACTGGATGAGTTCCTTCAAGAGCTTTCGCACTCGTTCGGCCCATTCTGCGCGGGAAAACGAAGTGCTTACGTCAGGCCGATCTATTGTGGCGTCGGCGGGTATATCTGGTTCAACGTTTGGGTCACGAATAAGGACAATCTTGGGCCGATGTACGCGACTCAAAGTCTCGACCATTTCCGGGATGCCCTTTAGCGCGGGATTCACGACGATCAAGTCGAGGTGCGAGTCCCACATGACGGCCAGAGCAACCGCTTGTCGGCAATTTAAGGCGGGTACAATGTTCCATCCAGCCTTGGCGAATAATTCTCCAAACCAAAAGATTAAACCTACGTCATCATCGACTATCAAGGCTGTGGGCTTACGAGGGACTGGGGCCACATGATCTTAATGTTGGCTATGTTTGTTGCGTTCGTGACCGGCTGTGTGGAAGGTGTGTCCGGTGACTTTAGCGGCGATGGTGTTACCTGCAACCCGAACGATCTCTCCATACAGTAGCAACTTCAACGGGATTGACCCGCCTAGAAAAAAAGGCCAGTTGATCGACACTTGGATTGGGCATCGATTGGGGAGCCGGTCACTAATTTCGAGAAGGACCCCACGGCTAGAAATGTTTACGGTTCGGCCAAATCCCATTAGTCGAACATCGTTTCCGCCAGGGACTTTGTATTCAACATCTAACGTTATCGGATAACGCTGATGTAAGCGCCGTTCGAACGGGAATGCGCCTACTGACCCAGAGCTGGGCACAGTAGTGGGAGTGGGGGACATTCTCCCTCCTTCTAGACCGAGAGATTGGCAGCATGTTAACACCCTCTCTCGCTTAAGTCCATGGGCAATTTTGGCCCGGTCTTCTCAAAGTTGTGATCGTGTGAGGATCGTGATTTTCCAGGGGCCAGTAAGCCAGTTTCAAGTGCTGGTCCCCGCAAGCATTTCTTCTGGATCATCACTGTCTTCAATTCGTCACTCCTAACCGTGGACGTAGCTCGAAGATGGCGTAGTGTCTGAGTTTCGGGAACGGGTCCGTGTAGCGGCTTCGCGCTGTCGCTGGACACATCGTGGTCGAAGTAGAGTCCGAGTCCGATGAGCAGAACGATCCAGACCCATCGCAACGACAGCGATGATGGGCCAGTGGTTTGATTGCGTAGCCGCGAAGGTCGTCAATCTCGGCCGGAGAATGTTGTCTCGATGCGCGAACCGCCCCTTTGTCCCCCCCGCGCGTGAAGCGTGGCATGGGAACTGAGGAAGAACCGGCTACGACTGCGGAAATCATCAACCGGGCTGAATCGATGGACTTGAAGGACCTCCAGAAGATTCTCGAGAAGATCCGCACTGTTGATGCGTACCTGAGTGCCTTGGCAGCGAAGGATATCACCGCCGCGCCGCTTCATCCCGACGTGATTTTCGAAAGTCCACTCAGCCCCCTCATTCAGGGCTTAGACGCGGTGCGGCAAGTTTTTGCTGGATTCTTCCCTGCGATGAAGGGAATCAATCAATGTCAGCCAAGATTTCGCGGATGCTGAATGGTGCGCAAACCTATTCGAAATGGAGACGCCATTTGGCACGCTGCCCATGGTCGACTGGTTTCACGTTGTAGATGGTCAGATTAAATCCATGTGTGTACCTCGATCCACGCCCAATCGTCGACCGGTTGAGTAAAGCTGCACCAGCCGATGATCACACTAGCTTGCGGTAAAGGCCATAGTCCGGACGAGAGCGCGTTTTGCGATCCGGCTTCCGTGTGCTGAGGTGGGGCAAGGCCAGCCGCTTTTCGCCACCCCGGATTCAACAGCGACAACCGTTCATGCACGGCCTGCAGGTCTTCGACGCCCCGCCTGAGAGCTATCTGTCTCCCGAAGGATATCCCGCCCCGCGCACACAGGACGCGTCCCCGGCGGTTCGGGCGTTTGGTCAAAATTTTTCACGGGTGGGTGGCAGTGGGGTAGGGGTCTTTTTGATTTGGCTGGGGGAAATTTTTTTCAACGGCAGACAACTTCGTGAGTGCTCGTCCGACTTTGGGGAAACTTTGGGGACTGGGTCTCGGACTTGCACGTACAGGCAACGCGAGCTACCCGATTTAGCGGTTCCCAAGTGCGCAAATCGCTTTTGACCTGCTTAGAAGGCAGGTGCTCTATCCACTTGAGCTACGCGCCCGCGTCTGTGCAGCCGGCGTTGAATCCGCAACGCGGTCTCACGGCCCCGCCGCGCCGCAAGCTTCCAGCACTAACATTGCGTCACGCGAACGAATTTTCACTGGGTGGCACACCACTGGCAACCGCCCGAGTCCACGCCGGGGGATCGCTCGCCGGAAACGACTCTTCACCCGCTTCATCCACGGTATCTTCTGTTTGCTCCGGCTCCTCGGTCTGAGGCGGCTTCGGTGTAACCTTTTCAGCCAAATTCATAACCTCTACCCCACATCATAGGACCGGCACGGGCTTAGTTCCGTTTCTCGACCAGCCATCCTAATCTTTATGCATTGCCGCTGCCATATCCTCATGACATAATGAAAAGGTCGTTTGTCAGTCTAAGCCGATCATGGCACAGTTCGCATAGCCGGTTTCCCCGTCCATGTCCGATCCTGCCGATTTGCCCGCCTGCAACTTCAGAAAGAAGACTCAATGAAAAATATCTTTGTCGGTAATCTCAGCTTCGGGACCACCGAAGACACTCTTCGTACGGCGTTCGAGCCGTACGGCAGCGTGGACAATGTCAACATCATCCGGGATCGCGATACGGGTCAACCGCGCGGATTCGCATTCGTCGAAATGGCGAACGACTCGGAAGCCAACAACGCCAT
Source organism: Bryobacteraceae bacterium (assembly GCA_035631275.1). GTDB lineage: Bacteria > Acidobacteriota > Terriglobia > Bryobacterales > Bryobacteraceae > Palsa-89. The sequence goes on from DASQJA010000111.1 coordinate 3,672, forward strand.
CAACGCCCTCAACGGCAAGGACCTCGATGGCCGCTCCCTCAACGTCAACGAAGCTCGCCCCAAGTCCGACCGCGGCTCCGGCGGATTCGGCGGTCGTGGCGGCCATAGCGGCGGAGGCAATCGCCGCGGCGGCAATCGCTGGTAGCCCGGAAAGGGTGCACGGGCACCCACACCCAATAGCTCTCATTTCTAGCCCGGGGCCAATTCTCGGCCCTGGGCTTTCACGCCTCGCACGACAAACTCCACGCCCTGGAATCGCGATAATGAGTTATGCGCCCGCTTATCCTTTGCCTGTTCCTTGCCGCTTCCCTCCCGGCCGCAACCCCGCTGTTCGAAAGCTCGTTCGACAGCGCCACCACCCATTGGACCGCGCTACGCGGCAAAGCGACGACTGATTCCACAGTCACCTATCAAGGCAGCAAGTCACTCCGAGTCGAACCAATAGCCGGTCAGGATGCGAGCATCCGTTCCGCGCCGATCTCGCTCGTCATCGGCAAGCGCTACGAGCTCAGCGGTTGGATTCGCACAGACCACCTCACCGTGCGCGATCTCGACCGCACACCGATCGCCACCGGAGCCGCGCTTACCATGGCCTCTATGCCTTTCGACATGCACTCCGAGTCGATCGGCGGCACGCGCGATTGGACTCGCGTCCATCTCCGCTTCACCGCCACGCGCGCAGAGGACAACATCGTCCTGACCACGGGCGCCGGCGGCGCGTTCGAAGGGAAAGCCTGGTATGCGGGCGTCAGCATCGACGCGGCTTCGTCCAAAGAAAACTGGCCAGCTCCCGCCGCGGTATCCACCTACGGACCTGCCTACCGCTACCCCAACGGCGGCTGGATCTATCTGCACATCGAAGGACAGCCCTACGAGCGCGGCTATCAGCATGGCCGCCTCATGTCTAAAGAGATCGTCGAGTATATGGCCCGATGCGCCGCCGATCTCGATCGCAACGGCAAAAACAAAAGCTGGGATCTGGCGCGCACCACGGCGGGCGCGCTCTTTCTGCATGGCTTCGATCAGGAAATTCTCGAAGAGATGAAAGGCATCGCCGACGGCGCTTCCGACGCCGGCGCGCGCTGGGAAGGCCGCCGTCTCGATCTTACCGATATGGTCGTCGTCAACACCACTGTCGAATTGAGCGAGCTCGGCGAAGCTATGCAAGTGACGCCTAGCGGCCTCGAGGGACTCCACTTGAGTTCGCCCGCCTCTTACAAACCGGGCCTCTCCGTCACCGACCACTGCAGCGCTTTCGCCGCCACTGGCAAAGCTACGCGCGACGGCCGTATGGTTATCGGACACGTCACCTGGTGGCCCCTCACTCTTGCCGAGCAGACAAACGTCATGCTCGATCTGAAACCCGCCACAGGCCATCGCATCCTCATGCAGAGCTATCCCGGAGGCATCGAGAGCGGAACCGACTGGTATCAGAACGACGCCAGTCTCGCCCTCACTGAGACCACCATCCGCCAAAGCCCCTTCAATCCCCAAGGTACTCCCGTCGCCTACCGCGCGCGCAAAGCCATCCAATACGGCGACAGCATCGACAAGGTTGTCGAATACCTGCAATCCAAAAACAACGGCCTCTACACCAACGAGTGGCTGATCGGCGACGCGCGCAGCAACGAAATCGCGATGTTTGAGCTCGGCACTTACAAAACCCGCCTGTGGCGCAGCTCCCAGAACGATTGGTTTGGCGGGACCGAAGGCTTCTATTGGGGCGATAACAACGCCAAGGATCTGAGCGTCCGCCTCGAAGAGCAGCACGATCTTGCGAGCGCTCCCGACTACGTCCCCTATGTCCCCGGACCTCGCGATCTCAAGTGGCAGGATCTCTACCGCGAGTACAAAGGAAAAATCGACGAACAGTTCGCGTTTCTCGCATTCCGCACGGCTCCCTTAGTGAGCCGCACAACTATGGACGCCAAAGTCGCGACCGCCGATATGGCCTCGCGCATGATGGTGTGGGCCGCGTTCGGAAAACCAAACCAGCGCGAGTGGGTTCCCACGCACGACGAGAAAGAGGAATACCCAAATAACGACGGCTTGTACTCGTCAGGGTATCGAATGTTTACCGCCCGTGCCTCGGCTCCCGAGAGCAAAGCGGAACAGCCGGCAACGCGCCCCCGCGGCCGCGACAGTGTTTCCGCCGACCGCCTATGGAAGGGCTGGGTTCTTCCCGCTTCTGACGCCGATATCTGGTTCAGCTCCGGATCTGCCACGTATTATCGCGACCTCGAATCGAAGAATCCCGATCGCGCTATCTCCGTGCGCTGGGCTCAGCTCCGATCGCTCAATGCCACGCCCTCCGATCCGCGGCAGCGCTTCGATCTCGAAACGCAGCAGGGCGTTCTGTTCCTTGATCAACTCCGTCGCGACTTCGGCGACGACCGCTTCTTCAAACTAATGCGCGAGTTCTTCGCAGCCCACACTACCCAAACCGTAACCGCGCAGTCGTTCCTCGATGCGGCCGGCGTTCAATTCAAGCTGCCGCAAGATCCCGGCGGCCCGATGTACTTGGCATCTGACATCCACCGCCGGCTTGGAAGCGCCATTCTCGCATATGGCACCGTCACCGACGCTGGCGCCAATCGCTATGCCGCCGAGCAGCTCCAGAAGAAATATCTGGACGAATACGAAAGCATCGTACCTCTCCGCAAGGACTTCGAAGTCACGGCCGACGAGCTCCGCTCGCACGACGTGATCTTCGTCGGACGCCCTGAAACCAATTCAGCCCTGGCAGATTGGCGTGACAAAATCGCGCTCGACTCGTTGGGCGCCACGTTCAAAATCGAAGGCGTCACGCACGCATCGGAAACCGAGGCCTTGGCCTACGCCGCAACCAACCCGCTCGACCCGTCGCATATGGTCCTGGTCCTGGAGGGCAACAACGCTCTCTCCACGGTCCATTTAATTCACGCTCAATTGCCACGCGCACAGTACGAGGTTTTCAGGTAATCCGTCGCGCGAACTCGAATCGAGGAAAGTCATGAAGCACTCCACGGGCGAGCGGAATTTCTCGCGACATCTCCTTTCAGCCACTGTCGCGTTGACCGCTGTGGCCGTCGGAGCGAATGTGTGTCCCGTTCTCGAAGCCCAATCGGTTCCCGTCTTCGAAGTGGCTTCCATTAAGCCACACCCGTCCGGCGATCGCTCGGGAGCTGTCCCCCAGTTCATGCCCGGCGGAAGGTTTCACGTCGCTGGTCTCCCGCTGCAATTTACCATCGCTTTCGCTTACAACCTTCCCTTCCAGGGCACCCAGCTTTCAGGAGGCCCGGCCTGGATCCGTTCTCAGGAGGACGCTTACGACATCGAAGCCAAAGCGGACCTGGCCACGCTCAAAGACCTTTCGCCTCAAGAGCGCGAAGACAAGCTGCGTCTCATGCTTCAAGCACTCCTGGCCGAGCGCTTCGGGCTGACTATCCTCCGCGAGACCAAAGAGCAACCTATATACATCCTCACTGTTGCGAAGAACGGGCCCAAACTCCAAAAGTCCGCGCTCGATCCGAAGGATTGCGACGATCCGGCAAGTCACTGCCACGCCGGCGGCTCCGGTCAGGGACGCGGCATTCACGTGAAGGCTTTCAGGATGGCCGATCTCGCCGTCTCGGTTTCGAATTTTACCGATCGCCCGCTGATCGATCGCACGGGTCTTGCCGGCCTCTACGACATCGACACCGAGGGCTGGGTCCCCTTGCGCCCCAGACCTCCTCGTCCCCCGGGCCAGGAACCGACGGCCGAAGACGTTGCATTCGCCGACCCGGCGCGTCCAACGCTCTTCATGATCTTCGACAAACTAGGACTCAAAATGGAGTCTTCGCGCGCGAACGTGGAAATGTTTGTGATCGATCGAGTGGAGAAACCCACAGCCAATTGACCGAGCGTGACTACTTCGCCGGCGCCCGAGATGGTAGTCGTATCCTACAAGTAGGTTGATCAATAGACTCGTCGTCGAGAATCTGAAACACCGGCCCATCCGCACGCTGCTCAGCATCATCGCCATCAGCATCCAGGTGACGCTGGTGCTCGCGCTAGTTGGCTTGAGCGATGGCATCTTGAGCGACCAGGCGCGCCGCGCGCGCGGCGTCGGCGCCGATATTCTCGTCCGCCCGCCCAACGGCGCGCTCATTCTTACCGGCGGTCAGATGCTCCAAGCCATCATTCCGCGCATCGTCGAGCAAACTCCGCACGTTCAGGTTGCGAGCGGAATCCTCGCCTACGGAACCGATCTGTTTAACTACATCACCGGAATCGACCTCAAATCGTTCGACCAGATGAGCGGCGGCTTCCACTTCGTCCAGGGCGGTCCTTTCCAGAACCCCGACGATGTCATGGTCGACCAATACTACGCCGCTCAGCATCATGTCCGCGTCGGCGACACCATCCCTCTCATCAATCGTTCCTGGCATGTCTCGGGAATCTATCAGCCCGGAATGCTCGCGCGTCTCGTGGTTCCGCTCGCCACTTTGCAGGATCTCACCGCCAATACCGGTAAAGTCACCATGGTCTACGTGAAAGCCGACAATCCCGTCAATATCAATCAAGCCATCGCCGATCTCTCCGAGCGCCTCAAGGATTTCAAAATTTACTCGATGGAAGATTACACGACCCTCTTCTCGGCCGCTAACATCCCCCTGCTGACACAATTCATCGCCGTCGTCATCGGCCTCGGAGTCCTAGTCGGTTTTCTGGTCGTGTTCCTATCTATGTACACTGCCGTTCTCGAGCGAACGCGCGAAATCGGTGTACTGAAAGCGCTGGGCGCTTCGCCCGCTCTCATCATGAACATCCTTCTTCGAGAGACCATCGTGCTTGCGCTCGCGGGATCCGTTCTGGGCATCGTGTTGGCTTACGGGACGCGCGCTTTGATCGCAGCGCTGCTGCCTGGGTCGCTCATCCAGGCCATCGTCTATAGCTGGTGGTGGAAGACGACGGCCATCGCGCTAGTGGGCGCGCTGCTCGGCGCCATCTATCCCGGTCTCAAGGCCGCGCGACAGGACGCCATTGAAGCTCTGGCCTACGAGTAACGCTAGTGAGAATGACTGACGCGCCGATCATCTCCATCCGCGGCCTCACCAAGATCTATCGCGTCGGCGACGTCGATGTTCCGGCGCTCCGCGGCGTCGACCTCGATGTCGCCGGTGCCGAGTTTGTCTCCATCGTCGGACCTTCCGGTTCCGGAAAATCCACGCTGTTCCATATCCTCGGAGGCCTTGCACCGCCTACGTCCGGAACCATCCGAATTAACGGCCAGGATCTGTTCGGCATGACCGACTCGCAACGCACCGAACTTCGCAAAACGACCGTCGGCTTCGTGTTCCAAAAATACAATCTTCTTCCTACCCTCACGGCAAGAGACAACATCGAAATCGCGCGCTACATCGCGCACCAAAATGGTCCGCTCGGTTCGCGATTTCAGGAAATCCTTCAGCTCCTCGGAATCGCTGGCCGCCTCGATCACAAACCGCGCGCTCTGTCGGGCGGCGAGCAGCAGCGCGTCGCCATCGCCCGCGCCATCGTCAACAATCCCAGCATTCTCCTGGCCGACGAACCCACCGGCAACCTCGACACCGAAAACTCCAACGCTGTCCTCGGCCTCCTCCGTGACCTGAACGACCGCCTCGGCCAGACCATCCTCATGATCACCCACAATCCCGAGGCCGCCGCCTACGGCCATCGCATCGTAACCATGCGCGATGGCAGGATCGCGAGTTAGTTGCCTTTGGTGGCGCACGCACTCGTGCGTGCCGCGTCGGCACTCGTGCCGACCACCCGGTCTTGGCAAAGCCTAGTCGGAACAGCCAACTAACCGGTCGAGCTAAACGCGCCCGAAGGCCTGCCGCAATTCCACCTTTGCCTGATTCAGAACGCGCTTCTGCTTTGCCGCGAGCCCCCTCCCTGCTCGATTGATGTAGAAATTCAGCATCGACATCGCCGACTGAAACGGTGCCGCCTTCCGCCGCGCACTCGATTCGGCCGACCGTTTCAGCGAGCGCGCGATGCGCTTCGGATCGCTCCAGCGAAACACGCCTGGATCTAGATCCAGCGCGTTGCTGGTCTCAGTCACATATTGAGACCAGCGCCGGCCCGTCGCTTTCTTCGGCTTTGTTGTCTGCGCCGTATTGGTGGGCATAACATCTCCCCAATCCCAGGCTAGCGCTCCGGCCCGCCGCCCAATGCGAAAATGGGACACACGATCAAGCGAATAGTGCCAGGCCCTGGTAAATTTCACTTGAGCTTAGGAACGGAGCTATGAAGGAACCCCAACAAGCTGAGCGGCTATCCACGATCGTGCGCGACTCGCTCGACCGCGAACTCGGAACCGCAGGCCTGGCGCGTCTTGCTTACACCAGTCGCTCCAGTTTCTTCCGGTTGTTTCAAGCGCTGATCTCGGAAACTCCGGCTGAAATGCGCCGTCGATTCCTGCTCGAACGCGCGGCGTGGCAGCTGACGCGAACCTCTACCTCGGTCACCGACATCGCCCTCGATGCCCAGTACGGTTCGCTCGAAGCCTTCACTCGCGCCTTCGGCAAAGCGTTCGGCGTCTCGCCCAGCCTGTATCGCAGGATGGGACCCACGCACTTCCATCTCGCTTCGCCCAATGGATTTCACTTCTGCGCACCTGCGTCCAGCTCAAAAGGAGAATCAAACACTATGGACCTCTTTGAATTATTTGCTGGCAACGATTCCTGGCACACCCTGCGGTTGCTCGACTGCGTTAACAATCTGACCGATGAACAACTGGATCGCCCCATCGATGGCGCTCACATTTGTCCCTGGGAAACGCCCGATCGAAGCCTTCGTGAGATGCTGGACCGCCTGGTCGTGACCAAGGAAGTCTGGGCGGCAGCGCTGAAGGGCGGTTCTGCGCCTCCCATCAAAAATACTCGCGAGAACTGCACGCCCGCCGCCCTGCGCGCCCGCTTCGAGAAAGCCGAGCGCGACTTCATGGGCGTCATCGGCGATGTCCGCAAGCGTGGCGCCTGGGGCGACACTTTCGTCGACGCGCTCTGCGAGCCCGCCGAAACCTTCACGTTCGGCGGTGTGTTCGCGCACGTGATTACCTTCAACGCGCATCGCCGTTTATTGGCGCTCGAATTACTGCGACGCATGGGCGTCAAAGTGGAGGGCTACGGCGATCCGATCGATTACGAACGCAGTGTTGCCAATGATAAATCAGGAGAGTTGGTCAGCCACTGATCATTCGTCCCGCAGAGCCACCGAAGGATCGATACCGAGCGCACGCCGCGTGGGCACATAGCTCGCAATCAGCCCGATGGCCCCCATCAGCGCCAGCGCGGATAAGTATGTTGCCGGATCCTTCGGACTCACACCATAAAGGATCGGCGTGAAGTAGCGCCCCAGCGCCAGCGCAAGCCCAGCTCCTAAAATGCTTGCGCTGGCCACGATTAACGCCGCGCGCCGCAGCACCAGCCCGAGAATGTTTGCGCGCTGCGCACCGATCGCAACGCGAATCCCGATCTCGCGCGTCCGCCGCGAAATCGCATAAGCCAGCATGCCGTAAACGCCTGTCGCCGCCAACACCACCGCGAGCAGCCCGAACGAGCCGAGCATCGTGGCAGCGATCCGCGCCGGCATCAAGGGGAAGCTCATGTACTCCTCCAAGCTGCCCGCCTGAAAGAATGGCATGGCCGGATCGAGATCGTTCACGATGTGTTGTATCTGGTGAATGACATTGTCCGGCGACAGGGTTGAGCGAGCCACCACAGTGATCTCAGTTGTAGAGGCCTGTGCCCGCGCGTCAAAATACGCCGAATCATTGGTGTCGTTCAACGAGACATACTTCCCATCCTGCGCGATTCCGACAATCTGAATCCAGTTCGTTCGCGCGGGATTGGTTCGAAACCGCTTCCCGAGCGCGTCCTCGCCGGGGAACATCTTCTTAGCGAATGACTCGTTGACCACTGCAATTCGCGCGCTCTCGGGTGTGTCGTGGACATCGAACTCGCGCCCGCGCAGCATGCGTGTCTGCATGGTTCGGAAATAACCCGGAGTGACAATGAAATGATGCGCCAGGGTTGCATCGAAAAACTTCGGAATTGGCTTGCCTTCCGCGTAAACTGTGTTGTTTGATTGGTCGAGACTCAGCGGCAGATGGCTAGTCAGCGCGAACGAGTCGACGCCGCGAAGCTCCTTGAGCCGGTCGTTGAGCCGCTGCTCGAAAGCACGTCCTTGCGCATCGTCGTAGCCCGCCAGCCCTGTATCGAACATCACCGCAACCGCATGATGCGGATTGAACCCGACGTCGATCGTGAGCGCGCGCTGCAAGCTTCGCACCACCAGCACCGTCGCCACCAGCAAGATCACCGAGAGCATCACCTGCGCGCCCACCAAAAGATCTTTCATCTGAACTTTCCGGAATCGCTCGGAGATCTGGTTCTTCAGCGCCGGCAGAAGATCTACTCGCACGGCCTGCAAAGCTGGCGCCAGTCCGAAAAGCAGCGTCGTCAGAACGCAGGTGCTCGCGCTGAATAAGAAAACTGTGGAATCGAACGGCAATTCGGTGTTCCCGGGCAAACCGCCGGGGATTGGAAACCCCGCTAGCGCCCTGAGAATCCAACCTGCGAGCAACATCCCGGTCGTGCCTCCAACGACCGAGAGCAGCAGGCTCTCGATGAGCAGTTGGCGAATCAGACTTCCGCGCGATGCGCCGATCGCCAGCGAAATTGCCACCTCGCGTCGGCGCTCAGCCGACCGCGCCAGCAGCATCCCCGCGATGTTCACGCACGCGATCAACAGCACCAGACCAGCGATAGCAACCAGCACCGACGCGAACCCGAGCACTGGACCTCGCAAGAACGAACCGAAAAGGCCCGGCGCAGAGACGCGTATTTTCATGCCCTCGTCCTCGCGATACGAATGGCCGAGATCCGCCGCGATGGCGTTCAGATCGGATTCAGCCTGCCGCGCACTCACCCCCGGCTTCAACCGCCCCAGCGTCCAGATGTTGTGCGTGCTGCGCCGATCCAGCCACGAACCGTTTCCAGCTTCGATCTGCGCCTCCATCGACATCGGAACCCAAAACTCAGGCGCGAGCAGAATCTCCGTCCCGAAAAATCCCTTGGGCATCACTCCGGCGACACTATAGTCGAGCTTGTTCAGCTTTACTTTCTTGCCGATGATGTTCGGATCACCGCCGAAGCGATCTTGCCAGCTCGCGTAGCTCAGCACGATCACCGCGTGTGGCGAAGATCGCCGATCGTCTTCCACTGTGAACGCGCGGCCGAGCAATGCTCGCACACCGAGCAGCTCAAAATAGTTTCCCGTCGCTTCGTAACCCCAGAGATAAGTGTTCTTCCCACCCTGGCTCAGCGCGACGGGCGCGATCCGGTAAGCGACCAGCCCGGCGAGCGATCGATTGCGATCGCGAAAATCGACGTAGTCGGGATAGGATTGCGTCAACGAGCCCGCTGCAACCGTGATCAGCTCCTGAGGCCGATCAACAGGAAGCCGCCGAAGCAGGAAGCGATTCAGCGCGCTGAATGTTGTCGTATTGGCGCCGATCGCCAGCGCCAGCGTCACGACGGTTACCATCGTAAATCCTGGCGTCTTGCCGAGACGCCGTGCAGCCAGCTTGGTATTCCTGAGCACGTTCCAACCTCCGCTTACTCATCTCGCAGCGCCACGGCCGGATCGATCCGCAATGCGCGGCGCGTGGGCACGAGGCACGCAATCAATCCAATCGACGCCATCAACGCCAGCGCCAGCGCGAATGTCATCGGATCGCGTGGACTGACGCCGTACAGCACCGGTGTGAAGAGTCTTCCGAGCCCCAGCGCCAACGCGGAGCCCACCAAACTCGCAAACGCCACGATGATCGCCGCGCGACGCAGCACCAGTGCCAGCACGTTCTTTCGCGTCGCGCCGATCGCAACGCGAATCCCGATCTCGCGCGAACGCCGCGAAATAGCGTACGCGAGCATCCCGTATACGCCGGTCGCAGCCAACAGCATCGCGATCACTCCAAATGCGCCCAGCATCGCCGCAGCGATTCGGGCTGGCAGCAACGGAAAGCTCATGTGATCTTCAATCGTACCGGCCTGAAAAAAGGGAATCTCGGGATCGAGCGAGCTGACAACACGCTGGATGCTTTGCAATGCTGCTGACGATGCCGACGAAGAGCGAGCGATTACTGCTATGGTCGTGTCATAACGCTGTGCGCGAGGGCGGAACAGCGCGAGCTCGTTCACGTCATTCAACGTTTGATACTTGCCATCCTGTACTACTCCGATAATTTCGACCCAAGTCCCGCTGCCCCCGCGGTAGCGCTTGCCGATGGCGCTCTCGCCGGGGAACAAGCGTCGCGCGAACGCTTCATTCACGATGGCGACCTGCGGCGCGCTCCCGGTGTCATGCTCAGTGAAATCGCGGCCTGCGACTAAACGTGTCTGCATCGTCCGGAAATACCCGGGACTTACGTCATAGTAGTAAGCGCTCGGGGCGTCTGAGGCTTTCGGAACCGGTTTGCCTTCCGCATACACGTCTCTTGACGACTGCCCCAAGCTCAGCGGTACCGAACTCGCAAGCCCGTACGATTCCAGACCTGGTGTCGCTGCCAGCTTGTCGAGCAATCGCCGCTCGAACTGGCGTCCGCGTTCCTCGTTGTAGCCGACCAGCCCCAGATCGAACTGAACGATGGCCGCGTGGCTTGGATTGAATCCAACATCGATCGTAACGGCACGCTGAAGGCTGCGAATCACCAACACCGTTGCTACCAGCAACACTACAGACAACGTGACTTGCGCGCCCACCAGCAGATCACGCGCCTGCACGCGGCGAAAGTGTTCGGAGATTTGATTCTTCAATGCCGGAACCAGATCGACGCGCACGGATTGGATCGCGGGAGCCAGCCCGAACAAAAGCGTGGTGACGCCGCAGACCGCTACCGTGAAGAACAGCACTCGCCAGTCGAACGGCATCGCGGTAATCGCCGGGACGTTCAGCGGGAAACGAAGGCTGCCGATAATCCCGAGAATCCAGACCGCAAGCAGCGTGCCGGCCGCCGCTCCTGTCATCGAGAGCAGAAGACTTTCGGCCATCAACTGCCGTATGATTCTACTGCGCGACGCACCGATCGCGAGGCAAATGGAGATCTCCTTCCGCCGAGCCGCGGATCGCGCCAGCAACATCCCGGCGATATTGACACATGCGATCAGCAGAACCATCCCGGCGACGCCGAGCAGAACAGCGGCGAATCCAACAACGGCGCCGCGCAGCGTATTCCCGGCCAATCCCGGCGGCGACAATACGATCTTCAAGCCCTCATCCTCGCGATGCGTGCGGCTCATATCCCCGGCAATGAGATTTAAGTCCGATTGCGCTTGGCGTTCCGTGAAGCCCGGTTTGATGCGGCCCAAGATCCAGATATTGTGGGTCCCGCGACTATCCAGCCACGCGTTGCCAGGCTCGATCTGCGGCTCCATCGCCAGCGGCACCCAGAATTCGGGCGCTAGGATTGCCTCCGTTCCGAAGAAACGCCGCGGCATCACGCCGACAATGTTGTAATCGAGCCCATTCAACTTCGCCTGCTTGCCTACTACGTTCGAATCTCCGCCAAAATGTTTCTGCCAGGTGGCGTAGCTGATCACGATCACCGGATGAGACGCTCCGCGCTGATCGTCATCGGGCGTGAACGTTCGGCCAAGCAAAGCGTGCGCGCCCAGAACGTCGAAGTAATTGCCCGAAGCCTCGTCGCCCCAGAGCTGCGCGTTTCTTCCACCGCGGCTGAACGCCACCGGCGCGATCCGGTAAGCCATGAGGCCCGAAAGTGTACGATTGCGATCGCGCAGTTCCAGGTACGCTGGATACGAATTCGATGGCCCGCGACCGCTATTGAGAAAGACCAGCTCGCCGGGACGTTCTACAGGCAGGGGCCGCAGCAGAAAATAGTTGAGCGCACTGAATGTGATCGTATTAGCGCCGATAGCGAGCGCCAGCGTCAGGATCGTGACCGCTGTAAACGCCGGGTTCTTTGCGAGCCGCCGCAGAGCGAGACGAAGGTCTTGCAGCATGTCTTCAATACGGAGAAAACCTGGAAAAGTTTCAAGTAAGGCGGCTCAATACATCACCGAAGGCATCCAAGCCGGATGCGGAGCCTCATACGGCCCGATGGTCATCAGATTCATAACCTTCACGGTCCGCGCGCCGACCGCTAGAAATGCCCGAAACAGCGAACCTTCATCCAGCGGACAGAACACATAGGCGCGTTGCGGCGGTACCAGCCGCGCCGCTTGGCCGGCGATTGCGACCGCATCGTCTTCGCTTTCGGCGACACCATGGCCGGCGATCCCGGGAATCAGATAGCCGGTGAGCCGCCCATCGCGCTGGCGAGTGAGCGGCGAGAAACCGGCCTTGACCGCGCCCGCCAGTTCGTTCTTGCGGCTGCAGCGGTAATTGCGTTGGCACAACGCATCGAGCGCGTCCCGATCGGCTAGCTCGACCGGCCGGACGGATGGATCAGTCGCGGCCGCCGGAGCGAGCTTCATGAACGCTACCGCGTGCTTGGTATCGAAGCCGAGCGACGCATAGAGCGACAGTGACGCCATGTTGAATCCGTCCTGAAGCAGTCGCACGCGCGAGATGTTGTGCTCACGCGCATAATCGATCACGGCCTGCATCAGCTTTCGCCCGATATCGCGGCCTTGAAAAGCGCAGTCCACCGTGATCGGTCCCACCCCAGCGACTTCGTCCATCAGCGAGAGATAGTTCGATCCGGCCAGTTCGCCATCCACCATCGCGGCGACTCTGTAAAAGTCCGGCCGCGAAGCGAGCATGCCGATGATCGCGCGACCTGCTTGAACGCTGGGAACATCGGGTGGAAACGCATGCCGGTCGGCGATGTCCTTGAATGCTTCATAGCAAATGCGGCCGAGCTCGCCCGCGTGCTCCGGTTTCACCGGAATCAGTTCAACGGATGTGGACATTGAAGAATCTCCGGGCGCGTCAGTCTGTAAGCCCTAGCGCCCACAGGAGGAAAGTATAGTCGAACGCCACTTCTTTGATGTGTTCGTAGCGGCCCGACGGGCCGAAATGGCCGCTGCCCATGTTTGTTTTGAGAAGTAGAACGTTCGAATCCGTCTTCATCGCCCGCAGCCGTGCGACCCATTTCGCCGGCTCCCAATACGACACGCGCGGATCGTTCAATCCTGCCGTCACGAGCGTCGCAGGATACTCGCGCGGCGCGACATTTTCGTAAGGCGAGTACGATTTGATGTAGTCGTACGATTCCTTCTGCTCCGGGTTGCCCCATTCTTCGTATTCGGAGATCGTCAGCGGAAGGGATGGATCGAGGCCGGTGTTGAGATTGTCGACGTACGGCACCTTTGCGACCGCGGCGCGAAACAACTCCGGGCGAATGTTCAGCACGGCGCCTACCAGCAACCCGCCCGCGCTTCCCCCCATGATCGCGAGAGACTCGGGTGATGTGATGCAGTTGGCGACCAAGTGCTCAGCACAGGCGATGAAATCGGTAAACGTATTCTTTTTCGAAAGCAGCTTGCCCTGGTCGTGCCACTCTTCGCCCAGCTCAGCACCGCCACGAGGATGCGCGATTGCGAAAGCGAACCCACGATCGAGCAGGCTCAGGCGATCGGATGAAAATCCGGGATCGATACTGTGGCCATACGATCCATAGGCGTACAGCAACAACGGGGCGCGCCCATTTTTCACAAAATCGCGCCGGTAGACGAGCGAAATCGGAACCTCGACACCATCGGGAGCTTTCGCGAAAATTCGCTCGGATCGATACCGCGACGCGTCGTAGCCGCCCTTCACTTCGTATTGCTTTTTCAGCTCGCGTTCGCGCGTCTCGAGGTTGTAGTCGAACACCGACGCCGGCGTGACCATGGATGTATAAACGAACCTCAGCGTCTGAGTCCTGTACTCCGGGTTGCCGCTCGCGCCGACTGTATACACGGGCTCCGGGAAATCGATGTAGTGTGAAAATGCGCCGTCGCGATCGCGGACGCAGATTTTCTCCAGGCCACGCTCGCGCTCATAGACGATCAGATAGTCCTCGAACGAGTCGATGCCTTCAATCGTCACCGAAGGCCGCGCGGGGATCACTTCCTCCCAGTTGTTGCGCGACGGATCCGCAACCGGTGTCCGCATCAGGCGGAAGTTTTTCGCGCCTTCGTTCGTTCGGATGTAGAAAAAGTCGCCATGATGGGAGGCGTCGTATTCGACATCTTGCTGGCGCGGGAGCAGCACACCGAAAACGCCGAGTGGATCGTCGGCCTCCACAAAGCGGACTTCCGAGGTGAGCGCGCTTCCCAGATGCAGGATCAAAAATCGCCGGCTGCGCGTCTTTCCGACGCCGAGCGAGAATCGGCCGTCCGTCTCTTCGTAAACCAGTTCGTCCTCCGCCACTCCCAGTCGATGCCGCAGCACGCGGTAGGGACGGCGAGCGGCATCGAGCACCGTGTAGAAAAACGTCTGATTGTCATTTGCCCACTCGAGCGAATAGTAAGTATTAGCGATTCGATCCGGCAGCAGCTCGCCGGTCGCGAGGTCCTTCACGAAAATCGTGTGCGCTTCGTCGCCCTCTACGTCCGTCGAGTAAGCCAGCAGCCGGTGATCGGGGCTGACACTGAAATTTCCGATGCGGAAATACTTGTGGCCCGCCGCGAGCGCGTTGCCGTCCAACATGATTTCTTCGGTCGCCTCGAGGCTCAAGTGCTTGCGGCAGTAGATACCATAGGCCTTCCCTTCTTCGGTTCGCGAGTAGTAAAAATAATCGTCTCGCCTGACGGGAACCGAAAGGTCGGTTTCCTGGATCCGTCCAAGAATCTCGTGGTACAGAGTTTCCCGAAGCGGTTTCAGCGGCGCCATTACGTCTTCGGTGTATTTGTTCTCCGCCTCGAGATATGCGATGGCGTCCGGATCTGTGCGCTCGCGCAGCCACGCGTAGTTGTCCACGCGCGTGTCTCCGTGGACGGTGACTTCCTTGAGAACGATTTTCGCGATGGGTGGACCTGTGCTCATAAGATCACTGGCTCTCTTCCTTGCCCATGTACAGTTCACTGACCAGCTCGCGGTAATTTTCGAGCACGCGGTTGCGGCGCACCTTCATAGTGGGAGTCAGCTCGCCGCTCTCGATCGAAAAGTCGCGCTCCAACACACGGAACTTACGGATCTGCTCGAACGGCGCAAGCTGCCGGTTCACGCGCGCCACGGCCTTGCGGACCTCGTCGAGCACCGGCGGCGCCTCGGCGAGTTTCTCTCCGCCATCCTTCCCCACATCTTTCAGCGTTTCGGCGTGCGGGACGTTCAGCGTGACGAGAGCTGTGACAAAGGGAAGCCGGTCGCCGATCAGAACCACCTGATTCACGATGGGCTCGGTCTTGAACAGAACCTCGATGCGAGCGGGATAAATTTTCTTGCCGTTGGATGAAACAATCAGTTCCTTCTTGCGGCCGGTTATGTAAACGTATCCGTCGGAATCGAATTCGGCGATGTCACCGGTGTAGAGCCACCCGTCGCGCAAAACGCTGGCGGTGGAAACCGGATCTTTGTAGTAACCGGAGAACAATGTCGGACTCTTAATCAGCAGCTCGCCGTCGTCAGCGAGACGAAGCTCGACGCCGGGCAGCGGCTTGCCGATGCTCCCAGGTTTAGGACGATCGAGAGGATTGAGGCAGGTCACGCCGCCTTCGGTTAGACCGTACCCTTCGACCAGCGGCATTCCGATGGACGCGTAGAAGCGGGCCAGTTCAGGCCCAAGGGGGGCTGCGCCTGAAGCAGCGATGCGTAAACGGCCGCCGAGACGAGACCGGATTTTCGAGAAGACCAAGCGGTCTCCTAGCTTGAGCGAAGTCTGCATCCACTTCGGGATCAGCTTTCCCGCTTCGCGCAGGCGCCCGGCCTCGGCGCCCAGTCCCACTGCACCGTGGAAGATCCGTTGCGAGACTGCGCGGCGTTTTTTGATCTCGGCGTTGATGCTGGCGAAGACTCGCTCCCAGACACGCGGCGGCGCGAGCAAAAACGTCGGCCGGATTCGTTTGATCTCGCTCGGCAGCTTGGCGAGACCTTCCGAAAACCAAACCGGGACTCCCATGCCGATGGGCAGGAGCTCTATCACTACGCGCTGAGCGATATGTGCGGAGGGCAGGAATCCGATGGTGCAATCCTGGGGATGGAGATTGAGCACCGGTGGTCCCATGTCGACGTTGGCGACCAATGCCGAATGCGTGACCAGCCCCATCTTCGGCTCGCCGGTCGCGCCGGACGTGAGATACAGAATGGCGAGATCGTCGCCCGAGACTTCGGATTGAATTTTGTCGAAAGCCTCTTTGTCTTTGGCCAGCGCGCGACGCCCGTCGCGGCGAAGCTGCTCGAGCGTCAGTGTGTCCTTGGCTTCGTCGGTGAGCAAAATCCAGCGGACCGCGAGCGGCTCGGCGCCGGCGGCATCCATTAAAGCCTGCATGCTTTTTGGATCCTCGACGAAGACCGTCTTCGCGTCGCTCGCGCGCAGATTGGCCACCTGCTCGGGAAGCGGGTAGCTCGTGTAAAGCGCGGCCGCGATCGCGCCCGAGGTCATGATTCCGAGATCGGCGAGATAAAACTCCGCGCGTGTTTCCGACTGCAGCGCTACGATGTCGCCTTTGTTGATCCCGAGGTATCTCAGGCCGCAGGCTATTTCCTGGACCGCCTGCTGGTACTCAATCCAGCTATAGGTGCGGTACTTGCCGTTTTCTTGCGGCTGATGCAGGGCCGGCAGCTTCCCGTGCGTGCGCGCGGCCTCTTCGAGGACGGAGTAGATCGTGCGAGATCCCACTTCGTTATTGTAGTCAGGCGGTCCAATGGCGCGGCAGGGTCAGCGACCCGGTAGGATGAATTCATGAGTGCGTGGAACCGGGAATTGGAGACCGCGATCAAAGCCGCGAAGAAAGCTGCTGAGCTTGCATTGAAAATGCAGCCTGGCGTTGTGGCTGAGACGAAAGCCGACAACTCGCCGGTGACGCAAGCCGATCGCGAGTGCGAGCGCGTCATTGCATCGCTGATCTTGGAAACATTTCCTGGCGACGGTGTTTTGGGCGAAGAAGGTGCCCGAGTGGAGTCCGGCAATGGCCGCAAGTGGATCATCGATCCGATCGATGGCACGCGCGACTACGTGCGAGGCACACCGCTATGGGCGAACCTGATCGCGCTTGAAGTGCATGGCGAGGTGGTGGCGGGCGTGGTCAATTTGCCGCTGCTGGGCCGTTTGTACTCGGCCAGCCGAGGCGGCGGGGCCTTCTGTGATGGCTTATCCATTCGTCCTTCGGCGAAGAGCCGCATCGAGGAGTCGGTGCTGTGCTTCAACCGGTTCGACAAGTTCAGTTCGTTCCGATCGCCCGAGCGCGTGCTCGAATGGATGGGCCGGTTTTGGAATGTGCGAGGCCTGGGCGGCGCCTCCGACGCGATGATGGTTGCGTCCGGTGAAGTGGATTTGTGGATCGAGCCGAGCGCGTGCGCCTGGGATTTCGCGCCGCTCAAGATCATTCTCGAAGAGGCCGGCGCGCGCTACTTCAACTTCGACGGAGGCAGCAGCATTCACGCCGGCAATTGCATCGCCTGCGCGCCGGGGTTGGAAGGCGAAGTGCGCCGCATGTTGGTGGCCCCCTAGCAGTGGAGTAACTTCCTTAGCGACTGCAAAGCCAATGGAGGCAACCTGACCAACAAGCAAAAGGCGCAAATCCACAGGCAGTAGAACCGGCTGAGCCGGAACGTCTACAACGACTAACACAACGCCGCGCACCAGTATCCGGGGAGGTGTTGAAAGAGGGCGCGGGCTTGTTTCCAGCGCGCGCCTTCACTTCAAGAACATCGACAGGCGCGCCATGGCTTGTTCCAGGATGGGACGATCGGCGGCGTAACAGATTCGGACCGAGCCCTCGCCGCCCGCGCCAAAAGCGACACCGGGCGCAAGTCCAACTTTGGCATCCATAAGGAGGCGTTTACAGAAATCGAATGAATCTTCGGCCCCCTCGATTTTCGGAAACAGATAGAATGCGCCATCTGGTTTCGGTACTGCAACGCCTGGCATTTTCGACAATGCGTTCAAGCAAAAATCTCGATTTTCCTTCAAACGCATCAGCATTTCGCAGAGGATTGTTTCACCCCATAACAGAGCAGTTTCGCCAGCGCGCTGCACAAAACTGGATGCGTGAGAAACGACGAACTCGTTGAGCTGGGTCGCGCGCGCCACCAAATCGCGGCGGGCAACCAGCCAGCCGAGGCGCCATCCCGTCATGCAGTACGATTTCGAGAAAGATTGAATTACGATCACTGCGTCGTCGCGCGTGGCCAGCTTGAGGATGCTTGGCGCAGGGGTAGTTGGCTTGGGGCCGGTGTAGTTCAAGCGCTCGTACACTTCGTCGGCCATCAGCCAGAGTTGATGTCGGCGCGCGAAGTCGAGCAGGCGGCGCTGATCATCGACCGTCGCGACCCAGCCGAGGGGATTCGATGGCGAGGTATACAACAGCAGGCGAGTGCGCGGAGTGACCGCGGCTTCTAGCGCCGTGAAGTCGATATCGTATCGATCGCCGATGAGTGGCTGCGCGATCTGGATTGCCAAGCCATTTGCGAGTGCGACGTTCGATGCGCCATTCGGCCAGGCGGGGGTGAGCACCAGTGCCTCGTCGCCAGGATCGATCACGCAACGAATCGCCAGGCTTAAAGCTTGGACGCCTGAGGCGGTAACGACAAATTCCGCCGTTGGGTCAAGTTCCACGCCGTGCACTTCCTTGTAGTAGCGCGCGAGTGAATTGCGGAGCGACGGCAGGCCCGCATTTTCGGTGTAGAAAGTGAATCCATCGGCCATGGCCTTTTGCGCCGCGCGCTTGATGTAATCCGGTGTTGGGACATTCGACTCGCCGAAATAAAGCTTCAGCACGCCGTCCATACCCATGGCGATTTCAGCAAGCTCGCGAATCCGCGAGTGGGGGACACTAAGAGCCGAGGAGGCCACCGAGGGAGTCATATTGATTCCAGTTTAAATGCCTTCGAAGATGGCCGACACTGATGCGCTGAAGCCGGGCAGTACAGTAGGATCTTCAAGTGTCTGCGTGCGATCGAAAAGTCTCGATTCACCTGAGGCGCTGAATATCCTGACCACCTTCTGCTTCGGGAAGACAACCCAAACGGATTTGTTTCCGTGGGCCAGATACAGCTCGAACTTCTTTTCGAGCAGTGAAACTATCCGCTCGTGTCGCTGGGTTTGTGGCTGCGGTCGTACACCGACAGATCCGGGATTGGAGAGTCGTATTCGCTGAGCTCGAAGGTCGTTTCGGGAAGCAACTTGAATCCGGGATTTTTTATGATCCAAGCAATGAGTAGTTCGTTAAGATTCGCTTTTACCCACTCGTGTCCTTTGCTTGCCCGACCCATGCAGACGACTTCACCTCCGATCAGCTCAATGCGCTGACCGTCAACTTCGGGAAGCGCAAGGAACTCCTGGACGGTGACTATCGTCGCGGTGCCCATAAACCGATTGTACAGCGCGGCTGCTAGCATTGAAGCGAATCGGCGCGGTGAACATCTAACATCTTGGGTCACGGAGGCGTTATGGAACCCAGGCACCGTGTAGTTATCCTCGGAGGCGGCTTTGGAGGTCTCTACGCCGCCAAGGCACTCAAGAACGCGCCTGCTCAGGTGACCCTGCTCGACCGACGTAACTTTCATCTGTTCCAGCCACTGCTATACCAGGTAGCCACTGGCTCGTTGTCGCCTGGCGAGATTGCCTCGCCGCTGCGCGCGGTTTTTCGATGCCAGAAGAATACCGAGGTGCTTTTGGGCGAGGCCCTGGATCTGGACGTCAACGATCACCGCGTGGTGCTTGCGGATGGCGAAATTGCTTACAATTCGCTCATCGTCGCCACCGGATCGGGCGATTGGTACTTTGGCCACGCCGAGTGGAAGCGGTTCGCGCCGGGGCTCAAATCGATCGAAGAAGCGACGGCCATCCGGCACAAGATTCTCTACGCGTTCGAAGCCGCCGAGCGCGAGCGGGATGCCGAGAAGCGCCGCGAGTGGCTGACATTCGTCCTCGCCGGCGGAGGGGCGACCGGCGTGGAACTGGCCGGTGCACTCGGTGAGATCGCGCACGATACGCTGCGGCGCGACTTCCGGTCCATCGATCCGAGCGACGCCGTGATTTATCTGGTCGAAGCCGGGCCGCGCGTGCTTCCGAGTTATCCGCCCGATTTGTCGGCGAAGGCGGATGCTTCGTTGGCGCGGCTGGGAGTGACTGTTCGCACGAATACCTTCGTGACTGGAGTGGATTCGGCCGGCGTAACAGTGAAGACTCAATCCGGCAGCGAACGGATCCGGGCGCGCACAGTGATCTGGTCGGCCGGCGTGCGCGCTTCCTCCTTCGGCCAGGTGTTGGAGCGGCGAACGGGGGTGCAATTGGACAAGGGCGGCCGCGTGATGGTGAACGGCGATCTCAGCATTCCCGGGCATCCTGAGATTTTCGTGATTGGTGATTTGGCTCACTATGAGCAGGACGGCAAGATGCTGCCTGGCGTCGCGCAGGTGGCGATGCAAGGGGGCGCGTACGTTGCCAAGTTGATAGAGAAGCGCGTGCGCGATGAAAGTGGGCCGCCGCCGTTTCGATATCGCGACAAAGGCAGTCTAGCGGTGATCGGGCGCGCCGCAGCCGTGGCTGACATCGCCGGGCTCCATTTGTCGGGGCTGGTGGCCTGGTTTATCTGGCTTTTTGTGCACCTGATGTACCTGGTTGAGTTCGCGAACCGCATTTTAGTGTTCATTCAGTGGGGATTTTTGTATCTAACCTATAATCGCGGCGCGCGGCTGATTACGGGCCAAGATCAGCCGGTAACGGAACAAGCGCCGGAAGATGTTCACCCGGTTGTGAGGTGAACTAATGGCGAATCTCAGATAAATACCTGCCCGGTTGCGGGCGGTATCCGGCTTAGAATCCGTAATAGCGAGGTTCAATGCGCATTTTCCGGTTTGTCTCTCTGTTAATACTGGCGGCTTGTGCTTGCGTTGCCCAATCCTGGGAAGTGGGTGTTGCCGGCGGCTACAGTTTCTATCGCGATGCCACCATCTCAAATCCTCCACTGTCGGCGCGGGCGGGTTTCCAGTCGGGCGGCGTCGCGAGCGTTGAAGTGGGTGAGGATGTCGCGAGTCACATTGGCGGGGAGTTGCGGTACACATTCATCGACGGAAACGCGAGGCTTCGTTTCGGCGGTCAGGAAGCGACGTTGGGTTCGATCGCGCACGCGGTCCACTACGACATCCTGCTCTACGGAACGTCAAAGGAAAGCAAAATCCGGCCGTACGTTTCGGCCGGCGGCGGGATCAAGGTTTACAGGGGCAACGGCAGTGAGACCGCTGTCCAGCCGCTCGCTAATTTCGTGTTTTTAACGCACGCCAACGAAGTGGAGGGGTTGTTCGCCGCCGGCGCCGGAGTGAAACTCCATGTCGACGAGCACTGGCTGGTACGGGTGGATTTTCGCTACTACCTGACGCCGTTTCCGCACAAGATTTTCACGGCGGCTCCGGGCGCGAGCATCCATGGTTGGCTGCACAACTTTGTGCCGCTGGCTGGCATCGCCTGGACATTTTAAGTAGATCGATAAGGGCGGGCATCTTAGAATAGATGCTTGCGTTGCTTTTTCGCAGTTGCGCCAGCGTGTCTTGCCCTCGCCACGATCGGTGTTGCGAGCGCCCAAGGTATCCGGTTTTTGCGCTGGCAGCAGGTGCAAGCGCTCACCAACATTGCTGGGCCCGGCGGCAAATTTATAGATTTTGCAACCCCGGCGGCGTGGGACACATGGATTCGCCAGCGCGATTGGGAAGTGCGCTCGCGATCCGATCAACTGATTGAAGATTGGATCAGCAGTTGGATCGTATTTGGCACTTCCTTCACCTCGCAGCCGGTGCTGGCGAGCCAAAGCGATGCGGTGAACGCCGCCGGGGTTCTAGCGGCGGTGGCCCGAGCGCGGATCGACGATTTCGTGAAAGGGCTTGACACGCGCGATGAAGAGCGCTGGCGGTTCGTTCTTGAATTTTTGCGCAAGCGGCGCGTTACCGAAGAAGAACTGCCTGCGTACCTCGGTGGCATACTGCGGCGTTGCGCGATCGATCGCGCGAACGAAGGCGCGGCGACGGAGCATGCGCCGCTGCTTGAAGATTTCGCGATGTCTGAGACGCTGCATATTTTGAAGAACAGCGGGATCGTGCCGGCAAAGGTCCGCCGAGCGGCTGTAATCGATCCGGATGTCAACTTCTCCGGGACACCGGACGGATACGATTTCGTTCCGCTGCAGAGCATTCAGCCGTTCGCGCTGCTGGAAGCGGTGGAGAGGCTGGATCTCGGCCGCGCCAGCGATGTGCAGTTGTCGGCAGTCGCACTGAATCCGTTCGCCCTGGCGCATCTGAGGAGCATTTCGGGCAAGGTTCGGTCGCCGGGGCGTTATATTCTGGAACTCCCGCTCAACACAGCCGCCGGCTGGAACTCTGCCGCGATGTCGTATTGGAATAGGTTCGGCGAATTGATCGGAGGGCCAGCTGAGTCCGTTCCTGTTCCCTCGAGCCTGCACCACGTCAACATGCGCGCAATCGCCGTGAAACCGCAGTCGGCGGGGCACATCGCGGTGAACGATTTGGACGTAGTAGCGCAGACGATCGACACGACGCCCGGGCAGGCGTTCGACGTAGTGGTGGCGATGAATGCATTCAGCGCATACGATCGCATGGAGCAGTCGTTGGCGTTGATAAACATCGCAGCGATGATGAATCCCGGTGCGATTCTGATGGTAGGAGGCGCGCGGTCGGCGGTGATCCCAGCGGAGCTCGAAGGGCTGGGTTCACATCATATCGTGTACAGCGAGCGCGGGCTCGGGATCGACGTTGCGGTTTACCGCAAGCATTAACGCTCCTGTTGAAGCGTGACCAAGGCCTGGGCCTCCACGGATCGCCCTTCACCAACAGGACCGACTTTTTCGGCCGTTTTGAATTTCACCGACACTTGATCCGTTGACAGGGTGAGAGTCTCGGCCAGCTTTTGACGAATCGGCTCGCGGTAGTCTTTGAGCTTCGGGCGCTCGAGAATCACCGTGGAATCGATGTTGACGATCGAGTAACCATTGGCGGCGGCCAAGTCGCGTGCGCGCGTGAGGAACTGCAGGCTATCGGCGTTTTTCCAGCGGGGATCGGAGTCAGGAAAGTGCATGCCGATGTCGCCCAGAGCCGCGGCGCCGAGCAGCGCGTCTGTGATGGCGTGCGACAGAACGTCGGCGTCAGAGTGGCCTTCGAAGCCGAACTCGCACGGGATGGCGATGCCGCCGAGGATCAGGGGGCGGCCCGGTGCTATGCGATGCGAATCCCAGCCTTGCCCGAGTCTTATCTTGCTCAAGACGGGACTCGCGCGGACATTTCCTCGGCGAGGAAGAGACGGGCCAGGTCCATGTCGGACGGTTTAGTGATTTTGATATTGCGGTCGCTGCCCATAACGACGGAGACCTCGACTTTGTCGAGGCGTTCTACGAGGCTTGACTCGTCGGTGCCGGTGAAATTGTCCTCGCGCGCCTGTTCGAAGGCCTGTTTCAACAGCTCGAAGCGGAACACCTGCGGCGTTTGGGCGAGGACCAGGCGCTCGCGCGGGATAGTCTGCCGGATTTTGTTGCGGTGAACCTGTTTGACAGTATCCACGGGGACGATGCCTACAATGGCGGCGCCGTTTTCGGCGGCTTCGGCGAAGACCTTCTCGAGGATCGAATACTCGATGAACGGGCGCACAGCGTCGTGAACGGCCACCAGCTCGGTGTCAGGGCCGAGCGTTGCGAGGGCGTGCTCGACCGACTCCTGGCGGCTGTCACCGCCTGCGACGAGGCGCACCGGTTTTGAGAAGTGTTCGGCGGCCAGAAGCTCCCGAACCCAGTCCATTTCCTCAGCGCGCAGGGCGACAACGATTTCAACCACTTCAGGAGCGGCGACGAAACGCCGGATCGTGTGGAGCAGAATGGGCGAACCCTCGAGGAGCATGAACTGCTTGCGGCTGGTACCGGCCTTTTCGGGGACGGCTTTGCCCATACGGGTTCCCAAGCCGGCGGCCGGGAGAATAACGGAGACTTTCATTGGACGTCCTGGCTAACTTGCCAACAGCCCGCAAAACGGAATACGCGAGCCGCTTTCTTGAATTCCATAATGGAGCACACGCACCTTTGCGGCTATCCGCCACCAGCGCCGACTCCAGAACCACGCGGCTCGGCTGGCTGTGGGTTCGGAGTAGGCTGTTCACGCTGCGAGTTGTGCGACCGGTCCGTGGCATGGCCCTTGTCGTGGACTCCGTGCACGCGTTCATCGAATCGGCCAAAAATCATTTTACCGGCCGTGGTTTGTAGGACGCTGGTGACGGAGATATCGATAGTGCGGGATATCATTTTCTTAGCATTGTCGACGACCACCATAGTGCCGTCGTCGAGATAAGCGACGCCCTGATTGTACTCCTTGCCTTCTTTCAGAATGAAGACGCGCATCAGCTCACCGGGGAGTACGATCGGCTTGAGGGCGTTGGCCAGCTCATTGATGTTAAGAACCTCCACGCCATGGAGCTGCGCAACCTTATTTAAGTTGAAATCGTTGGTGACGATTTTGCAGCCGTAGACTTTCGCGAGCTCAATCAGTTTCATGTCGACCTCGCGGACGTTGGGGAAATCGTCTTCGAGGATCTGGACATTAATCTGGGTCATTTTCTGGATGCGCTGAAGGACGTCGAGGCCGCGGCGGCCGCGGTTGCGCTTGAGCGAGTCGGCTGAATCGGCGACGAGTTGAAGCTCACGCAGGACGAACTGCGGGATGACGAGCGAGCCGTCGAGGAAGCCGGTCTCGACGATATCGGCGATGCGGCCGTCGATGATGACGCTGGTGTCCAGGATCTTGAAGGCTTGACCGGCGGTTTGTTCCCCGCCGAAAAGGCCGCCCAGCGCGCCGAGGTTCAGCATGTCGCCCTTGCTGCCGCCGACGACTAAGCCAACATAGCCCATCCATAAAAGGAGCAGCACCTCGACGAAGGACAGGGTGCTCGAATTCGTGGGGAAGGCGCGCGCGAGGATCAGCGAGGTCAGGTAGGCGCCCACGATGCCGAGGAGCGAACCGAAGGCGGCTCCGAACAATCGCTTGAGGGTCGTCTTCCGAACCTGGATTTCGAAAAGGACGATCGCGAGACCGACCGCGACTCCGATGGTGGCGCCATAGGGGGCTGGAAGCTCGAACGGCCGCAAGAACCAGCCGGCGGCGGCGAGCACCAGAACGAAGAAGGCACGAATAATGAGCAAGTTCACGAAACCACTCCTTAAACGAGCGGAATCTCGATGAAACTAAACGCTGCCCTATGTTACAAGGGCGCCATTGAGTATACCACTGAAAAAATGATTGTGCGGAGGCAGGTACAGCTTAAGTTAGGACGGGATGTGCAGGTGGGAGGGTGGCCGCTAGAGGGCCTTGGCGAGTTCTTCAGCGAAGGCGCTGTGGGGACCCTGCGGACCGGTGGCGTTGTGACGTTTGTGCTTCTTGCCGCCACGCTCACGGCGCGGACCGGCTGCGGTTCGGTTGTTCGCGGGATTTGCGGGCGCGGGACCTTGTCCCTTCGAGCGAGGAGGCTGAGCCTGATTGGCTCTCAAGAGCCGGTCTTCGAGCGGTGCGCGATCAAAGCGGCGAATGATGAGATTCATCTCTTCGGCGTTGGGCGTGTCGATGAATGCGAAACCCTTGGACTCCTGTGTCTCGGGATTGCGAATCACCTTTACGTCGTCGAATGCCAGGTTCTCTGCGGTAAGCCAGGACTTGATATCGTCTTTGGTGACCCACACAGGTAAATTTCCAAGGAAGACAGTAAAGCTCATTCTGAGGTGTTGTTAGCTCCGTTTAGGGGGATTAGGTAGAACCACTGCGCGAGTGCGGTTCATGCAATCTGTCCTTAGAGTAGCACAGGGCGCGGCGCGCCGTAAACGAAAAACTTTTTGTAAATTGCTGTGTGTCAAGGGGAAGAAGTTGGTAGAGCGCGGTGATCATGTCGATTTCATGAGAATTTCGTGAAGGGGACTTAGCGCGGGGAAGAGGGAGGCATGTCAAAGCGGACTGGTCGACGTGATAAGGCTAATTTTGATGGATCAGAAGCCGAGTGAGGTGGTCTCTTTCATTGTATTTTGACAAAACGAACCCATTGTCGGGTATCCCAGGCAAGTCCGGTCGCCTTTGTGAATGCGATCGCGTTGAGGCACCGGCGATGTGGTGGCGGCTGCGATGCCGCTAAACAACGCGGCGCACGGCACAGCAGCGATACGGGGGAAGGACACTGTATTGCGCCCGGCCTGAGCGCTGGCTAACAGACCGTAAGCAGTTTTTGTTCAAGCAAGCTTTGCATTTGCGGCGTGAGCTTGGCTCCGTCGGAGGCGACGTAGAAAACATCGATAGCGCGGTGGCCTTCGGTGTCGATCAGGACGACGTCGATGTTACAGCCCGCCGAAGAGAACGCATGAGCGAGATCGTAAAGCAAGCGGGGACGGTCTTCGGCAACTATCTCGACGAGAGTTGCTGTGTCGCATGCGTCGGAGTTGAAGTGAACGCTCGGTCTGACGCGGCGCGCTTTGTTGGGAGCCGGGCGGCCGTTGAGCAGCCTGCCTACGTCAAGTCTTCCGAGCGCGACCTGTTCGAGCGTTTCTTGAAGGCGCTCGCTTTCGGAGGTGTTCAGCTCGAGTGTGCGCTTGGGGTCGGCGAAGATGAAGGTGTCAAGGATGTGACCCTTTCGGTTTGCGAACGCTTCCGCCTTGACAATATCCATGCCGAAGCTCGAAATGGCGCCGGCGAGCGTGGCGAAAAGACCGGGGGCATCGCGAGCGATGATAGTGGCGCGATGGACGCCGGCCCAGCGCTGCAGCTCGACCGCCACGCCGGTGGGTCGGCTGAGATCGTAGAGATCGAGATGAGCGCGGATCTCGGAGGGTGTGTGAGTACGCAGATAACGGACGGGGAGGCCGCGCAGGAAGGCGTTCGGATCGGGGAGATCGACGGGGGATTGGTCGATGCGGTCAGTTTCAAGCTCGCGAACTAACTCCTGGTGGGCAACCAAGTAAGTCTGCCAGAGCTGCTCAAGGCGCCAGGGGGTCATGGCGGCGGGATTTACGGCGGAGATGTCGGCGTAGGTGAGAACGGCGAGAAGCTTCAAGCGCTCGATGGTGCCGATGCGGTCGGCCAGCATGCGCGCGGTGGCGGGATCGTGAAGGTCGCGCGAATTCATTACGGCGGAGAGATCGAGGTGGTGCTCGATCAGGAATTCGACTAGGTCTTGCTCGGCGCGAGACGTTTGGATACGAGCCATGGCCTTTCGGGCGAGTTCGACCGAGCGGCGGGAGTGGTCGCCGTCGTTGTCGCCTTTGCCGGAATCATGGAAGAGAAGCGAAAAGCGGAGTAGGGCGGGGTCGGAGATTTCGGTGAGGACTTCGGCGAGGCGCTTGGCTGACGGGTCTGTCGTGCGGGCCAGCTCGTCGAGTTTTTCGATAGTGACCAGAGTGTGTTCGTCGACCGTGTAGCGGTGGTAGTAGTCAGGGATCACAAGGCACGTGATGGTGTTCCATTCGGGGAAGAGCACTTGCAGAAGGCCGGTGTCGTGCAGGGCGCGGAGCGCGATAGTGGAGTGCGGGAGCGAGAGGATCTTTCGCAGCTCGGGCCAGAGCGGTTTTTCGGCAATCGGGAAACGGCTGAAGGCCTCGTGAGAGGATTCGAGGCGGCGCTCGGTGTCGGCGGCGAGTGGGATGCCGTGGCGGGCGACGAATTCGAACAGGCGGAGGAAGATCGCAGGATCGATTTCAAGCTGTGCGGGCGAGCGGAGGAAGACGCGGTCGCGCGAGACGGTGAACTCGGAGTTCGAAAGGCGCGAGCGGCGGTCGCGGATGCTGCTGAAGAGCGAGCTCTCGCTGTTTTCGGCGATGTCGAGGGCGCGGCGGACTTCGTTGTAGATCACGCGGGTGTTGCGGAAGTACTCGCGCATGAATTCGGCGGGCTCGCGGAATCCGAGGAAGGCCTGCTGAGTGAGATCGTGCTGGGCTTCGAAGCTGAGCACGTTTTGGTCGCGGCCGGATTGGTAGTGCAGGTGGCAGCGCAGGGTTTGGAGAAAGTGCGCGGGCGCGGCTAGGCGATCGGCCGGCGCCGAGATCGCGTTGTTGAGCTCGGCGAGCCAGGCGAGAGAGTGGAGATCGCGCAGGCCGCCCGGTGTTTCCTTGATGTCGGGCTCCAGATGGTAGAACGTGCCCTGGTATTTTGCGTGGCGTGCGCGGGTCATTTGGCAGAGATGGCGGGTGAGCGTGCGGGCGCGGCGATCGAGGAAGGCGGGGAATCTGGAGTCGAGCTTGTCAGAGACGGCGGCGGAGCCCTCGAGGAGACGACGGTCGAGCAGGCTGATGCTGAGCTCGATGTTGTGTTCGTTGAGTTCAAGGCATTCGGCGACGGTGTGCACCGAGTGGCTGAGGCGGAGGCCGGAGTCCCAGAGCAGGCGAACGAATTCGGGGAGCACGGGCTTGAGTACGGCGGTTTGGGCTTCGTTCTCGATCAGGATGAGGATGTCGACGTCGGAGCAGGGGAAGAGTTCGCGGCGTCCGAATCCGCCGACAGCGAGCATGGCGAGTTCGCCGAGGGGGTCGAGTGTTTGGCGGAAGGCATTGGCGGCGAGGTCTTCGACGAGTTCCGTGATGCCGGCGAGGACGGGGTTTGGGTCGGGCGAAGTGAGGAAGGCAGCACGGAGTTGGTCCCAGGCGGCGGTGGAGGGGAGTTTTTGCACGGGCGGCGTTGCCGGATCGGTTTTATTGTAGCCTTCGTGGACGCGAATCAGCCGAGCTTTTCCCATTCTTCCATGCCGATATGAGCTTGACTCAGAATACTTCGCAAAGTGCCGGCCGGGAACTTCGTGCTTCTTGGGGACAATCGCCGGCCGGTGATGCCGCCCACCGTGCGAACGAATTTGACATGGCTCCCCTTTTGACTGGCTTCGACGAATCCGGCGTTCTCAAGGCGGCGCTTGATCTCGCGGAAGGGCAGCGGACTAAGCCGCCCCAACCTCGACCTCAACGGTACGCAGCTTCGGCGGCCGGGAAGCATGCGGTTGCTCGAAGTGGAGCTCCAAATCCTCTTTCAGATTCGCGAGCGCTTCCTGTTCGGTCTCGCCCTGACTGGCGATGTCGACCTCGAGGCACCGAGACACATACCAGTCGCCTTCGCGCCACACGGTTGCGGAAACGGTCGCTTCATTGACTATACTTTTTCACACTCTTCGGCCCGGACGGTCTCCGGAGAACCGGATGGCGGTTAGGAGTTCTTCAGAGGGCGGTAGAATGACCGCATGCACAATGAATTCACGGCGATCGTCGAGCAGGATGGTCCGTGGTTGTGTAGTATTGCGCTGAGGTGCCGGGCGCGAACGGACAGGGCCGCATGCGCGAAGAGTGTCTAGCGAACTTACGGGACGCGATCACGCTGATTCTGGAGCACAGGCGCGAGGAATCGCTGCGCTCACTTCCTCCAGACGCGGAGAAGCAACTCGTCGTTATTGGATGAAGCGCGAAGCGCTCCTCAGGCACCTGCGCCGCCATGGGTGCGTGCTACGGAGAGAAGGCAAAGAGAACTCCCTTTGGGAGAATCCTCAGACTGGACACGCGGAAGCGATACCGCGACACAACGAAAAAGCCAATCTCCTTGCGAGGCGGATTTGCCAGAACCTGTCTATCCCAGCTCCTTTTTAATGAGCTGACGAAGGTCGACAACCGAGTTACCGTTATGGTGAGCCCGATTTTCGAACATGCCACAAGTCACGGCCGATATCCGAGGTTTTAATAGCAGTACTAAAGCCCGCTGCATCGAAGTCAGCACACTCAACCAATTGGCTGACGTTGTGGAGGATCATACTCGGTCGAGGACCCTGAGCCGAGAGCCAGCGCCCTTCGATCCCGATGTTCCTTTCTGGATTGCTCCAAATGCCATCTACCTAGCGCGTAGGTTGAACATCAGCGATTAAGAGGTTCTGCAGCAATTACTCCTTGATCCGTGTACAGGACTCACAAATGACAGAATAAAAGAGCCCCTTCGACTTTTTCGCCCTGGGGAGCGTCTGTGGAAATGGAGCCGAAATTTGATATTTCGGGAGGTTGAGGACCGCGACCTGATCGCAAAATCGCGGCGCGGGAATGTGGACGCCTACAACGTCCTGGTCTCGCGCTGGGAGAAACGTGTCTTCAATTATCTGCTGCGGTTGGTGGCGCATCGCGAGGACGCGCTCGATCTGAGCCAGGACGTATTTTTGAAGGCCTATCAAAACCTGCGCAAGCTTGACGATCCGGCGAAGTTTCCGGCCTGGCTGTTTCGGATCGCGCATAACGAGGCGTTTTCGCTGCTGAGGAAGAACCGGCCGGACGGCGAATTGACGGTCGAGCCGCGATCGGGCGAGGCCAGCGCGCGGATGTATCCGATGGAGCTGTCGCTCGCAGTGGAAGGCGCGCTCGAACGGTTATCCGAAGATCAGCGCGAGGCAGTTGTGTTGAAGATCTATCAAGGATTCAAGTTCGAAGAGATGGCCGACATTCTGGGTTGCCCGGTGTCGACCATCAAGTCGCGTCTCTACACCGCGCTCGATCTCCTAAAGCAGAGTTTGGCTCCGGTTCACACGGGAGGGGCGCAATGAGTTGCTCATCTGTCGATTTGAAGGCGTATTTTCTGGGCGAATTGAAGGCCGGAGAGCGCGCCGGGGTCGAAAAGCATTTGGCGGCGTGCGGGGACTGCCGCGAAGAGATGAATCGGCTGGATGCGACGCGCGCGGCGCTGGTCGTGCTGGCCGATGAAGAGCCACCGCAGCGGATCGCGTTCGTCTCGGACAAGATATTCGAGCCGCGCTGGTTTGAGAGGATTTGGTTTGAAAGGATCTGGCAGTCGGGTCCGGTGATGGGATTTGCGTCGGCGGCGGTACTGGCTGCGGCGATTTTAGTACATGCGTATACGCGTCCGGCGGCTGCGCCCATGAACACGGCTCAAACTGTGCCAGCGGCGCAGATGGAACAAATGCGGCAGCGCATTGAGCAGGAAGTAAGCTCGCGGGTGGGCGCTGAGGT